>JACREC010000081.1 GCA_016218445.1 Nitrosomonadales bacterium
GCCTCTTCGCTGATGGTTTCCATCCGGCTAGCATAGCGCTTGATTCGCCCCCAGCCATATATCCCGTAGCCTTGTTCTAGTTGTTGCATCCGCCTTCCTCACTCTGTCAAAGAGTGCAATATGTTTCTGGCGGAAAGCATAACCAACAAAGGTAGCATAGAGATGGCTCATTAGGGTTATTTTACTTTTTTATTATATATTTCAGTCACTTCTAATGGTGACCGCAACACACATGTCTCATTGAAAGCTACCGTAGTAATTGATAAGTGCTTCAATGTCAGCCTTATCGAGCTTGTCTATGATCAGCTTCATCGGTTTGGGGATTGGGCGCTTATCGGAACGGAATTCCTCGCACGCCTGTATAAGGTATGGCATCCACTGGCCTGCCGGCATGCCGGTGCCGTCAGCAGCAACGGTCCCACCTTCAGAGTGGCATACTTCACAGTACGTCTCGTGTATTTCCTTGCCTCTCTTTGCCAATACCGGATCAAACTTCTGCTTGGCGCGGACAAACTTCTGCTTCGCAAAAAACCGGGCAATCTGCGTCATGTTATTGTCATTCAGGTTCTTGGTCACTTGGCACATATCGGTTCTTGTTCCCTTCTTGCTCCCTGAACGGTATTGGGTCTCGGGGCAATCTCTTTCATTATTCTTGTATGACGTCAGGTTATGGATGATGAATTCCTCAGAATATCCGCCAATGATTGGTGTATCGGATTCTGTGCTGGCACCACCTTTGCCATGGCAGTTCTCGCAGGCCTTGATCAGTTTGTCCGCATTACTCGCCCAAGCACCGCCCACAAGAGAAAAGCAGCATAGAGCTGCACAAACCAGCAATTTATATTCGATATATTTTTTCTTCATGATGTTGTCGTCTCAGTTGTGGCTACCGTCAAGTATTTCCAGCAAGTTATTAAAATCAAGATCAAAACAAAATCTGCAATCGTGCGGGGAAGACAATATTGAGTACATTAAAGGACAAACCGTTTACATTGACTATTTTTGCCGCACCGCGATTTGCTGTAGTTTTTCCGGCTGAATGACGTGCCCGTCCAAACCGGCTTGTTTCAGGCTGCCGCCGTAGGCCACCGTCAGCAGTTGCGAGTAGTACACCACCGGCATGGCGAATTTCGTCCCCTGTTTTTTATTGATTTCGGACTGGTAAATCTCAACGTTGGCCTGACACAATTGGCAGGGCGTGACAATCATCTCCGCGCCGTGGTCGTAGGCGGATTCGACGATGTCGCGAATCTGCTTCTGCGATTTGTCCGGCTCGGAAAAGGCCAGCGCGCCGCCGCAGCAGGTCACCTTCTGCTCATAACCGCTGGCCGGCTCCGCCCCCACGGTTTCGATCATCTTGTCGAGATACTGCGGGTTCTCGAAAGATTCTCCGGCGATGCCGAACGGACGATTGGTCTGGCAGCCGACGTAGCCCGCGATCTTCATGCCTTCCAGCGGTTTGACGACGGGCTGTTTCATGCCCGCAAAGCCCACATCCTCAACCAGCACTTCGACGATGTGGCGCGCCCTGACCGTGCCCTTGAAACTCAGCCCCGCTTCCTTGAGCGCCTCGTTGGCCTCGGCCATCAGACTGCCGGATTCGTGCAGCTTTTCTGCCGTCTCGCGGGTGGACAGCCAGCAGGCCGGACAGCCGGAAACCATATCCTGCCCCGGCAGATGCTGCTCGGCCAAGGCCAGATTGCGGGCATTGAGCACCAGACGCGGCAACAGGCCGCCATCCCCGTAGCCGATGGATGCGCTGCAGCAGTTCCAGTCGGGAATCTCGTTGAGCTGGATGCCCAGTTTCTCGCACATCACTTCGATCGAGGTGGCGAAATTCGATGCCGAAGCGCCCTTCTGCGAGGAGCATCCGGGGTAGAACGCATATTGTTTTTTAGTCATGACTGTACCCATTACCTCAGGAAGTGAAGCCCTGCTTGCGCTCTTCGATTTCGCGCGCCTTGGCAATCATCTTGTGGATGCCGTCCTTGTCCCTGCATTTGTGTCCGCCCAGTATCTCCATCGGATTAAGGCGTTTGGCCTTCATCAATCCGATGCCGATTCCCTGCATCGCCAGCGAGTTCTTGATGCCCTGCACAAAACCGTCCTTGAAATACATCGCCAGAGAGAACCTGAGTTCGTTGACCCGTCCGCTCCTGGCCAGATTGTTCCAGAACAGCCTGGCGACCTCGCGCGTGGGTTGGCCTTTCGGTGCGACTCCCAGCCGGTGGGCATAATGCGCCAGGCCGTGCATGATATGGGTGATCGGCAGTTTCCTCGGGCAGCGCACGATGCAGTTGTAGCAGGAAGTGCACATCCACATGGAATCGGAAGCCAGCACCTCTTCGCGCTTGCCGGCGCGGATCATCATGAAAATTTTCTGCGGCGAATGTTCCCAGTGCGGGCCGAACGGGCAGGAACCGGCGCACACGCCGCACTGCATGCACATCTTGACCCACTCGCCATCCTCGACGCGATCCTCGACCTCCCTCAGGAAGTTGTTGCGGTAATGGGCAACGGCATGCTGATTGTGATCGCTCATGATTTATCCCCAAAAACATAACTAGCCAAGGATGAACACGGATTCACACGGATAAAACCAGAACCAAACTGTCCCTTCCCCCTGGCAGGGGGAAGGTTAGGATGGGGGTAAGCACGGCGGAAATGCTGCGGGTCTACCCCCTCCCTAGCCCTCCCCCTGCAAAGGGGAGGGGACATTGTGTCTATCGGATTAGACAGGGCAAAACCAATTGCTTCCGTGAGTTCTTTATGAACTTTCCGGGTACATTTAACGCGCTGTGCAATTTGTTTATTATCTGTGTCCATCCGGGTTAATCCGTGGTTGATATTTTCCTCAAGCGAAGCCCTTCATCGGCGAAGGCCCCATCTCCACCAGCTGCGCGACATATTCGTTGATGAACTTTGCCACGCGGGCGTTATCGGTGATCGCCACCTCATAACTGGACACTCGCTCGGGCTCCAGCCCCATCTGGGTCAGCGTGTCGCCGATCTTGCCCATGCGGTAGCCGGCAAGCTCCGATCCCTTGACGAAGTGGCACTGGTAGTCATCGCCCTTTTTGCAGCCCATCATCATCACGCCGTCGTAACCGGAGTTCAGCGCGTCGGTGATCCAGATGGTGTTCACCGAGCCGAGGCAGCGTACCGGAATGATGCGCACGAAGGCCGAGTAGACGATGCGCGACAGGCCCGCCATATCGAGCGCCGGGTAAGCATCGTTTTCACAGGCCAGGATCAGGACACGCGGTTTCTCCGAGAATTCATCCGGGATTTCCACTGCCTTGAGCTGGCTGCCCACGGTGTCCACCGAATAATTCTCGAATGAAATCACCCGCACCGGGCAGGCGCCCATGCAGGTGCCGCAGCGGCGGCAACGCTGTTCGTTGAATACCGGGAAGCGCCGTTCGTCCTCATCAATCGCGCCGAATGGGCATTCCACCGTGCAGCGTTTGCACTGGGTGCAGCCTTCCAGCCGCACCATCGGAAAGGACAGGTCGCCGGAGCGCGGATGGGCGGCGCGCCCGAGGCTGGCATTCTCGACGGCCTGAATGGCCTTGAGCGCGGCGCCGGTGGCGTCCTCGGTGGCCTGCAGCATGTCCATCGGGCGGCGCACCGGCCCGGCAGCATAGATGCCGGTGCGGCGCGTCTCGTAGGGGAAGCAGATGAAATGCGAATCGGCAAAGCCGTACTTGAACTGGGGCATGTCCGGCCCCTGCCGGTAAGTCAGATTCAGTATGGAAGTCCTCTGCATTTCAGACTTGTTCTGCTTGGCCGCTTCCGAGCCGCCATCGGCTTCGCTGACGACCTTGTCCCAGGCATCGAGGTTCACCCCGGCGCTCGGCACCTGGCCGGTAGCCAGCACGACCAGATCGGCATCGAGCGTAGTGTCTTCATCCAGAATCAGATCCCTGAAGTTCACCTTGCAGCTATCACCAACTGCTTCAACCCCACTGGCCTTGCCCTTGGTGAAGAGGACACCCTTGCTCTGGGCGCTGCGGTAGAAATCCTCGCCCATACCCGGCACGCGCAAATCCGTGTACAGCACCACGGTGTCCGTATCGGGATTGGCATCCTTGAAATACATCGCCTGCTTGATGCTGGTGGCGCAGCAGTGGCCGGAACAGTAGGCGAGATGCTTGCCGGTTTCGTCGCGCTGCCCGGCGCATTGCAGGAACACCACGGATTTTATTTCCTTGCCGTCGGCGCGTTTGAGCACGCCGCCATTGGCGGTTTGCGCCAGAGCTTCGAGGCCCGCCTGATCCACCACGTTGGCCTGGCCACCGCCCAGTTCGGGCAATTTGGCGATGTCGTAAGTGGTGAAACCGGTCGCCTGAACAATGGCGCCGACCGATTCTTCCGTCACCGCGCCGGACTCCTGCGCCACCTTGACGCTGAAGCGGCCCGGCGCACCAGCTGTTTCAGCGACAGTCGAATTAAGGTGCACCCTGATGTGCGGATGCGCACTCACCTTGGCAACGAGTCCGGCAACGCCGGTATCCTGCGGCTCGGCATAGGGGGCATTGAACGGCACTCGCTTCCACAATTTGTTGGCCCATCCGCCGAGCTGCGCCTGCTTCTCGACGATGACCACTTCGTAGCCGGTCTCGGCGGCCTCGAATGCGGCAGTGAGGCCGGACATGCCGCCGCCGACCACGAGGATGTTTTTCTGCCGGGTAGTGTCCGGGTTGCCCTGCGGCAGCTTGACCTTCTTCAGTTCGGCGCAGCCCATGCGCACGTAGTCGTCGGCCATTTCCTGGCGCACTTCGTCATGTTCGCTGCCCTCGGCGACCACCCAGATGACGCCTTCGCGCAGGTTGGCGCGGGTCATCGCTACTGCCGGAAAATGGAAAGCCTCGGTCTTGGCGCGGCGCGAACAGGCGGCGATGCAGATGTGCGTAACACCTTCCTTCTCGATGTCGTCGCGGATCATCTGCACGCCTTCACTGTTGCACAGAAAGGCGTGGTCGCGCACCAGCGCCATCTTGCCTTCCTTCAGCGCGATCTTGCCCAGTTGCGGAATGTCCAGCTGGTCGCCCAGGCCACAGCCTGAACAGATGTAGGCGGCGGTTTTCATCTCACTCATTTGGATACCCCAATAAATTCATTTTTCGGGCGCATCGCGGCGTTGCACGGTGCTCGCTCTGTCGCCTATCCATTCGATATGTCTCGGTCGCTGCGCGCCGTGCGCCTTGCGCTGCATCCCGAAAATCTGAATTTCTCGAGGTATCCATTACTTGCTTTCGACAGTCGATGTTTTATGGACAATCTGTATCGCGCGCAATGCCGCCGCCGTGGCGCTTTGCACCGAGCGATTCACGTCGAGCGGGCTGGTTGCGGCACCCGCTCCGAACATGCCCTCATCCCCCAACGAAACATTTGACCCTTCGATAAAACCCGATGAGTCGAGCAGCATGTCGTCCGGCAGCTTGATGCCGTTGGTCTCCGGCTCCATGCCGACTGCCAGCACGACCAGGTCATGCGCCGTGGCATAGCGGTGATAACCCTCGGTATCCACACCATGCAGCACCGGGTTGCCATCCTTGTCTTCGACGATGTTGGCAACCTTGGATTTAACGAAACTGACCGTCGCATCCTGCTGCACTTTCTGGTAAAAATCCTCGAGCCGGTCTATGACGCGGATATCGATATAGTAGATCGTCGATTTTCCGGATTCGCCATGAGCCTCGCGCACGTAATGCGTCTGCTTGAGCGAGGCCATGCAGCAGATGCGCGAGCAATGGCGCAAATGGTTTTCATCACGCGAACCGGCGCACTGGATGAAGGCGATGTTCTTCGCTTCCCTGCCATCGGAAGGACGCAGCAGCTTGCCGCCGGTCGGGCCGTGCGGGTCGGCGAGCCGCTCAAATTCCAGGCTGGTGATCACGTTGGCGAAACGGTCATAACCATAAGGCTGAATTCTGGACGCGTCGTAAGGCTTCCAGCCGGTCGCCCAGACGATCGCGCCCGCCTTCAGCTCGACCGTCTCGGCCTGCATGCCGAGGTCAATTGCGTCATATTTACAGGCTGCCTTGGCTTTCTCCGCATCCGCTGTGCCGATGATCGAAGGGTCGAGCACATAGTGCATCGGATACGCCATCGCATGCGGCAGATAGGCCGCGCGCATCTTGCTCAGGCCATATTCGTAAGGGTTCGGAATCTCCGCCTCGACTGCGGCAGCGCAATCGCCGCAGGCGGTGCAGTTTGCATTGACATAGCGCGGAGCCAGTTGCAGCGTCACCGTGTAGTCGCCGCGCTGTCCGGCCACTCTGCTCACCTCGGCCATCGTCATCACGCGCACGTTGCGGTTGCCCTTCAGGCGGCGCAGGTTGATCTCCAGTCCGCAGGTCGGGTGACACATCTTCGGGAAATAGCGGTTCATCCGCGCGGTGCGGCCGCCCAGGGTCGCATTGCGCTCGACGAGTATCACCTGCTTGCCGCATTCGGCGGCTTCCAGCGCCGCGGTCATGCCGCCTATCCCGCCGCCCACGACCAGGATGGTCTGGTTGGTTGCGATTGAATCCATCACGCGAGCCTCCGTCGGAAATGATTGCTGTAGTGCTGAGCCATGCACATGGTCAGTGCTCCAGCGTATGAATTTCAAAAGCCATGCTGGTCAGATCGCCCAATATCCAGGTGAACGCCTCCTCCACGCCGGGCGTGCCGATGCCGGAAACCGAACCGGGGTTGACCAGCAAAGTCTGGCCGCCTTTAATGTTGGGCTGCCAGGCAATCTCCGCGACATGGCTGTGGCCGCAGCAAACCAGGTCGTAATCTCCGGTGCAGGCCAGCGCGCGGCCGTAGTGCGGATAGTGGGTTGCGAAGATGCGCCGGCCGCCGAGTTCCAGCTCCGCATCCTGTCCATGATAGGTGAGCAATCCACCAGACTTTGCCATCAGTTTGTGCATCGCCATCGGATCGCCGAGATTGTTGCCATGCACCACGTGCAGCGGCATCCCGAGCTTGATGGATTCACGCAGGGTATTCGCACCGATCAGATCGCCGCAATGGATGACAGCCTGCGCCCCGGCCGCTTGCGCCTCGGCCACAGCCGCGGCGAGCGGCCCTGCACGATCATGACTGTCGGAGACGATGCAGATTTTCATTTTGTATTGTCGCGTTCCACGAGCATCCGGTGTTGGCTGTTACGGTCAACTTGCAATGCTCCCATTAAGCCCAATTGGTGGTTTTTGTGTCTATAACCACAACGGGGGTGCAACAATATAACCCGAATGGGGGTATACTTTCCAACATGTTGGCTTGGGGAAAATTCATCGACTCGTTATGTTTTATGCCATTCAGGAAAATGCAGCATCCCCTGGACAATCCGGCATCCTCACACTTAGGGGAACCTTCTAAACAAGCGGAATTTAACAAATCACTTTGTTGAATTTATGAGTAAAAAAACAAGCCCGGTAGAGAATCCGGTTCACGCAAAATTTGCGTGGGCGGGCGATGCTGATTTTATTCCCCCTGGAACAGGCGAAAGTGCCGCAACGTGCAAAATGCTTGCGCCTGCTGCCTCTCGGGTAGATGATCTTAAACCTCTACTGGAAGAATTTCTTGAGGTGCTCATCGGCACGGTACAGGCGACCGCCGGAGTGGTTCGGATACTGCCCCCCCATGGCCAAACCCTGCACATCATCAGCTCGGTCGGCTTGCCCGCCAAAATGCTTGAAGCCGGGAGTATCGTTGATCTGGATTGTGAAGTGCGCGGCAAAGCGGCTATCGGGCGCGGCATTTATTCATCTGACATCAGTGAATGCATAATACGGCAGGGGTGCCATAATTTCAGCTGTCAGTTTAAATCGACGATTGCCGCCCCGCTTGAAAGCCATAGTTCCCCTGAAAATCCAATCGGAATTCTCACCCTGTTTTTCAACACCCCGCAAGAAACATCTGATCGTGTTTCGGCAACTGTTCTGGCATTCGCCAGGCTGCTGAGCGCCATCATCGAGCATAACAAATTAAATCGCGAGGCTAAACGGGCCGAGCTGATTGCCGAACGACAATCGATCGCCAATGAGATTCATGACTCATTGGCACAAACGCTGGTATATGCACGGATGCGCACGAGTTTGTTAATTGAATCCATACGGACACGCAATGAACTCATGGCAGACAAGTACGCGCGCGATATTGATGAGGCTCTGGAGAAGGGTCAAAAAACAGCGCGTGAATTAATTACTGATTTCCGTTGCACAATGGATCCTGCAGGATTGCTGCATGCCCTGCAGACCCTGACTGGGCAATTTTGTCATCGAAATGATATTGCGCTCGAATACACCAATCGGGCAGCCGATCTCGAATTACCCCTCGAACACGAAATTCAGGTGTACCACATAGTGCGGGAAGCGCTGGCCAATATTGCCACCCATTCCGGCGCGACACATGCACGCCTGATTGTAGATTACACCCATGATTACTACATCTTTACTATTGAGGATAACGGCAGTGGGGGAGGTACTTTCACGCCTGTTGAAGGGCACTATGGGATAATGATCATGCGCGAGCGGGCACAACGTATCGGTGGCGAAATAAAAGTAGAAAGCTCAAAGGGTTTCGGCACACGCGTGCAGTTATTTTTTCCTGCGCCATTGTCAGGCTGGAGAGCGGCTAATGAGTGAAAAGTTGAAAATTGTCCTGGTTGACGATCAAAGCCTGTGCCGGAGCGGGTTGAGTGAACTGCTCGGCAGTTGCTATGGCTTTGCTGTCCTTGGCGCAACGGGTGATCTCGATGGGCTGCGCGTGCTATTGGGTGAACAACCCGATCTGTTAATTATGGATTTGCGCATGAAACCTCTGGATGGCCTGGCCATGCTGGAACAAATTCGCCGGGAAGGCTGCTCGATACCCGCTGTTATCCTGACCATGAGCGATTCCGAGGTTGACCTGACCAACGCGATACGCGCGGGCGTGCGCGGCTATCTGCTCAAGGATATGGCGCCCGAAGATGTCGTTGATGCCATTCGGCGGGTTGCGGCAGGTGAACTGGTCGTCGCTCCCACCATGACCATCAAAATGATCGAGATGTTGCGCGGTGACCAGCAGGATCAGGAGCCGAAGAGTTCCCTCAAATTACTCACCGAGCGTGAACGGGAAATACTGCAATTATTGGCGCGCGGGGAAAGCAACAAAGCCATCGCCCAAACGCTGGCGATCAGTTATGACACCGTAAAACAGCATGTTCGCCATATTTTGAACAAACTTAATTTGTCTTCAAGGGTTAAAGCGGCAGTTTTGTTTACAACCGAACAAAACATTTCCGGTAGCGATGATGCGCCGCCGCGCTATTAACAACAGAGCGTTGTCATACCAGCTGAAATAGTCGTTGCATGCAGGATTATAAGGAATGAAGTCATTCCGTAAATCAACCGAATGAGGAGGCGCAACATGGCACATATTGTAATCATGGGTGCAGGGATCGGCGGTATGCCGGCAGCCTACGAAATGCAGGAAAAAATCCGCAAGGGCGACAAGGTGACGGTCATCTCGAACGGCGAGACTTTCCACTTTACGCCGTCGAACCCCTGGGTGGGCGTGAAATGGCGCACCCGCAAGGATATAGAATTTCCGGTACGCGCCTATCTGGAACGCAAGGGCATCAACTTTATCTCCTCAGGGGTAAAGCGCGTGCATCCGGAAAAAAATCAGGTTGAACTTGGCGACGGGCAAATGGTTGATTACGATTATCTGGTGATTGCCACCGGACCCAAGCTGGCCTTCGAAGAAGTCGAGGGACTCGGGCCGAATGGCGGTTATACCTATTCGGTTTGCAACGTGGATCACGCCATGAAATCACATGACGAGTGGGAACATTTCACGAAAAATCCCGGCCCGATTGTCGTCGGCGCAGTGCAGGGCGCGTCCTGCTTCGGCCCGGCTTACGAATACGCCTTTATCATGGAAACCGATTTGCGCCGCCGCAAGATACGCAACAAGGTGCCGATAACTTTTGTGACTGCCGAGCCCTATATCGGTCACTTGGGTTTGGGCGGCGTGGGAGATTCCAAAGGCATGCTCGAATCTGCCATGCGCGACAAGCACATCAAGTGGATTTGCAACGCCAAGGTCACCAAGGTCGAAGCGGGCAAGATGTACGTCACGGAAGTTGACGAAACGGGCATCGAAAAAAAGAAGCACGAGTTGCCGTTTGCCTACAGCATGATGCTGCCCGCCTTCAAGGGTGTGGATGCAGTATTTGGTATTGAGGGGCTGACCCAGGCGCGCGGCTTCATCATCGTGGACGAACACCAGCGTAATCCCAAGTACAAAAATATCTTCGCGGTGGGCGTATGCGTGGCCATTCCGCCGGTTGAACCCACTCCGGTGCCGACCGGCACACCCAAAACCGGCTATATGATTGAATCCATGGTGACGGCAACCGTGGAAAACATTCACGCCGAATTAAACGGCAAACCGGCGGATAACAAGGCGACCTGGAATGCGGTTTGTCTGGCAGATTTCGGCGATACCGGAATCGCCTTTGTGGCATTGCCGCAGATTCCGCCGCGCAACGTAAACTGGTTTTCGGAGGGGAAGTGGGTGCATTTGGCCAAAATTGCATTTGAAAAATATTTCATTCGCAAGATAAAGAAAGGCTCTTCAGATCCATTCTATGAAAAGAGCCTCCTCAAAATGATGGGTATTGAAAAGCTGAAATAAGCAACAGTCAGCCTAAACCCGCTTGCCGGCACTGGATTAGGGCGCGAGTGCCAATTCCACATCCGGCTTGCTGGATAGAGTATTGGTTTCCGAAGATGAAAAGGCTTGGTGAGAGGGAATTGCGGAAGCTATTTGTATTTCTGATGGCGCTGATGTTTTGCCATGCCGCTTATGCGGCAGAACTGTTCGGCACCGTTGATGCCCTCTCTGGCAGCGCCTACGTATCGGACAATTCCGGCAAGTCCACTCCCGTCATCGTCGGCCAGAAGATTTACGAGGAACAGACCATCAACTCCGGCCCGGACGGCGAGGTGCATCTAGTCACCGAGGATGGCGGCATTGTCGCCATCCGTCCGGACACCGTGTTTCGCGTGGACCAATACAAGGCCGAGAGTAGCTCTGCCGACAAGATTTTCATGTCGCTGTTCAAGGGGGCGATACGTTCCGTCACCGGCTGGGTCGGCAAGCACAATTCATCGGCCTATCTCATCATCACGCCTAACGCCACCATCGGCATCCGGGGCACCGACCATGAGACCGCCGTGATCGACAAGGGCGACGGCGATGAGCCGGGCACCTACGACACCGTCAATGAAGGCGCCACAGTATTAAAAACATTGCAAGGCGAGGCCGAGGTGATTCCCGGGAAATTCGCCTTTGCCCCAAGTGGCCGGGCGGTGGCTCCAATCTTCCTGGCACAGCGACCGCGCTTCTTGGCGCTACGCAAACTGAAGATCGAGCAACGCATCCAGCAACGCAAGGAGTTCTTCCGCAGCCATATGGAGCAGATGCGCGAAAAGCGCATCAAGCGGTTGCAGGAAATTCACGCTGGGCGTGCCAAACAAGCCAGGGGACATCAAGGCGGTTTGCGCCAGCAGGAGCGAATGGCGGAAAGACGCAAGGAGATTCGTGGGAATCGGATGGAACAACAGGCCGGGCAGAAGCTGGGGGCCGGGCGTATGGAGGCTATGCGCCGCCGCGAGGAGAAAGAGGGTGGAATGCACGCGCCTCGTCAGCAGCACCGTGAAATGATGCAAAGGGGGGGCGGTAACAAGGCAGAAGAACACGCCAACCAAAACCGTCAGCAGGAACGGCGTCGGGAAAAGAAAGTTGATCGTTGACATGCAGATTGCGATACCCGGAAATACATAGATACAGTAACTCAACCTGCGAAGACGAACTTGTTACAAATCAGTTACACATTCCAGCCATCTGAATCGCTGGTCATTCGTTATATGTGGCGTGACAAGAGTAATGACATACAACTTTACTAAATGAGAGAACATGTTTAATCAAGAGAATGCTGGGGAATCGGTTGCTATCGCTCTGCTGGCTGTCTTCGCTGTTGGAATGACTACAGCCATGGCTGATGAATCCAAGTTCAACAAAACCCACCCGCGACGCCATGAAGTGAACCATCGGCTCAACAATCAGAACAAACGCATCCACCGGGAAGTGAAAGAAGGCGAGATGAGCAAGGGCGAGGCAGCGAAACTGCATAAGGAAGATCGCCAGATTCGCCAGGAAGAACGAAACATGGCCAGCCAGAACGGCGGACATATCACCAAGCAGGAACAGCGCACGCTCAACAGCCAAGAAAATGCCGTCAGTAAAAAAATCGGGAAATAAGCCTAGCTTGGACAGCGTGTAGCAATCCATGGGAAAAGAAAACCATGAAAAAGAAAATAGCGGTGATCAGCACGATTGCATTGGCGATGGCGTCTTTTGGGGCAATGGCACAATAGCCCACCCAGCAACAGGGTGGGCAAGGTGCGCAACAAAACCCGCAACACCGCCAGGAGCATTTCGAGGACATGAAGCAGAAATTAGCTCAACGGATCCAGGATCGAATCGGCAAGATGCAGGAACGCCTTGATTGTGTGCAAAATGCGCAGGATCCAGAATCTCTTCGGGTATGTTTCCCAAAGCGTGATGGGCGCGGTCCGGACCGGCCAAGAGCAGAGCAAGGTGGCAGTCAGGGCGGTTCCGGTGGTGGCCGTTAATGATGGTGGTGACGGTCAGGATGTTTTCAGGCAACAATCTGAATGATAGGGAATCACAACTTCCCAGTGCCCAGGGTTTATCTCTTGGGGCGCGCCAAGCCAGGAGCAGTAATCAAAAGATATGTTCCAAACAAAAAGCCCCTGTCGAATGACAGGGGCTTTTTTCTATTCAACCTGAACGTTCAGCTTACTTGTGAACGCCCAGCTTCTGGCGCCAGCCGGGATACAGTTTGTCAGCATCGTTCGGGAACGATTCGAAGGCACGGGCAAACTCTTTATGTTCTTTCGCCCATTCGATCGGGTCTGCGCCGGCCTTCCAGCATTCGTAGGACTGACGCAGGGAAATCGCGCCGGCAGCCGGGCTGTCGATGTGGCCGTAGGCGCCACCGCCGGCGGTGTTGATCACGTTGCCGTGACCCAGATTTTCGAAGAAACCCGGCAGACGCAGCGCATTCATGCCGCCTGAGATGATCGGCGTGGTGGCCTTCATGCCGTACCATTCCTGATGGTAGAACGGGCCGGTGCAGGAATCGCGCTCGATCATGTAGGCGATGATGCGGTCGTCCTTGCCGCCTTCCATTTTGCCGTAGCCCATGGTGCCGACATGGATGCCGGAAGCGCCTTGCAGGCGCGACATCTTGGCCAGCACAAACGCGGTGTAGCCGCGCCTGGAGGAAGGCGATGTGACCATGCCGTGTCCGGCACGGTGGTAATGCAAAAACTGGCCGGGGTACTGGCGGCGTGCGGTGGTGATCATGCCGGGGCCGCCGACGAAACCATCCACCAGGAAGGCAACCTTGTCCGCATCCGGGCCGAAAGTTTCCAGCGCAAAGTCGGCGCGCGCGCACATTTCATAGTGGTCGTCAGCGGTAATGTTCATGGAGAACAACTTGGCCTGACCGGTTTCGTCCTGAGCACGCTTGAACGAGTCATAAACCAACGGAAGAACTTTCTTGATCGGGCAGAACACCTGATTGCCTTGCGGTTCGTCGTTCTTGATGAAATCGCCGCCCAGCCAGAACTGGTATGCGGCGTGCGCAAACGGCTCGGGGCGCAGACCCAGCTTGGGCTTGATGATGGTGCCGGAAATGTAGCCGCCGTTTTCCACCGGACGGCCGAGGATGCGCCACAGGTCGGAGATGTTCTTGGCGGGGCCGTCGAACAGTTGCAACATGCGCGGCGGCATATAGAAATCCTGCATCTGCGAGTTTTTTATGTCGCTCATGCCCTGGTTGTTGCCGATCGCCAGGGTCAGGAAGGAAACCAGCATGGCGCGGCCATCGGTGATGTTGCGGTCGAACAGATCAATCGGGTAGGCGATCTTCATGATGCCTTTGGCCTCGTCGATCTTATACACCAGCGCGTCCACGCCCTTGGTGAAGTCGTCGGTGGTTGACACCTCCACGTTGGTGCCGGTGGAAGATTCGGCGGCAAAGTGCGCGGCGGCTTCCAGATAGCCGTGGCCTGCGGCGGGTTCCATGGTGTAGGCCACCAGCACGTGGTTGCCGCCCTTGATCAAGTCTTCCTCTTTCAGACTCAGATCGGCATAACGATTTGATTGATCCATTTCTTTCTCCCGGTTGATGAACAATATGAATTGCGATGGGGTGAACTATAAAGCCGCATAATCATAAATAATAGTCAAACTTTTTTATAAGAACCATAAGCAACACTTATATATTGGTGTAGAATGCCTGCACCATGTTTCATGTCACCTTACGCCAATTGCAGGTATTCGAAACCGTCGCGCGGCAACTGAGTTATTCGCGCGCGGCCAAGGCACTATACCTCAGCCAGCCAGCCGTTTCCATGCAGATCAAGCAACTGGAAGAAAATATCGGCCTGCCGCTGTTCGAGCAGATGGGCAAGAAAATTTTTCTCACCGAAGCCGGCAAGGAGCTGTTCCAGTGCAGTTGCGCCATCACGCAGCAGCTCGCGGATGCGGATGTACTGTTCAGTGAAATGAAGGGTCTGGAGCATGGCCGCCTGAACATTTCGGTGGTCAGTACGGCCAATTATTTCACCCCGCAACTGCTGGCCAAATTCTGCCAGCGTCATCCCAGCATCAATATTACTTTGAACGTGGCCAACCGCGACGCGGTACTCAAGCAGCTCGCCGACAATGCCACGGACCTTGCCATCATGGGCCAACCGCCGGAAAACGCCGAAATGCTGGCGCAGCAATTCATGAAAAACCCGCTGGTAGTGATCGCGCCTCCCGGTCATCCGTTATGCAAACTGAAACGCGTCAAACTCAAGCGGCTTGAACAGGAAACTTTCCTGCTGCGCGAACAAGGCTCCGGCACGCGCGGCGCGATGGAGCGCTTCTTCGCCGGGCACGGCATCAAGTTCCATGCCGGGATGGAGATGGGCACCAACGAGGCGATCAAGCAAGCGGTGCAGGCAGGCATGGGGCTGGGCATACTCTCGCTGCACAGCGCCGAACTGGAGCTGGAGACCGGACGGCTGGCCGTGCTCAACGTGGAGCACTTTCCCATCGTGCGCCACTGGTACATCGTGCATCGCAAGAGCAAGCGCCTGTCCACCGCTGCGCAGGCGTTCAAGCAATTCCTGCTGACCGAGGCGGAACACCTGACCGCGCAAGCCGGCGGCAAACATAGAAAATCGCCGTCGAAATCTGGTAAGGCGGTGTAATTCCGAATCCACCAGCCTCCCCCGCGTTGGATATAATGGCGGCGAACTACAAAGGAACCATGCTATGCGCCCCTCTTTGGCACTGCAACAACACCGCGATGAAATCCGCCGCATCGCACTGAAGCACCGCGTTACCAACGTGCGTGTGTTTGGCTCTGCGCTGCACGGGGACGATACCGAAGACAGTGACCTCGACCTGCTGGTCGAACCCACATCGGAAACCACGCTGATGGATATTGGTGCTATCCGCTATGAGCTGAAAAAACTGCTCGGTATATCTGTGGATGTCCTTACCCCCAAAGCGCTGCCCGACAGTTTCAGGGAGCGCGTTCTTGCAGAGGCCACGCAGATATGAGCAAGACCGACAGTCTGCGTTTGCCTGAATACCTCCGCCACATTATTGAGGCTATTGAGCGCATTCACCACTATGTTGAAGACATGAGCGAAGTTGCATTCCTGGAAGATACAAAAACTCAGGATGCAGTCATCCGCAACTTTGAAATCATCGGCGAAGCCTCACGCAACATTGGACGCTACCATCCGAGATTTGCCGAGGAACATTCATATCTTCCGTTGGGATTCGCCTACGAAATGCGCAATGCGCTTTCTCACGGATACTTCAAGATTGATTTGGAAATCGTCTGGAAAACCATACACACCAGCCTGCCGCAACTGCATGCGCAGATCAAGCAACTGCTCGAACAAATCAAATAAGCCAAGCAAGCCGGACGGCGGGGATTTTCGCGCCAGAGTTATTGTGCAGCCAGCCTGTTGAGCACAAACTTTCTCGGGAATTCCAGCTTGCCGTTGATGCCCACGATATGGCCAGCCAGCAGCGCGTCAAAGGTGGCTTGCGCCTCGGCAACCGCTGTAATTAGTTTAGATTTTCAGAGTCCTGCCCGGCAAGATGCTTTTGATGCTCAGCTTGTGCATTCTGGAGCAAGTCTTCCATCCCCGATGGAATCGTTAGTGGGGATTTCAGTATGTCATTAACCCGCCGCTTTGTGGCACCATCATGCAAGCGCGCCAGCTCCTTGATCGCTTTTTCAAGAGCTGGAATGAGCATCCCTTTAAGCTGCCTCTCCACCAACAAAATTTCTTCGGCAGACGCCCCCTGAAGTGTTGCCATTGCCGGGATAGCGCTCAGTAGCCGGGAGATTTTTGCTCGTTCCCTCAGTTCGAATGCAGTGACTGGGTCTGTCTCGGAAAGTTGATCTATCGCTTCCCCATACCGAGTCACGAATTCATCTCCCTGCGGTAGCACATATTCGAACGACGACTTATATGCTCGCCTACCGGATTCTGGCAGTGACAACTGTTTGACAAGGTGATCGGTGCATCCTTCAATTACGCGCACCCGATGATGGAGAGCGAGGAGGTTTGATAGTGCCCGTCCAATGATGGCGCGTCGCTCTCGACTCAGTTGGAAGCGTTTCGACATCTCGTTGAGAAGCCACCCGGCAAGAATGCCGACCAATGAAAAAGCAAAACCCTCCCAAGACATAATATCTATCCCCCGTTAATAGAAAACACTTGTGCCAGTAGCGCGTCGAAGGTGGCTTGTGCCTTGGCTGTGGCGGCGGATTGCTGGGATTGGATAGAGCGAATTTGCTCGCATTTCTCGCTAAACATAACCTGATCATCCATGCTTGGATAAATGAAACGCATACGCTTCAGTGCTTCCGTTTCAATATTTTGCACCGTCGCACCAACACGTACCAAGCCAAGAATTTCCTTCGCGCGAATTTGGCATTGAGACAAAAGAAAATGGGGAGCAATTTCCTTGTGCGGCACAAAGGCTTTTATGTCCTGATTTATGGCAACCTCTCTCGACGTGATTGCACAAGGCACTGTGTGCTTGAGCACACCGCTTCGAGTAACGATTAGAACTGAACCAACCGGGATCAAGTTTGTTGCGCTGTTTTTCACCGCATCCACAGAAATATGGTCTTCCGCATTTTCAATAACATCCACACCACTCATGTCTTTTGGGGACACCCACGGAATTTCTCCAATCCAGAAAGCAGGATTTTTCTTGGATGGAGTTCCTCCACCTTTAACATCGCACAACTCCCCAAGAAGCGCTGAAGGACACCCTTTCGGATTTGTCGCCGGGTCGCCAAACATGTCGAGGAATAATGCGGGGATCAGCTCGGCAGCTTTTTTCTCAGCCTCGCGCCGCAGCCGCACGATGCCCTCGGCGCGGGAGAGAATATCCACGATGCGGCGTTGCTCAGCGAGTGGCGGCAGCGGTACATCAATGTCTTTTAGTATTCCTTGATTGATATTTGGTTGAGCAACTCCGCGAGCAACACGATTCAACTCACCGTGCTGTGAATCTAAAAAATATCGCAGATATTGAGAATCGAGTTGGGCATTGTCTTTCGGAACAACACCCGCTATCGCTTGATTGGTTGCCGCCTCAATTCCAAGAACCGCAGTGCGCCCAATGGTGGCAAAAATTGAAATCAGCACCGTGCCAGGTGGCATCAGCTTGGCACTACTGTTCTCGATGCCTGCGGCTGTCAGTGACTCATCTGTTGAAATCACCGTGCCTTGAAGCATGTCAGTGATTTTCACCCAAGGTATTCCGCCACCGAAGTATTCCAACTTCGTTCGTGATGGTGTTCCGCCGGTAAGGACTTGGCACACTTCGCCTAGCTTACGTGCTTGATGCGTCATGCAGCTTGCTCCGCCAAGACTACCCGCAACGCTTCCACTTCCTCGGCAATCTCCACCTCAATCGCTGCCAGCTCATCCAGCAGTTCGCGCGGGTCGCGATGCTCGACGGCGGTTTGGCTCATCGGGCGGTAGCGTCCGGCAGAAAGGTTGAAGTCGTTGCTGCGCAAAGTGACTGCATCGGCGAACCACCATTGTTGAGTCCATTCCGCAACCCTCTCTCCCTGCCCCTCTCCCGCCCGCGGGCGAGGGGAGAAATGCGCTTGCCATTCCGTCCATCGTGCTTCCCGGCTGCGGTAGGCATCTGCCAGCATCGGCAGATCGTCGGCATCAATCGGTGTATCGTGGTTGGCATCCAGCTTGTAGCCATCGTTATCGGCATGCAGGAACATCACCTTGTCGGTCGTGCCGCCTTTCTTGAAGAACAGCACCGAGGTCTTCACTCCGGAATACGGTTGGAACACACCACCGGGCAATGACAGCACTGCTTCGACCGTGTTGTTTTCGATCAACTGGCGGCGCAACTCCTTATGTGCGCCGGTGGAGCCGAACAGCACGCCTTCGGGAATGATGACACCGCAACGCCCACTGGGACGCAGGCAGTCCATCATGTATTTCAGGAACAGCAGTTCGGTGGCGGTACTGGTGCCGACCTTCACTTCGTCCACGATGCGGTCTTTATCCACGCGACCGGAGAACGGCGGATTCGCCAACACGACGTGGTAGCCTTCCAACGGCAAGCCCAGTTCGCGCTTCTTCTCGTTGCCCAGCGTAGTAGTCAAGACGTTGCGCAACAGGATGCGCACGTTGGGCAGGCCGCGCAGGGTGAGGTTCATGGTGGCGAGGCGCACCATCTTTGGATCAACGTCGTTGCCATAGAAGGTGCTGTTTTGCAACACGGATACTTGCGCCGCCGACAGTCTGTCGCCGATGCCGCGCTTCTGCAGCTTGCCGTCTGCTTCTGCTTCGCTGATTCCGCTGGGCGATGAGTTGGCCAGGCGGATATGGTTGAAGGCGGCGGCAAGAAAGCCTGCTGTCCCTGCGGCTGGGTCGTAGATGGTTTCGCCGATCTTCGGGTCGAGCATGTCCACGATGGCGCGAATGATGTGGCGTGGAGTGCGGAACTGGCCGAGTTCACCGGCCTGCTTGATCTGACGCAGCACATGCTCGAACAGGTCGCCCTTGGTATCGGCATCCGCCTGATCCAGCCGCAGGCCATCCACCAGATTCACCACTTGGGTCAGCACGGTGGGTTCATCGATGGAAAGACGCGCACCATTCATAAAATTGAAGGCGGAACGCTCGGCCACCTCCGTAAAGAACGGAAACACCTCATCGCGGACGAAGCGCACCAGCGCTTCCCCATTCAAGCCCTTGGCCCACACCGACCATTTGAAGCGGTCTTTGCTGATGGCCTTGATATTCGGCTCCGGCGCATTGAGCGGGTTGCGCAATGTCCATTCGCCCGCAAACAGCGATTCGTATTTCTGCTTGAGCACCTTGGCCTTCATGGTGTTCTCGGCATCGATGCCTTCAATGAGGTAGAAGAAGAACAGGAAGGAAAGCTGTTCGGCGTTGCTCATCGGATCGGGATAGCCGCCACCGTAGAGGTAGTTGCGTATCTGCTCGATGGATTGGCGCATTTCTGGGGTTAGTGGCATTTTTTCCTCTAGGTGTTTGGGTCGCGCAGTCCTGCGATGATGGCTATAAGATTTACAACTGATGTTGTGGCCTCAACGCAGATAGCAGCATCCCTGAATGTTGCTGTTCTGCGGTGCTGTAAATGAACCGCCAAGTCGAGTGCCGCTTTTGCGTGTTTTCTCAAGAAATCGTTTGTGCTACCCGGTAATACCGCTGCGATATATGCCTCAAGCATTCGCTTTGCATCTGTTTGACTGGCCTTGATACCATCTGTTGTCGGATGTTGATTGTGATCAAACACAGCCTGAGCTGTGGATATCAATACCTCACGGCAGAGCAATCCAACAGCTTGAAAATGTTCCTCTGTGGTTGCTTGCGCTAAGCGGTTTCGAATTTCGGTAATTGTTCGATCCACGCGATTCCAACCGGTTGGCTCAAACTCTTCCTTGCGCCCCGATTTGATACGCTGCACAAGCTGCGCAAATAAACCGCTTACGAAAGTTCGCCGAGACTGGTATGTCGGCATGTCGCCGCTTGACCAGCGTCCGTACCAATCCCACAGATCAGAATATGGAAGGGGATTTTCGATGCCGCGAGACCTCAGTTGCTGGTCAATAGCATCGAAGGAAATTAGAAAAGCGTCATTCACATCCTGAATCTTTGCCCCCCCAGTGGATACTGAGATCATGGTGGATTTGAGGCGATCTAGTGCGGCCAAAAGCTCTACATCATTCATTGAACGCTCGATTGAAACGGTTGCGGTGCAAGCTGTTCATTTGATTGATCGCCATGAAATACATTGGCATTGAGGCTTTCCATCGCCTCATCCAGTTGCGCCTTGCCACCGAAGACGCGCAGCGCATTCTGGTAGCCACCCTGCGAACTGAAGATCGGCAGTGCAAAGTGGTTGCTGGTAAACTTATCCCAAGTCTCGGCATTGGCGCGAATCTGGCTGCCGACCACGCGCAGCAGGTTCTCTTGGGAGGGGTTGAAGTCGGTGCGCGACACCAGCCACGCCTCGAAGCGCGCGCCCAGTTCGTTGGCTTTCTGTTCGGATACTTCCGGGAAGACGATGTTGCCGTCCTCGTCCACCGTGACCCACTCGCGGGTAGTCGGGTCGATGTGGTCGTCGATGTCCAGCGACAACAGGCGGCGCGGCTCGTAATGTTTCTTGCGCGGTTGTTTGAATACGGTGATACCGCCCTGCGCATAGTCCTCATCATCACCGTGGTAGTCCGCCACGCCCACGAAATCGAACATGGTGAACAGCGGCTTGTTTTGCGCCTTGCGCGTGCCGCGCCCGCGCATCTGCTGATACAGGATGACGGACTTGGTGAAGCGGGCGAATACCAGGTTGTTCACTTCCGGGCAATCGAAGCCGGTATCAAGCATGTTCACCGATACCAGTATCTGCGGGAATTGCTCCTTCTTGAAGCGCTTGATCTTGGTCATGCCGTCCACGGTGTCGTCCTGCCCCATACCTGACACGACATAATCGGCATAACGAACATTCGGGGATGGTTTCTTGTCAGCAAAGGCTTCATCGAACATCTGCGCCAGCGTTTCGGCATGGCGTTTGGTCACGGCGAACACGATGGTCTTGCCGAGCAGCGGCTTGCGCAGGATGCCCTTGTCCGTATAGCCGTTGTCCATCACCTGGCGATACTCGCGCACCAGCGCGCGGTTGCGTTCCGGGATGGTGAAGCGGCGCTCCAGTGCGTTCGGGTCGATCATCACGGAATCGGATTCCTTGAACAGCACTTCGAATTCCTGCCTGGTCTTGGCATCCATTGCCGTCCAATCGAGTTCGTCGCGCTTCACCTCAAAACCACCCTCGGCGGCGGTCTTGACGGTCTTGGCCTTGTAAATCTGGTACGGCACGAGATAGCCATCCCGAATGGCATCCCTGAGCTTGTAGGTAAAGGTGGGTTTAGCCACTTCAAAGAATCTCAGGGTATCGCGCACGAACAGTTTGTCGTCTTCATCCTCGGTGGCGGTCTCCTCGCCGCCGACACATGGCGTTGCGGTCAGGCCGATCTGAATGCCGTCGAAATGCTTGAGCACCCCGCTCCATTTGCCGTAGATGCTGCGGTGGCATTCATCCGAGATGATGAGGTCGAAATATCCGGCGGAGTAGTCGCCATAGATGTTGATCATGCTTTGCAGCGTGGTGATGGTGATGCGCTTCTCATCCTGGAAGCGGCGGCCTGCACGCAGCACATAGGACGGGTAATCCGGCAGGTGTTCAGCAAAAGCGTCTTCGGTCTGCAAAGCCAGCGGGATGCGATCCACCAGAAACAACACTCGGGTGACGGCGTTTGCCTCGAACAGCCGCTTGATGAGTGCAGCGGCGGCACGCGTCTTGCCGGTGCCGGTCGCCATCTCCACCAGCAGCTTGCGCCTGCCCTGCTCTATTTCCTGGCACAGGGTCTGGATGCACTGTTGCTGGTAGTCGCGTCCGGCGATTTTGACATCAATAGGAATGCTCAAAGGTTTGCGCGCGACTTGCAAAGTGGCAAAGCGTCGCTCCAGATCATCCTGTTTGAAGAAGGTCTTGACCGAGCGCGGATAGGCTTCGCGCTGCCATTCCCAGAATTGAATCTCGTTGCCGTTGGCAAGGAAGATGTAAGGAACATTGAGTTGCCTGGCATAGTTCTTCGCCTGCTCGGCGGCATCGCCGGGACTGACCGAAAACCGCTTGGCCTCGATCACCGCCAGCGAGCGACCATGCCGGTCGCACAGCACATAGTCGGCTCGCGTGCCATCTTCCAACACTACCTCGTAACGGACGCTGGAACCATCGGCAAGGCTCCAGCCTTGAGCGGTGAGCTGGCTGTCGATGATGACGCGGGAGAAGGCTTCGTTGGTTGAAGACATGGCGCGGAAGGTTATCACAGCTCAACGGATGTTTCGACATATCTGATGAGGAGGGTATTTGGCCGAAACAAAAAGCGGCCCGAAGGCCGCTTTTTTGTTGGTGCAATTTGTTGCTTACTTGACGACCGCCTTCAGTTCACCCTTGGCATATTTGGCAGCAATGGCTTCCAGCGAGATCGCCTTGATCTTGCCTGCCTGCCCTGCGGAGCCGAAGGCTTCGAAGCGCGATTTGCAGATTTCCTTCATCGCCTTGGTGGTGGCCGCGAGGAATTTGCGCGGGTCGAAGTCCTTGGGATTTTCCGCCAGGTAGCGGCGTGTCGCCCCGGTGGATGCCATGCGCAGGTCGGTGTCTATGTTCACCTTGCGCACGCCGTGCCTGATGCCCTCGACAATTTCCTCGACCGGCACGCCGTAAGTCTGGCCCATTGCGCCGCCGTACTGGTTGATGATCTTGAGCCATTCCTGCGGCACGCTGGATGAGCCGTGCATCACCAGGTGGGTGTTGGGTATCTTGGCGTGGATTTCCTTGATGCGGGAAATCGCCAGCACGTCGCCGGTGGGCGGCCGGGTGAATTTGTAGGCACCGTGGGAAGTGCCGATGGCGATGGCGAGTGCGTCAACACCGGTCGCCTTGACGAATTCGGCGGCCTCGGTCGGGTCGGTCAGCAGTTGATCCATGGTCAGCCCGCCTTCCGCGCCGTGGCCGTCTTCCTTCTCGCCATGGCCGGATTCCAACGAACCCAGGCAGCCCAGTTCGCCTTCGACGGACACGCCGACCGCATGGGACATTTCCACCACCTTGCGCGTGACCTCCACGTTGTATTCAAAGCTTGACGGGGTTTTCCCGTCGGTCATCAGCGAGCCGTCCATCATTACACTGGAAAAACCGGAGCGGATGGCCTGGATGCAGACGGCGGGGGAAGCGCCATGGTCCTGGTGCATCACCACCGGAATATGCGGATAGGCTTCCACGGCGGCTTCGATGAGATGGCGCAGAAACGCCTCGCCCGCATACTTGCGCGCACCGGCGGAGCCTTGCATGATCACCGGGCTGTTGGTTTCGTCAGCCGCCTCCATGATGGCCTTGATCTGTTCCAGGTTGTTGACGTTGAATGCGGGCAGGCCGTAGCTGTTTTCCGCAGCGTGATCGAGAAGTTGACGCAGAGATACGAGTGCCATTTTCTTTTCCTCTCAGCAAATAAAAATATTAAATGATGAAGTTGGAAGACGTAAGTCTTGAGACGTAAGCAAAACCTCTGGTTTGCTTTTCAACTTTCGTCTTACGTCTAACAACTAATGTTTACTGTGATCCCCGACACGCATGATCTTCATCGTGTTGGTATGCCCCGATTTACCCATCGCTTCACCGATGGTCATCACCACCATATCGCCTTCCTTAACCAGGCCCTGTTCCACGAGTGTTGCCTCAATCTGGCGCCATTCTTCCGACTGCCCCCTGGCTTTGGAATGGAATGCGATGGGATGCACGCCGCTGAATAAAGTCACCTTGCTCAACGTTTCCGGCAGCGGGGTCAGCGCAAAAATCGGCACGCCGGCATTCACGCGTGACATCCACAACGGTGTCGAGCCGGATTGAGTCAGGGCAATGATGGCCTTCACCTTGAAGTGCGACGCGGCAAACAGTGCAGACATGGCAATGGACTGGTCAATGCGCGTAAATTTTTGTTGCACAATGCGGCGGTCAAACACATGCTCTTCCAGCTCCCGCTCAGCCTTGAGACAGATGCGTGCCATGGCTTCGATGGTTTCCACCGGATAGTCGCCTACCGCCGTTTCTGCCGAGAGCATCACCGCATCCGTGCCGTCCAGCACGGCGTTGGCCACATCCGACACTTCCGCACGGGTCGGGATCGGGTTGTTGATCATCGACTCCATCATTTGCGTGGCGGTAATCACCAGGCGATTTTTTGCGCGCGCCATTTTGATCATGCGCTTTTGCAGGCCGGGCACGGCCGCATCGCCGACTTCCACGCTCAAATCGCCGCGCGCCACCATGATGGCATCGGACGCGTCGATGATATCGCCCAGTGCCGGAATTGCCTCGGCACGCTCGATCTTGGCCATCAGCAGACTTTTGCCGCCCGCCGCATGCATCAGCTCGCGCGCCAGGCGCATGTCATCACCGTTGCGCGGGAACGACACCGCCAGGTAGTCCGCCTTGATCAGCGCGGCGGTCTTGATATCTTCCTTATCCTTGTCGGTCAGCGCCGGCGCAGTCAGGCCGCCGCCCTTGCGGTTGATGCCCTTGTTGTTCGACAGCACGCCGCCGCGCACCACCCTGCAAATTATCTCGTGGCCTTTGACTTCGACGACATCGAATTCCAGCATACCGTCGTTGAGCAACAGCACCGAACCCTTGCTGACATCCCTGGGCAAATCTTTGTAATCCAGCCCGACGCGCTGCTGATTACCCAGCCCCTCCAGCGCGGCATCGAGAATGAAAGTATCGCCCTTGTTCAGAATGATCTTGTCATTCTCAAATTTGCGCACGCGGATTTTCGGGCCTTGCAGGTCGGCCAGCATGCCCACCGTGCGCCCTACTACTGCCGCTGCCGCACGCACCGTTTCGGCACGCTCCACATGATCCTGCACCGAGCCATGCGAGAAATTCATCCGCACCAGGTCAACTCCGGCGCGTATCATCTGCTCAAGGACTTTCTGGTCGCTGGAAGCGGGCCCCAGCGTTGCAACTATTTTGGTTCTACGCAGCATGTGTTCCTTTTTAGGCTAGTAGCTAGTCGTTAGTCGCTAGTTGAAAAACTGATTTAACTAATGACTACCGACTACCAACTAACGACTACTTCTCTGCTCGTTGTTCCAGAATATCCACTGCCGGCAATTTCTTGCCCTCGAGGAATTCAAGGAAGGCACCACCGGCGGTGGAGATGTATGACACCTTGTCATAGATGCCGTACTTCTGGATTGCGGCGATGGTGTCGCCGCCGCCCGCCAGGGTGAAGGCTTTGGTTTCTGCAATCGCCATGGCAATTTTTCTGGTGCCTGCGCCGAACTGGTCGAATTCGAATACCCCGACCGGGCCATTCCAAACCACTGTACCGGCCTGCATGATGATGTCGGCGAGTTCTTGGGCCGACCTGGGACCGATGTCGAAAATCATTTCGTCGTCCGCTACATCCTTCGCGTTTTTCAAAATGGCCGGCGTGTTCTCGTTACCCGCCACAAAAGGGGCCTGCTTACCGACCACGACATCGGTTGCAATCGGAATGCCTGCGCCGCGCGCGGACATTTTCTTCATCAATGCCTGCGCGGTAGGAACCAGATCATTTTCACACAACGATTTGCCGACCGGATAGCCGGCAGCCTTGAGGAAAGTATTGGCAATGCCGCCGCCGACCACCAACTGTTCACACTTTTCCGACAGGCTTTCCAGCACGGTCAGCTTGGTGGAAACCTTGGAACCGCCGACGATGGCCACCATCGGGCGCGCCGGGTTGAGCAATGCTTTGGTCAAGGCTGCCAATTCCTCGGTGAGCAAAATGCCCGCTGCCGCTACCGGCGCATACTTTGCCACACCGTGGGTCGAGGCTTCGGCGCGGTGCGCCGTGCCGAATGCGTCCATCACGAACACATCGCACAGCGCGGCATATTTTTTCGCGGTTTCATCCAGGTTCTTTTTCTCGCCCTTGTTGAAACGGCAGTTTTCCAGCAACACCAATTCGCCTGCGGCAACGTTAAAGCCGCCATTTACCCAGTCCTTGATCAGCCGCACGGGCTTGCCCAGCCTGTTGGCGATGACATCCGCTACCGGCTTGAGCGAGTTTTCTTCGGAATAAACGCCTTCTTCGGGGCGGCCCAGATGGGAAGTCACCATCACGCGCGCACCGGCTTTCAGCGCGAAATTGATCGTCGCCATCGAAGCGGTGATGCGCGCATCCGAGGTTACCTTGCCGTCCTTGACCGGCACGTTGAGATCGGAGCGGATCAGGACGCGCTTGCCCTTGAGGTCCAGATCGGTCATTTTGATAACGGACATTTTTTCTCCTGAAAAGAAAGTAGCCTGTAGCTTGTAGCGGGTAGCGAGTAGCTATTCAAGGTGCGCGCTCCGCGCGCGGCATCTAAAGCTACAAGCTACCAGCTACTGGCTACAAGCTGTCTTGCCAGCTGATTTATTTGGCGATGACGCGCACCATCTCCAGCACCTTGCTGGAGTAGCCCCATTCGTTGTCGTACCAGGACACAACCTTGACGAAAGTGCCATCCAGGGCCATGCCGGCATCGGCATCGAACACCGAGGTGCAGCTCTCGCCGCGGAAGTCGGTGGAGACCACCTTCTGATCGGTGTAGCCGAGCACGCCCTTCATGGCGCCCTGGGATGCGGCCTTCATGGCGGCGCAGATGCCATCGTAGGTGGTTTCCTTGTTCAGTTCCACGGTGAGGTCAACTACGGACACGTCCGAGGTCGGCACGCGGAAGGCCATGCCGGTGAGTTTCTTGTTCAACTCGGGGATGACCTTGCCCACGGCCTTGGCAGCGCCGGTCGAAGACGGGATGATATTTTCGAGAATGCCGCGACCGCCGCGCCAATCCTTGTTGGAGGGGCCGTCGACGGTCTTCTGGGTGGCGGTGGCAGCATGCACCGTGGTCATCAGGCCGCGCTTGATGCCGAAGCTGTCGTTCAGCACCTTGGCGACTGGAGCGAGACAATTGGTGGTGCACGAAGCGTTGGAGACGATGGTCTGGCCGGCGTAGGTCTTGTCATTCACGCCGTACACAAACATCGGCGTGTCGTCCTTGGACGGCGCCGACATGATGACCTTCTTCGCGCCTGCGGCGATGTGCTTCTCGCAGGTTTCCTTGGTCAGGAACAGGCCGGTGGATTCAACGACTATGTCAGCGCCGACTTCGTTCCACTTCAGTTCCGCAGGATCCTTGACGGCAGTCAAGCGGATTTTCTTGCCGTTGACGACCAAAGTGCTGCCATCGACGGAAACGCTACCCTTGAAACGGCCATGCACGGAGTCGAAACTCAGCATGTAAGCCAAGTAGTCCGGTTCGAGCAGATCGTTGATGCCAACGATCTCAATGTCAGCGAAGTTTTGCACCGCTGCGCGGAACACCATGCGCCCGATGCGGCCGAACCCGTTAATACCAACACGAATTGTCATTTTTTTCTCCCAAGTTAAAAAAGTGAGGGGCTGGTAGGGTGGGCACAATAAAACTGTGCCCACCTTGTAGGAGCGCAATTTATTGCGCGATTGTTTTGCGAAAAATAATCGCCCGACAAGTCGGGCTCCTACGGCTTAAATTACGCTTTTAACGGCCTTCACCACGTTGTGACTACGGCCGGGACTGTGTCCCTTAACATTCGCTATGCTCATGTTAGCCTGCGCCGCAATGTCGTCGTTACTTGTTACAAAACACCTTTAACTGCTTTGACGACATTGTCCGCAGTAATGCCGAAGTGCTTGAACAACTCGGGTGCCGGGGCGGATTCGCCGAAGCAATCCATACCCACCACTGCGCCATCCAGACCCGCATACTTATACCAGCCGCCCGTCACGCCCGCTTCAACCGCCACGCGCTTTACACCCTTGGGCAAGACGCTGTCCTTGTAGGCCTGGTCTTGCTTGTCGAACACGTTGGTGGACGGCATGGACACTACGCGCACATTGATACCCGCGGCAGCCAGCGTTTTTTGCGCTTCCATTGCCAAGGCAACTTCGGAACCTGTCGCGATCAACACGGCCTGGAGCTTTCCTGCGGCTTCCGACAGCACATACGCGCCCTTGCGGATGCTGGCGATTTGCGCCGCATTGCGTTTCTGAAATGCCAGGTTCTGGCGGCTGAAAACCAGACTGCTCGGGCCGTCCTTGCGCTCGACCGCGGCAACCCACGCGGCGGCGGATTCAACCGTGTCGCACGGACGCCACAATTCCATATTGGGGATGTAGCGCAAGGTAGCGGTTTGCTCGACCGGCTGGTGCGTCGGGCCGTCTTCGCCCAGGCCGATGGAGTCGTGGGTGAACACATAGATCACACGCTGCTTCATCATGGCCGACATGCGCAAGGCATTGCGCGCATATTCGGAGAACATCAGGAAGGTGCCGCCGAATGGCAGGAAGCCGCCGTGCAACGCCATGCCGTTCATGATGTGCGACATGCCGAATTCCCGCACGCCGTAGCTGATGTAGTTGCCTATGCTCTTGCCGCGGATATGCTTGCAACCTGTCCAGTTGGTCAGGTTGGAACCGGTCAGGTCGGCCGAGCCGCCGAGAAATTCAGGCAGTGCCGGAGCCAGGGCATTGATGGCATTTTGCGAAGCCTTGCGCGTGGCGATGGTTTCCGCTTTTTCATTGGTCTTGGCCAGCACGTCAGCCGCATGTGCTTTCCAGTTGGCCGGCAATTCACCCTTGATGCGACGCTCAAATTCGGCAGCTTCTTTCGGAAACGCGGCGCGATATTCGGCAAACTTGTTGTTCCACAATTTTTCCAGGCCTTCACCCTTGGTGCGTGCATCCCATGCCGCGTAAATATGCTTGGGAATTTCAAACGGCGGGTATTTCCACCCAATGTGTTCGCGTGTCGCAGCCACTTCGGCATCACCCAATGCGGCGCCATGTACGTCATGGGTGCCGGCCTTGTTGGGAGAGCCTGCGCCGATAATGGTTTTGCAGCAAATCAGGGTGGGCTTGTCGGTGACCGCCTTGGCGGCCTTGATCGCGGCATTGATCGCTTCCGGGTCATGCCCTTGCACGTTGGGGATGACATGCCAGCCGTAGGCCTCGAAGCGCTTCGGTGTATCGTCGGTGAACCAGCCGCCCACATGGCCGTCAATCGAGATGTCGTTGTCGTCCCAGAATGCAGTCAGCTTGCCCAGGCCCCAGGTGCCGGCCAGCGCGCAAGCTTCATGCGAGAGGCCTTCCATCATGCAGCCGTCACCCATGAACACATAGGTATGGTGGTTGACGATTTCATGGCCGGGCTTGTTGAATTCCGCAGCCAGCAATTTTTCCGCCATTGCCATGCCCACCGCGTTGGTGATGCCCTGGCCGAGCGGGCCGCCGGTGGTTTCCACACCGGGCGTATAGCCATATTCGGGATGGCCGGGGGTCTTGGAGTGCATCTGGCGGAAACGCTTCAACTCTTCCATCGGCAAGTCGTAGCCGGACAGGTGCAGCAGCGCATAAACCAGCATGGAGCCGTGGCCATTGGACAACACAAAACGGTCGCGATCAGCCCACTTCGGGTTGGCCGGATTGTGGCGCAAGTGGTGATTCCACAACACCTCGGCGATTTCCGCCATGCCCATCGGCGCGCCGGGGTGGCCGGAGTTCGCCTTTTGCACGGCATCCACTGCCAGCATCCGGATCGCGCCGGTAATGTCATTAAACTTGGGGGGGGTGATATCACGCGTCGCAGCCATCTCTCACTAAGCCTCCTGAACAACCCTGATCGGGTTGAATTGTCGCAGCCTCAAAGGAAGGTGATTATGCCGCACTGCCCTGTTTAAGGCAACAGCGGCAAGCCGAGGAAACTCCGGGCTAACCGTCCTCGGAGGGCTTCTTGGCGAATTTGATGCCGAGCTGTTTCAGCTTGCGGTACACATGGGTGCGCTCTAAACCGGCTTTTTGCGCCACACGGGTCATGTTGCCGTTTTCCTTGCGCATATGGTAGTTGAAGTAAAGGCTATCAAAATAGTCGTGTGCCTCGCGCAAGGGCAGGTCAAACGGCAGCGGGAAATGCGGCACGGCTTCCGCAGGTGCTCCGCCATTGGCCACCTGCGGGATGCATGGCGCACCTTGCCGAATCGCCTTGGCGACAGTATCAAGCAATTTCTGCAACGCGACGGGTTTTTCCAGAAAATCCGCCGCGCCGATGCGCGTCGCCTCGACGGCGGTTTCTATGGTGCCGTGACCGGACATCATGATTACCGGCATGGTCAGCAAATCCTGCTCGACCCACTCCTTGAGCAGGGTGACCCCATCGATATCCGGCATCCAGATATCCAACAGCACCAGATCTGGCGCCTGTCGGTTGCGGAAGTCGCGCGCTTGCGCGGCATTTTCCGCCAGGTGCACGTGATAGCCTTCGTCAAACAGGATTTCCGAGAGCAACTCGCGTATCCCGATTTCGTCGTCCACGACCAGAATTTCTTTGGCTGCCATTTTATGAATACCTCTAAAAATCAAATTTTCTGATGAAGCTACTGATAAGACTGCTAGCCAGACAAGATGCGCACAAAAAATTGAAGCGCCGCATATGTGGTGTATATAAGCGAAATTTTATGTGCGCAACGCTGTATGGCGACGAAAATTTCGTGTTTTGAGTGGCATTCATTATGCGATCTCCGTTAACAGGGGCAGGATAAAACTCACACGCGTGCCCCCTTCCGCCAGGTTTTCGATGGCGATGCTGCCGCCGTGTTCTTCCACGATTTTTTTCACGATCGCCAGACCCAGGCCGGTACCTTTGGACTTGGTTGTCATGTACGGCTCAAAAGCACGCGCCAGCAGGTGTGCGGGGAATCCGCTGCCATTGTCTTGCACAAATAACTTCAATGCGCCGCCTTCATCTGCCGTGCCCAGGATAATTTCCGGCCTGGGTGCACCTAGCAACTCATCCTGCGCGTTCTGCAACAGGTTGTGGATCACCTGGCGCAAGCGTGTCGCATCCCCCTTCACCCAGTGCTGTGTCGCATCCAGGCGCAGGGTAATCGGGTTGTTGTTTGCCTCATACAAGCCGAGCACTTCGCGCAATAACTGATGCATGTCCAGCGCCGTCAGCTTGGGCGCGGGCGCGCGCGCATAATCGGAAAATTCCATCACCATGTTTTTCATCGCCGCCACCTGGCTCACGATGGTCTGCGTGGCGCGCTGCAGCAGCTGCGCATCACCCTCGCCCAGCTTTGCACTCAACTTGTGCTGCAAGCGCTCCGCAGAAAGCTGGATCGGCGTAAGCGGGTTCTTGATTTCATGCGCCAGGCGGCGCGCCACCTCGCCCCATGCTGCCTGGCGTTCCGCTTGCAGCAAATAGCTAATGTCGTCGAACACCACTACATAGCCGTTTTCTGTTGCCGTTGCCAGCCGGGTGCCGCGCATCAGCAAAATCTGGTTGCCATTCTTGCTGAGCCGCTCGATCTGGCGCTGCCATTCACTGCCGGGAGTCTCGGCGAATGCCTGCATGACCGCAGCGGTGAAAGGCCGCAACAAGGGATACTGAATGCCGATTCCCGGCAACGGCGTGCCCTGCATATCCAGCAATGACGCCCCAAGAATCTGCATTGCGCTGCTGTTGACGGAACGCAGCCTGAATTGCTCGTCCGCCACCAGCACACCCGAGGACAGATGGGCCAGCACGCTTTCCAGATAAGCCTTGGCATTCTCCACCTGAAGCTGTTGCCGTTCGCTCATGGATTTCGCATCGGCCAGTTGTAGCGTCATCTGATTGAACAGCCCGGTTAGTGCGCCCAGTTCGTCGCTGCTCTTGACCGGGTGCTGCAGTGAGAAGTCGCCCTGCGCCACCGCGCGCGTGCCTTTGGCCAGCGCGGCGAGCGGCGCACTCAGCCGTTCGCTGATGAAAAAGGCGGCCGACACCGCGCTCAGCAACACAATCAGCAGCGACAGGGTGAGCGTGATGCCGTATAACCGCTTCAAGCCGAGGCGTGATAACGACAGTTGCTGGTAATCGCGATAAACCGACTGCACCATTTCCGCATCGCCGGAAAGCTGTTTCGGCACCGGTTGCACGAATTGCAGGATGCGCGTTTCCTGCGCCGGGCGCGCCGGGTTGACCGGCACCAGCACGCGCAACGCCAAACTGTTGTCGGGCAAGGTATCAACGGCGCTGTAAAAGCCTTGTTTGCGCACCTCGCGCAGCATCGCGGCATCCGGCATATCGGGCGACAGCTTGTGGCTGCTGCTGGCAAATGTCAGCAGTTTGCCGTTGCTTTTGAACAACGCCACTTCCTGCGCCGTGCCCTCGTCTACCAGGCGGGCCAGCGTTCCGGCGTGCCGCTCCGGCGCCTGTTCAGCCAGCAGCAGCGCGATGAACTGTCCCTTCTTACCCAATTCTATGAGTCCGTTTTCCAGTGAGCTGCGTCCCAGATTCAATCCGCCTTCCAGCGCCTTCTCCACCCTGACATCGAACCACGACTCGATGCTCTTGCCCAGAAACTGCACCGACACACCATACACCAACAGGCCCGGCAGAATTGCAATCAGGGTAAAAACCAGTGCCAGGCGCAGAGTGAGTTTCGCGCCAAACACCTGCGCCTTGATTTTGCCGCGCAGTTGCCAAAGCTGATAGCCCACCAGTACGGCAAGGCACAGTGCCAGCATCCCGGCAAGCGCCAGCAGCCCATAGTAATTGCGCGAGAACAGGTCGGTGTTGGCGCTGGCGCTCGACAGCAGGTAAAGCAGTAAACTGCCGATCAGGATGCTGATGAATATCAAATACTTCACGGCCTATTCACCCTCAGTGTACTGCCGCATCGGGGCGCATGATCCAGCGATACCAATCGGAATCAAGGTTCCAATCGTTGCCGGTCAGGGCGTTGACCTGTAACGGTTTGGGCAATTGCGTCACGTCCAGGTGCATGCGTACCGATGCAATGTAGCTGGTGTCCTTTTTCTTAAAAAGTTCTGCCTGAATGGGCGCAGACTGGTGCTTGATGGAATTCAATGCCTCGTCCATGCCGGCAAAATTCTGGAACAGCGAGCCACGCGTAATTCGGTATTGGCGCGTCAAACTGTTGTAAGACAGCTTGATGGTCTGCTCACTTTGCGCAACCACCTCATCCATCCAGTACCAGCGGGGACGGGTCAGGGTGAACTCGTTGATGAAATACAGCGACACCCCTCGCGTCAATGCCTGCTCGACGACAAAATTGAAGCTGATGTCGAAGTCGGCGGAAAGCTGATAGCTGCCGTCGGAAAAGCGCGCCTCCGCTTTGTGCATCACAATACCTTCGGCGAAAACAGGGGACAGAGGACAGAGGACAGAGGACAGGAGACAGAGGATGGCGAGGATACTGCGCTTGCAACGGACGAAGCCCGTCCATGCCATGTTATCAAGGCAGGAAGGCATTACAGATGTTTTTCTGTCTTCTGTCATCAGTCATCTGTCTTCTGATTTGTGCAACAGCGCATAAAAAAAGCCGTCGTGCTGGTCATCCGGTAGAAATTGGCCTTCATTCAGGTTGGGTACGGACAGGGGTACAGACCGGGCGTCATCATGCTGTTGCAGGAATTCACTGATGACTTGCCGGTTCTCCCGCGCAAAAATGGAACAGGTTGCGTAGAGCAATTTACCATCACTTGCCAACAGCCGCCACAATGCGGAAAGAATTTGCGCTTGCTGTTGCGCGAACCCATCCATGTCCTCCGGGCGGCGCAGCCATTTTATATCGGGATGGCGACGCACCACACCCGAGGCGGAGCAGGGCACATCGGCGAGAATGCGCTGGAACGGCTGGCCGTCCCACCAGTCAGCGGGCTGCGCCGCATCGCCAACCTGCAACCGGGCGTGCAATTGCAGGCGCTGCATGTTCTCGCGCACCTGATCCAAACGTTGCGCATCCTTGTCCAGCGCAAGCAAGTCGAGTTGCGCCAACTCCAGCAGGTGAGTGCTCTTGCCGCCGGGCGCCGCACAGGCGTCCAGCACACGCATACCGTCATGCACATCCAGCAGGTGCGCTGCATATTGCGCTCCGGCATCCTGCACCGAAACCAGGCCATCGAAGAAACCCGGCAATTTGTCCACCGCCATTGGACGCTGCAATAACACGGCATCCGGTTCGATCACGCTGGCCTGGATGTCCTGCTGCGCAAGCAGCTCCAGATAATCGGCAGGCGTAGTGCGGCGGCGATTCACGCGCAGCGTCATCGGAGGATGCTGGTTGCCGGCCAGCAAGATGGCTTCCGCTCGCTCGCCATATTGCGCCTTGATTGCATCTATCCACCATTGCGGATAGGAGTAGCGGCCTTCTTCGCTGCTGGCGGCAACGGCGAGCAGCGCATCCCGGTTGCGCAGGAAATTGCGCAGCACCGCATTCACCAACCCGCTTGCCACCGCATTGCGCTTGCGCATGGCGCGCACGGCATGATCCACCACCGCATGGGATGCGGCCTTGCTGTATTGCAGTTGATACAACGCAACCAGCAGCAGGCAGCGCAGTTGTGCGTCCTGCACCGGCTTGTGCAGCAGTTGTTCCAGCACACGCAGCAACTGGCCGTAGAAACGCAACGTGCCGTAGCTCAAATCCTGCAATGCCGCGCGCTGTTGCGGCGCCAATCCGGGTGCGGCTTGCAGGAATGCGCTCAATGCCTGGTTCAGGTTGCGCCCGCCCAAGACTTGGCAGACCACCTGGCTGGCGCCTTGTTGTGCTGCGTCCATATCAGGCGGGAGAGGTGCAGCGGTCGCCCGGATGCAGCGCAAATCCCTGCACGAACTGCGCTGCGGGCAATGCCTTGGCATTCGGGCGCTGCAATACCTCCAGGCACAAAGCGCCTTGGCCGCACGCTACGTTGATACCGTCTTTCCCCACGGACAACACCGTTCCCGCTACGCCGCCCAGATCATCGCGCGCACTGGCCTGCCAGACCTTAATCGGCATTGCATTGAAGGTGGTGCAGGCAACGGGGAAAGGGTTGTAGGCGCGTATCGCACGTGCGATGTGTGCGGCATCGTCCGTCCAATCGATTTGCGCTTCGGCCCTGGTCAGCTTGGCGGCATAAGTCGCCTGCGCGGCATTTTGCGGCACGCGCGCCAGCCGTCCCTGCTCCAGCAAGCGCAACGTCTCGACGATAGCCCCGGCGCCCAGCGCCGCCAGCTTATCGTTTAACGTTTGCGCGGTGTCATGCGCGCTGATCGGGCAGATTTTTTTCAGCAGCATGTCACCGGTATCCAGCCCGGCATCCATCTGCATGATGGTGACACCGGTTTCGTTGTCACCAGCCAGGATTGCACGCTGGATGGGCGCTGCGCCGCGCCAGCGCGGCAGCAGCGAGGCGTGGATATTCAGGCAGCCGTGGCGCGGCAGTTGCAGCACCGCTGGCGGCAAGATCAGCCCGTATGCCGCGACTACCATCACATCCGCCGCATAGCCGGCAAGTTTTTTCTGGATGTCGGCATCCTTCAAAGAGTGTGGCTGTAGTACGGGCAAATTGTGCGCCAGCGCCAGCTGTTTGACCGGACTGGGAGTGAGTTGCATCCCGCGCCCGGCGGGGCGGTCGGGCTGGGTCAATACTGCAGCCACGGCAAAATGCTGCGCCAGCAGCGCTTCCAGGGCGGCAGCGGCAAAATGCGGGGTGCCGGCAAAAATGATTTTCAAGAGTATGTCCGTTACAGTGTTTCGCGGCGGTGCTTCTTGATCTTGGCGCGGAGGCGCGATTGCTTGAGCAGCGAAAGATATTCGACAAATACCTTGCCCTTGAGGTGGTCTATCTCGTGTTGCACACAGGTTGCCTGCAAGCCGTCCATCTCCAGCGTGAACGGTTTGCCATGAGCGTCCAGCGCATTCACGGTAACACGTTCGGCGCGACATACTTTTTCATACACGCCGGGAACCGACAAACAACCCTCCTCGCGTTCGATCTCGCCGCTGCTGGCGATGATTTCCGGGTTGATAAACACCATCAGTTGGTCGCGGGTTTCGGAGATGTCTATTACGATAAGCTGTTCATGCACATCCACCTGGGTCGCAGCCAAACCCACTCCGGGTGCGGCATACATGGTTTCCGCCATATCGCGTATGAGGTTGCGGGTGGCAGCAGTTACCGCAGGCAAGGGTTTCGCGATGGTATGCAGCCGCTCGTCCGGATATTGCAGTATTTTGAGGATTGCCATAAATGCTTGCTAATTTAAGAGACTACATGCAGAATTTAAACCATTGCGCGCCCAGGACCGTAATAATTTGTTCGCGCCGTATTCTATTTATTCCGCAGGGGTTGCCATGCAAAAGTTGATTATATCGTTGATTTGCTGTTTGTTGCCTGCCTTTGCCCTTGCCGCTGCGCCTGAGATTCGCGACAACGCCCCGGACCGCCACATTGTGGTGAAAGGCGATACGCTGTGGGATATCTCCGCCACGTTTTTCAAAGACCCGTGGAAATGGCCGCAAATCTGGGGCATGAATAAAGATACCATCAAAGACCCGCATTGGATTTATCCGGGCGATGTAATCGTGCTGGATCGTGCAACCGGCACACTGCGTATCGGAGGGGAGAGCAAAGCGGGGTCATCCGACAGCGTCGTTAAGCTATCCCCTAAGGTACGCGCGCAGAGCAGCGAACATAACGCGATCTCCAGCATTCCGGCCAATGCCATCGGCCCCTTCCTCAGCCGACCGCTGATCATCGAAGAAAATGAACTGTCCGGCGCACCGACTTTGGTGGGCACCTATGAGCAGCGCGTCATTCTGGGCAACGATGATATTGCTTATGTGAAAGGCCTGTCCGAGGACAAAGGGACGCTGTGGCAAGTCTATCGCCCGGGCCAGACGTTTCTTGATCCGGACAGCAAGGAAGTGCTGGGGTATGAGGCCATCTACCTCGGCGACGTAAGCGTCGAAAAATTCGATAACCTCAGCACCATCAGGATTACCAAGTCGATTCAGGAAATCAACAAGGGCGATCACCTGGTCCAGGCTACCGGCGAACTCGCCAGCAACTATGTGCCGCATGCTCCGGAAAGCCTGCTTACCGCGCGTGTGATCTCGATTTATGGCGGCGTTTCACAGGCGGGCCAGAATGCCATCGTCACACTCAACAAGGGGCGCCGCGACGGCTTGGAAAATGGTCATGTGCTGGCGCTGTACCGCAAAGGCGAAACAGTGAAGGAAAAGGGCAAAGACCTCACCCTGCCGGATGTGCGTTATGGCCTGTTGTTCGTGTTCCGCACTTTTGACAAGGTGGCTTACGCGCTTGTCATGCAAACCCGCTTGCCAGTAGAGTTGCTGGACAGCGCGCTGACTCCCTGACTCTCCATGCATATGGACGCAGGGCTTGCGTCATGGCTTGCCCTGAACCAGATACC
>JACREC010000082.1 GCA_016218445.1 Nitrosomonadales bacterium
ATCGCGGGCATGGCCCGCTCCTACATAAGAATTGCTAACCCAAGCGGTGCAGTATCCTGGGCAACTCCATCACATTGCGAATCTTCACATCCACATAAGCCGGAAAGCGCGGCGTGGTATCCACCCACACGGTGCGCATACCCAGGCGCTTCGCCGCCTGCAAATTTTCCGCGCTGTCTTCCACCATCACGCAGTGCGCCGGATGCAGGCGATGCTTGCGCAGCAGCCGCACAAAACCCGCCAATTGTGGCTTGGGGCGGTAGCGCGCGTGTTCGATGGCGAACACGTCGTCGAACAAATCATCCACGCGCAGCAGCTTCAGCACGGCACGCGCATAGAGCTGCGGCGCGTTGGAAAACACCAGCTTCTTGCCCGGCAAACTTTTCAACACATGGCGCAGGCGCGGCTCGCGCAACACCATCCCGGGCAATTCCGGAAACTGGTGGGTATGCCACAGGAAGTGCCGTGGGTCGGTGCCGTGGTGCCGCATCATGCCGCTCAGGGTCGCGCCGTAACGCTGCCAGTAATGCCTGCGCAACTCGCCCGCAGCCTGCTCATCCAGCCCCAGATGCTGCTGCAGGTAGGCCGTCATGCTGCGGTTGATGTGCGGGAAGATGTGCGGTATTGCGTTATGTAATGTGTTATCGAGATCGAAAACCCATACCGGTTTTATCATTATTTGCTCTTGATCAGCGTCCCCACACCCTCATCCGTCAGAATCTCCAGCAGCAGCGCATGTTCCACCCGGCCATCAATGATGTGCACAGCCTTCACTCCGCCGCGCGCGGCATCCAGCGCCGAACCGATCTTGGGCAGCATGCCGCCGGACAGTGTGCCGTCCGCCACCAGCCCGTCAATCTGTTTCGGTGTCAGCCCGGTGAGCAGGTTGCCGTTCTTATCCAGCACGCCGGGAGTATTGGTGAGCAGCACCAGCTTTTCCGCTTTCAGCACCTCCGCCAGTCTGCCCGCCACCAGGTCGGCGTTGATGTTCAGCGTCTCGCCGTCCGGCGCCACGCCGATCGGCGCGATGACCGGAATGAAATCGCCGGAATCGAGGAAAGCAATGATCGAAGGATCAATCGAACTGATCCCGCCGACCAGGCCGATGTCCAGCATCTTGCCAGGTTCTTCATTGCTTTCCAGCAGCATCTTCTCGGCGCGGATGAAACCGCCATCCTGCCCGGTCAGCCCCACCGCCTTGCCGCCATAGCGGTTAATCAGGTTGACAATATCCTTGTTGACCTTGCCCAGCACCATCTCGACCACGTCCATGGTCTCATCGTCGGTCACGCGCATGCCCTGCACGAAGGCGCCTTCCTTGCCCATCTTCTTCAGCAGCTCGTTGATCTGCGGCCCGCCGCCATGCACGATCACCGGGTTCATTCCCACCAGCTTGAGCAGCACCACATCGCGTGCGAAGCTTTCCTGCAACCGTGGATCGGTCATGGCGTTGCCGCCGTACTTGACCACGATGGTCTTGTCGAAGAAACGCTGGATATAAGGCATCGCCTCGGAAAGAGTGCGGGCTTTTTTCTCGGCGGCAGAAGGCGTAAGGGACATGATCTATCCTTGGACGAAACTGGCGCGCATTCTACACCACTACAAATAAAACGGGCGGCTCAATGCCGCCCGTTATGTGGTAGAAGCAAATACTCACCGGATTAAACTATCTTCTACTCATCATGTTTTTGTTGATGGAGTCAGCTGGAGCTGGAATGGCGTAGTCATATCCTGACAGAATGGTATTACTCGCATCTACCAACTTGATGTTTAGGTAAATGTACTCGTTTGCATATGAGTATGTGCCGACCACCACGGCTTGCGCTTTATGCGAAGCTGAAATGTCTTTCAATTCGCGTGAGAGCAGCAACTCCCCCGTATCTGACTTTACAAACAGTGTGCCGCGCAGCTTCACTTCTTTTACCATATAGCCCATATTGGCGAGCCTTGTACCCACTTGCTCAGAAACGGTACGCCCAAGCGTAGAGGACTGTTCCAGATTGTCAATGTTCACCAGTGTAGCCACAACGATGGGTGCAGATTTATCCAATGGGATTGATGATGCTTTGGCCAATGATTCCGCCGCTGTGTAATTAGCCTTGATGAACTGGCTATCCTCTGCCGTGTAGTACTTTGGGGTTTCTGCACAGCCAGCCAGCAGCAACAAAATGGCGAGTAATTTTTTACTCATTATTTCGCTCCCACTACGCTGAATTCCCTAACTGGCGTACCTTGCTTCTCGATGTGCATAAACAATGACGCATCCTCTGACTCTATGTAGTAAATATCAGTTTTGCGCACCAGGTAGCGCCCACCCTCGACCGCTGAGGTCGTCACCACCAGTTCGGTTTTAGGAGGCTTTCCCGCATCCGTACTTGCAATAGCATCCGCTGCGCCCGCCACGCCCAACAATGCAGCCGCCTGAGCATCTGGTGACCATTTGTGAACGTTGTAAGCCACCATCAATCCGGCGGTAAGCATGGTAATCGTGCCGGGCTTATAGGCTCGCCGTTCACTGTTGTGCTGGACAACTTGGGTTTCATAATGAACCTCAATCGCGCCCATTTTTTGTTCACTGACTGGGATGCCCTTATTCACCATTCGCGTAATCAAAAAATTATGAAATGCGCGGTTAAAGTCTGTCGCTTCGGTTGGTGTGGCAACATATATCGTCTTTTGAGTGCCGATTGCTGCCACGGTCTGTGCTGCTACATCATCGGCAAGAATGTCCCAATGACTGGTTGCCCTGGCGACCTTCTGATATGACGCGGGATGGTTCTGGGTGTATGGAATCTGCGCGGTGCCACATCCGCTTAACAGGGCAATCATACCTAGCGGCAACCACCCCAAACTTTGCCTTCCAAACGAACGTATTTCTGTGCCGGCATTCTTCATACATCCCCCATTTTTCAAGCAGATTGGATAATTTCCCATCACGATACTAAGCATTCCTTAGTATCGCGTCAACAAAAAGCTAAGAGTATCTTAGGCATGGACAGCCATGCTCAAAACGTTCCTCTCTTTGCACGCCGCATGAAAGCAGCGCGGGAACAATTGGGCATTTCACAAATGGAACTGGGGGTGCGCTCAGGAATCGACGAGTTTTCTGCTTCCGCCCGAATCAATCAGTATGAGCGTGGCAAGCACGCGCCTGACTTTTTAACCGCCAAACATCTGGCGAAAGTGCTGGGTGTACCTACCGCATATTTCTACGCAGAAGACGACAACCTGGCCGAATTGATTGCATTTTTCGGGCAGCTAAAGGCAGCCGAGCACAAGGAACTACTTGGCTTTGCAAAATCGTTAGTCAGCGAGGCGGAGCCGCACAAGCAGAAATAAAACGAGCGGCGCGAAGTCCGCGCTTACTCGATATTCAGCCGTTTTGATTTGACCGCCGCTTTTTTCGGCAGGGTCAGTTCCAGTACGCCGTCGTTGTACTTGGCCTGTGCGGCAGCCTCGTCCACATCCTGTGCCACGGTGAAAGCGCGCGATACCTTGCCGTAATAGCGTTCGCTACGCAGCACCTTTTCGCCTTCCTTCACCTCTTTCTCATTTTTCACCTCGGCGCTGATGGCGACCTGGTTGCCATCTATGGTGACGTGGATGTCTTCTTTTTTCACGCCGGGAATTTCGGCATGCACGGTGTAAGCATTGTCGTTTTCCTTTACATCCATCTTGATCTGAATTTCCGGCTGCCCCTCAATGCGTACCGGACGCATGAAGAAACCGCGGAACAGATCATCAAAAGCATCGTCAGCTGGGTTGTAACGGGTCAGGTTTGCCATAATATCCTCCATGTCAGATTGGTAACGGGGAAACAATATTCCTCCTTTTCGGTAAATGCGGATGGCTGATGCAATTTCAAGACCTCAAGTGGGGTTTATTGATGGTGATGCCCGGGTTCGTGGCTGATGGTCAGCGGCTTCACCTCGGCCTCGGCCTTCACCGTTGCCTTGTGCTTGTCGGCAAACTGCACCGTCACGGTGAACGGTACGCTCTCACCGGCCTTGATAGGCTTTTTCAGGTTGAGCAGCATCACGTGGTTGCCGCTCGCTCCCAGATCGTCCGTCTTGCCCGCAGGCAATGGCAAAAATTCGATGGCATGCATCTTCATCACGCCGTTATCGTGCGTCATGCTGTGCATCTCCGCAGCACCCGCTACCGGGCTGTAAATCGCCACCAGTTGTGCCTCTTGCTTGCTGGTGATGGAAAACTGCAATGCCGCACCATCTTGCCCGGGCGCCGTGGCGCGCGTCCAGGCGCCACTCCTCAACAATGAACATGGCCAACAGTATATTCGCTGCTGTTTCAATTTCTCAGATGGGGAAAAGTGCCAAGCAAGCAGGACATGCAACCAGCGTACATGGGAGGTAAACCGGGAGGAAATTCCGCACCAGCTGCTTGGCAAGGCGCAATTTAAGACGTTTGCGCCTGCCTGGGAATGTGGCATATTGTCGCACCCCCCTGCGCGCAAACCGCTAGAACATAAAACGAATCCCAATGCCGCCCCGGCTAAGGTAATATCCATTGGCAGCCTACCCAACTTAACCAGACACCCCACGCCAAATACGCGTCCAGCCATGATCTCTTATTTGTCCACTGCATTGGTTATGATCGGCGTGGCTATTCACATTGCAGCCCTGGCTCCCACCCGCCGACTGATAGCGATGCTCCCTGCCGGATCGCTGCGCAATAAATGGTTTGCCATGATCGGCCTGATCCTCATCTTCATTGCGGGTTACTTGGGCTACATAGTAGTACTTTGGGGTCAACAGACCGAGTGGCGCGATATTCCCACTCCCGGCATATTTTTACTTGGTGCCGTGTTTGTGTGGCTAACGGCAAACCTTTCGCTGCAAACCGCTGTTGATCTTCGCCGGATAAGCTTGCTTGAAATGGAGAACATTACCGATCCGCTGACGCAGGTTTACAACCGCCGCTACCTGGATCGCAAACTTGAAGAAGAAGTCGCCAGATCAAAAAGATATTCCCTCGATCTCTCCATCCTGATGCTCGACATCGATCATTTCAAGCGGGTTAATGACACCTACGGGCATCAGGCAGGGGATGTCACCTTGTCCACATTCGGCAGCCTGATCAAGACTGCTCTCCGTGAGATGGATGTTGTCGCGCGCTATGGGGGAGAAGAGTTTTTGATAATCTGCGTCAATACCGCCATTGATGGCGCCACAGTTGTGGCGGAACGTCTGCGTCATCTGGTCGAATCTCATCAAATCGAGATTCCTGATGATTCCGGGGGAAGCCAAACCATTCAGATCAGTATCAGCATTGGTGCAGCAGGCCTGAGTACAACCCTTGACAGCAAAAACAAGTTGGTTCAGGCCGCAGACCAGGCGCTGTACCGCGCAAAACAAGCAGGCAGAAATTGCGTCATCGTTGCCGCGCCCGAAACCATGGAAGCTGCACAACTCCAATAATAGCGCGACAATTTGTCGCATTGCGACACATTGCGGTGTAGGCTAATCTTCAGGTTATGCCGGAGCCACAATTTGTCGCATTGCGACACATTGCGGTGTAGGCTAATCTTCAGGTTATGCCAGAGCCACAATTTGTCGCATTGCGACACATTGCGGTGTAGGCTAATCTTCAGGTTATGCCAGAGCCACAATTTGTGGCTTCGACATAACATGCGCTGCGCGCATATGAGTCTTCACCGCAAAATGTCTGCGGCATTTTGTCGCACCCCGCCAGCACCGTCAACCTAGTAAAATCGGGAGCCATGAACCCTTCCATTCTAGCCGCCCAGACCGGGCACAGCCACCTGCGCCGCCTCGTGTTGCTGCGCGCCATCGCCGTGGTGGCACAGTGCGCTGCACTCGCGCTGGTGTACCGTATTCTTGCGATGAAGCTGGAATGGCTGCCCATGCTCACCACCGTCGCCGCACTGGCGGGGCTGAACCTGCTCACCTGGTGGCGTCTGCGCGCCGATTATCCGGTTTCCAACCCTGAATTGTTCGCGCAGTTGTGCGCCGACGTGCTGGCGCTGTCGGTGCTGCTCTACTACGGCGGCGGCTCGACCAATCCCTTCATCTCGCTGTTCCTGCTGCCGCTGGTGATCGCCGCAGCCGCATTGCCGCGCAGCTACACCTGGGCGATGGCGGGCATCACCACCGGCTGCTACACCCTGCTGATGAAATTCTATGTGCCGCTGCCGTCGAACGATGCGCACGAGGGGCATGTGCAACATGCGGCGCCGCAGGGCGATGCCTTCAACATGCACGTCATCGGCATGTGGCTGGGCTTCGTCATCAGCGCGGTGGTGGTGGCGTATTTCGTGGTGAAGATGGCGCAGGCGGTGCGCGACCGTGACGAGACACTGGCCAGAGTACGCGAGGAAACGCTGCGCAACGAGCGCATCGTGGCGCTCGGCACACAGGCAGCGGGCGCCGCGCACGAGCTGGGCACGCCGCTATCCACCCTGTCGGTCATCATTGGCGAACTGAAACGTGACAATGCCGTGCTGCCGGAATGGCGCGACAATCTCGCCATCCTCGACGACCAGGTGCGGCTATGCAAACGCATTCTCGGCAAGCTGCTGGCCAATGCGCAGGATACCGTTACCCAAACCGCACTAACGCAGCCGCTGGAGCAATTCCTCGCCGACACGCTGGATGAATGGCAATTGCTGCGCCCTGCCGTGCATTACCGTTACCAGGCATCCGGTGCGCAACCGGCACCGCAGTTGCATATGGACCCGGCGTTGCGCGCTGCGTTGCTGAACCTGCTCAACAATGCCGCCGACGCCTCACCGGATGAAATCGACATCCATGCGCATTGGGACGAGCGCCGATTCACGCTGGAAATCCACGACCACGGCCAGGGGCTCACACCGGAAGCCGCTGCCCGGGCAGGCTCGGCGTTTTTCACCACCAAGGAGAATGGACGCGGGCTGGGGCTGTTCCTCGCCAACGCCACAGTGGAACGCCTGGGTGGCAAGGTGCGCCTGTTCAACCGCGAGGGTGGCGGCGCCACCACTGAAGTTATCCTGCCTTTGCAACCCCACACAGCATGAACACATCTCTCAACGAACAAGCCTCGCTGCTGCTGGTGGACGATGATGATGTCTTCTGCCAGGTGTTGTGCCGCGCACTGGAAAAGCGCGGCTTCGCCGTGACCGTGGCGCACAGCGTGGAGCAGGCGCTGCCGCTGGCACGGGACAACCCGCCGGAATATGCGGTAGTGGATTTGAAGATGGGCGGCGCGTCCGGGCTGACGCTGACCCAGGCCCTGCACGAACTCGACCCGGCCACGCGCATCGTGGTGCTGACCGGCTATGCCAGCATCGCCACGGCGGTGGAGGCCGTCAAGCTGGGTGCCACGCAATACCTGTCCAAACCGGCAAATGCCGACGAAATCGTGGCGGCGTTCGGCCACCACGCCAGCGCAGACGCCCCGCTCAACGCGCAGCCCCCTTCGGTGGAACGGATGGAGTGGGAGCACATCCAGCGCGTGCTGCAGGAACATCAGGGCAACATTTCGGCCACTGCGCGCGCGCTCAACATGCACCGCCGCACCCTGCAACGCAAGCTCTCCAAGCGGCCGGCCACGGATTAAACAGCAAGCGTAGCTAGCGTAGATCCTATTGTTATTTGCAAGCCTGAAATCCGAGTTTACCCGGATAACAAGTTTTGTTGGAAGACCACACTGCAAAGGCAATGCGAAGTATCTTGCGGGAGATGATTATAATGGCCTAAGTGGTGG
>JACREC010000084.1 GCA_016218445.1 Nitrosomonadales bacterium
ATCATCACTTGCACGTCGTGCTTCCACGCGATCAGCGTCTGCTCGCCCAGCGTCTTGAGTTCGCCGAGTTGCGCTTCATCGTTGGCATCGTAAATCGAGCCGGGGCGCAAGCCGTCGCCGAGGCTGAAGCCCACGTCATAGGCCTTCATGATTTCGCAGATGTCTTCGAAGTGAGTAGCGAGGAAATTTTCCTTGTGGTGCGCGAGGCACCATTTCGCCATGATCGAGCCACCGCGCGACACGATGCCGGTCATGCGTTTTGCGGTCAGCGGCACGTAGCGCAGCAACACGCCGGAATGGATAGTGAAATAATCCACGCCCTGCTCGGCCTGCTCGATCAAAGTATCCCTAAAAATTTCCCAGGTCAGGTCTTCGGCCTTGCCGTTCACTTTTTCCAGCGCCTGATAGATCGGCACCGTGCCGATCGGCACCGGCGAGTTACGGATGATCCATTCGCGTGTTTCGTGGATGTGCTTGCCGGTGGACAAATCCATCACCGTGTCGCCGCCCCAGCGGATCGACCAGGTCATCTTTTCCACTTCTTCCTGAATGCTCGAACCCAGTGCCGAGTTGCCGATGTTGGCGTTGATCTTCACCAGAAAGTTGCGGCCGATGATCATCGGCTCGGCTTCGGGGTGGTTGATGTTGGCGGGGATGATGGCGCGTCCTGCGGCCACTTCGCTGCGCACGAATTCCGGCGTGATCTGGTTAAAATGAGACTCGCGCAGCGAGACTGCGTCCCTCTCGCCCGCAGAAATTAACGATCGCTTTTCTCGTTCGCTTCCTCGCCCGCTTGCGGGAGAGGATTGAGGAGAGGGCGTAGGGAGAGAGTTAGGAGAGAGGGAGCGGGCTTGCCCGCCGGGCATGGATGCACCGAAATTTTCGCCGGGATGCTGTTGCAGCAACATTTCGGAAAGCCCCTCGCGGCGCTGGTTTTCCCTGATGGCGATGTATTCCATTTCCGGCGTGATGATGCCCTGACGGGCGTAATGCATCTGCGTGACGTTCCTGCCGGGTTTGGCGCGGCGCGGCGCGCGCTTGAGATTGAAGCGCAGCTCCGCCAGTTCGGGATCGTTCAGGCGTTGCCGGCCATAATCGGAGCTGGGGGCGGTGAGTTGCTCGGTGTCGCCGCGTTCGGCAATCCAGCCATCGCGCAGTGCGGGCAAACCGGAACGAATATCAATCTGCGCTGCCGGGTCGGTATAAGGGCCGGAACAGTCGTACACATAAATCGGCGGATTTTTTTCCGCGCCCATTCCGGCGGGCGTGTCAGCCTGGGAAATTTCGCGCATCGGCACGCGGATATCGGGGCGCGAACCCTCGACATACACCTTGCGCGAATTGGGCAGGGGCGCTATGGCAGCGGCGTCCACGCGCGCGGCCTGGCTCAGGAACTTGGGATTGGCATTCATGGTGTGTGTTGCTCCAAATGAGTAAGGAGCATCTGGAAACTGTTTTAAAATACTGCGCTTGCCACTTTTTAAACGGTTTCCAGGGACGCTTCCCTACGACGGCATTATCCGTACAGGTTCAAAGGGTGTGTCTCACTTCGTAATTGCGAAGACCCCCACGCAAGCGCAAAGGTACTGTAAAGCTGTTTCAATAGCAAGTTGGCAGTTTTAGCGTTGAGCGGGACCGATGGCCTTGTTATACTGCCCGCGCAGGTTAACAATAATGCTTGGGAGCGGAGTGAAATGAAGAACTTGGAGCAGGTGCGCTTTAATATGGTGGAGCAACAGATCCGGCCTTGGGATGTGTTGGATATGCGTGTGCTGGACTTGTTGACCAAGGTCAAGCGCGAGCAGTTCGTGCCGCCCACTCGGCGGGAGATGGCCTTCATGGATCTGGAAATCCCGCTTGGTTATGGCGCCAGTATGTGGCAGCCCAAGCTGGAGGCGCGCGCAGTGCAGGCGTTGCTGGTCGGGCGTGGCGACCGCGTGCTGGAAGTCGGTAGCGGCAGCGGCTATCTGACTGCCTTGCTGTCCCATCTAGCAGCGCATGTGACCAGCGTGGAGATCGTGCCGGAGTTGCATGCCTTCGCGGAAAAGAATCTGGCGGCGCATCATATTGACAACGTGGCGCTGACGCTGGGGGATGCAGCTCAGGGCTGGCCTGGTTCATATGACGTGATCGTACTGACCGGTTCCGTGCCTGTTTTGCCGGAAGCTTTCCAGAACAGCCTGACGCCGGGTGGCCGCCTGTTTGCCATCGTTGGCGATGCACCGGCGATGCAGGCCAGGCTGGTAACCCGTGTGGCGCCCGGCGTATTCGAGAGCACCACCCTGTTCGAAACCAGCGTCGCGCCGTTACAGAATGTGCTGCAACCCAAGCGTTTCGTATTTTAAGACCTCTGCACAACGTAGCGAGCGCAGGTCAGACAAGGAGAAGAGGGGCGGGAAACCGGAATGTATGTGATTATACATGAGGATTTTGAGCCGTTTTTCGACGAAGTATCACCAAGCGCAGTAGTTGTGCTGAGGTCTTATTTTGATGATGCGGGCGCAGCTGGTTAAGCTGCCCCGCTTGAATTTAATCGCACGGGTGTGTAATATTAGAAATGTCTAATATTCAACGCAGGCCATGACCATCAACAAATCACTCCTGATGGAACTACTAGCCATTCGACTAAGCGAGCAAACATCGCCCGCCAAGTCGCTGGTTATACTCACACTGATGAAACTACTGATGAAGCCACTAGCCATCTGGCCAGGCTGTCTAAAAACGACAGCCAAGCCATTGGTTATAGCCAATCCACTAAGCCACCAAGCTACGGTGACCAAGTGGCTGGTTATTGCGGCGTTGAGCGCGACTTTCCCGGCGGGGGCGGCGGACCTGCTCGAAACCTATCATGCCGCACAATCGCAGGATGCGGTTTTCGCCGCCGCGCGCGCGACGCATCAGGCCGGACTGGAAAAGCTGCCGCAAGGCCGCTCACTGCTGTTGCCCAGCGTGAGCCTGAGCGCCAACAGCACTTACAACGACAACAACATCCAGTATCGCGGCGCTTCCCTGCTTCCTTCCCGCGCCAGCCGTTTCAACAGCAATGGCTACGGCGTGAACCTGACGCAGCCGCTGTTCCGCCAGCAAAACTGGCTGGCCTATACCGAGGCCGGATTACAGGTGGCGCAGGCCGATGCACAGTTCAACGGCGCGGAGCAGGACCTGATCCTGCGTGTGGCGCAGGCCTATTTCGACGTGCTGATCGCCCAGGACAGCGTGCAGCTCGCCGGAGCGCAGAAGACTGCCATTTCCGAACAACTGGAGCAGGCCAGGCGCAACTTCGAGGTGGGCACCGCCACCATCACCGACACATACGAGGCACAGGCGCGCTACGACCTGGTGGACGCGCAGGAGATCGCCGCGCAGAGCAACCTGGAAGTCAAGAAGCGCACGCTGCAGCAATTGACCAACGCCATGCCGGGCGACCTGCGCCAGCTGGGCCGGCAGTTCAAGCTGGAGGCGCTGCAACCGGCCGACATGGACAAGTGGGTGGAAGAGGCGCAGCGGCACAATACACAACTGGCCGTGGCGCAGGCCGCCGCGGAACTGGCCGAAAAGGAAGTGGCGCGCAACCGCGGCGGGCACTATCCGACACTCGACCTGGTGGCCAATTATTCCGAAAACTCTGCCAGCGGCGGCAGCCTGGGAGTGGGCAGCGACAGCCGCAATGCCGCAGTCGGCGTGCAGCTCAACCTGCCGCTGTTCCAGGGCGGGGCGACCCGGTCCAGGGTGCGCGAAGCCGAGGCCAACCGCGACCGCGCCGGCGAGGAACTGGAAACCGCGCGCCGCAACGTCGCCCTGCAAACGCGCCAGGCCTATCTGGGCGTGGTCAACGGCATCGCCCAGGTCAAGGCGCTGCAACAGGCGCTGACCTCCAGCGAGAGTTTGCTGGAGGCCAGCAAGCTGGGACAGGAAGTCGGCGTGCGCACCAACCTCGACGTGCTGAATGCGCAGCAGCAGCTTTACTCCACCCGCCGTGATCTGTACCAGGCCGAGTACAACTACCTGATCAGCCAACTGCGGCTGAAGGCCGCCGCGGGAACATTGGCCGAAGAGGATCTTGCCAGGGTTAATCAGGCGCTTTACTGATTTGCCAGGCACTCCCGCAGGGAAACCTTCCAATCCGGTAACTGAATGCCAAACTGATTGAGCAGTTTGGCGTTTGACAGCACAGAATACCTTGGCCGTTTTACCGGGGTGGAAAATTCCGCGCTGCTGATGGCGCGCAAGGCCGGTGGACAGGCAAGACCGGCAAACAGGCCGTATCCCGCTGCGGCTTGAGCAAAACCGAACCATGAGGTTTGTCCTTGCGCAGTCATGTGGTAAATTCCGTTAATCTGTTCCGGATCGGGGTCGGCCAGATACAAGGCTATGGCCTGCACTGTAGCCTGCGCAATCTCGCGGCTCCAGGTCGGTGCACCAAGCTGGTCGTCCACAATGGTCAGCTCGGAGCGCTGGGCGCCTATGCGCTTTATCGTGTTCAGGAAATTCTTGCCCTGCGCGTCATATACCCACGTGGAGCGGAAAATCAGGAAATGCGAAGTCTGCGCACAAACCATCCGCTCACCCATCAGTTTGCTGCGTCCATATGCATTCAACGGATTGGGGGTGTCCTGTTCGGTATAGGGAGTAGATTTTGTCCCATCGAACACGTAATCGGTGGAGTAATGGACCAGCAAGGCATTCAGCCGGGCCGCTTCTTCCGCCATGACGCCGGGCGCCATGCCATTCACCGCCATGGCAAGGTCGGGTTCGGATTCCGCCTGGTCCACGGCGGTGTAGGCTGCGGCATTGACGATGATGCCCGGGTTTGTCCTGCGTATTTGCAAGCGGATGGCATCCGGGTCCGCCAGGTCCAATTGATCCCTGCCCGGCGCAACAACCCTGCCCAAGGCGGCCAGAGTTCTGTGCAGTTCCCGTCCGATCTGCCCGGACTTGCCTGTCAGCAGGATGGTTCTCATTCAAACAGTTCGGCATCCCGGAAGCTTGTTCCCTGCCGGCCTTTCTCGGACAGGATGGGTTGCGCTCCCTGCAGCGGCCAGCTTATTGCCAGATCAGGGTCGCTCCAAAGAATGCAGCGCTCGAATTCGGGTGCCCAGTAATCCGTGGTTTTATAAATCACTTCGCTATGGTCGGCAAGCGACAAAAAGCCGTGCGCAAAGCCGGGAGGAATCCAGAACATAAGCTTGTTTTCCGCCGATAAACGATTACTTACCCATTGTCCCAGCGTGGGGGAATTTTTGCGCAGATCAACCGCCACATCGTAAATTTCCCCTGCAACAACCCGGATCAATTTGCCCTGGGGGTGTTTGACTTGATAGTGCAGGCCGCGCAAGGCGTTCTTTACCGAGCCGGAATGATTATCCTGCACGAACGTGGCAGCAACCCCGGCAAGCTGCACGAATCTGCGCTGGTTAAAGCTTTCGAAAAAGAAGCCGCGCGCGTCCTTGAATACATCAGGTTCAATAAGCAATGGCCCATGGATGGATGTAGCGGTGACTTTCATTAAAGAAGTGGTTCCTGCAGGAGTGCCAGCAAATATTGGCCGTATTCGTTTTTGGCGAGCGGTGCTGCCAATTTTTCAAGTTGTTCTGGCGAAATGTAAGCTTTGCGATAAGCGATTTCCTCGGGGCAGGAAATCTTCAAGCCCTGTCTTTTCTCCAGGGTTTGAATGAACATTGAGGCCTCAAGCAGCGACGTATGCGTGCCGGTATCCAGCCAGGCAAGGCCCCGGCGCATGACTTGGACATCCAGCATGCCCATTTCCAGATAGCGTTGCATCACGGCGGTGATTTCCAGTTCGCCGCGGGCCGATGGTTTGATCGACTTGGCAATTTCGATGACCTGGTTATCATAAAAATACAACCCGGTCACCGCATAGCTGGATTTCGGCTTGAGAGGTTTTTCCTCAACGCTGATGGCACGTCCGGTTTTGTTGAACTCAACTACGCCATAGCGCTCAGGATCATGCACATGATAGGCGAAAACAGTCGCCCCGTTTTTCTTGGCGGCTGCGGGAAGCAGCAACTGTTCAAAATTGTGGCCGTAAAAAATGTTGTCGCCCAGCACCAGTGCACAAGAGTCGTTTCCAATAAAAGTTTCGCCGATAATAAACGCCTGCGGGAGGCCACCCGGTGAGGGTTGTACGGCATAGGAGAAATTCATGCCCCACTGCGAACCATCTCCCAGAAGCTGTTCGAAACGCGGTGTGTCCTGCGGGGTGGAGATCACCAGAATATCGCGTATCCCGGCCAGCATCAGCGTGGACAGCGGATAATAAATCATCGGCTTGTCATAAATCGGCAGCAATTGCTTGGAGATGGTATGTGTCACCGGATAGAGCCGGGTGCCTGAGCCGCCTGCGAGTATGATGCCTTTCATGATATTTTCCTGTCGCCGTAATTTTGTTGGATCCAGCTCTGGTATTCGCCGCTGATCACTGCATCGGTCCAAGCGGTGTTTGCCAGATACCACGCCACTGTTTTGCGTAGCCCGGTTTCAAATGTTTTCTGCGGTTTCCAGCCCAATTCGTTTGCGATCTTTGAGGCGTCAATCGCATAGCGGCGGTCATGGCCGGGCCTGTCCTGCACGTAGGTAATGAGCGATGCATGCGGCTTGCCTTGAGGATGAAGCTCATCGAGGATGGCGCAAATTGCCTGGACGACTTCGAGATTGGTTTTCTCATTCCAGCCGCCGATGTTATATGTCTCTCCCAATCGCCCTCGCTCCAGCACCAAGCGCAATGCGCGCGCATGGTCGTCCACATACAGCCAGTCGCGGATATTGTCACCCTTGCCATAGATGGGCAGCGGTTTACCGTTGCACGCATTCAGGATCATCAGCGGGATCAACTTTTCCGGGAATTGGCAAGGGCCATAATTGTTGGAACAGTTGGTGGTGACCACGGGCAGGCCATAGGTGTGATGCCAGGCGCGCACCAGATGATCCGAAGAAGCCTTGCTCGCCGAGTAAGGCGAGTTCGGCTGGTAAGCGGTATCCTCGGTGAAAAAGCCGTTGTCTCCCAAGCTGCCATACACCTCATCAGTGGAGATGTGGTGGAAGCGAAAAGCGTTTTTGCGTTCCGCAGGCAGCCCGCTCCAGTATTCACGTGCGGCCTCCAGCAGGGTGTAAGTGCCGACGATATTGGTTTCGATGAAGGCCGCCGGGCCGCTGATGGAGCGGTCAACGTGGGATTCTGCAGCAAGGTGCATCACCGCGTCCGGCCGGTGCTCGCGGAACAGGCGCGCGATTTCGGTGGTATCGCAAATGTCCACGTGTTCGAAACAGTAGCGGGGGCTGTCCGCAACCGATGACAGGGATTGCAAATTACCGGCGTAGGTCAGCTTGTCAACATTGATGACCGTGACAGCGGTTTCCGCGATCAGTTGGCGAATGACGGCAGAGCCGATAAATCCGGCGCCGCCGGTGATGAGGATGGTGTTCATGGTTGGGGGATCGTGATTCGCCTTGCCATTTTAAGTTGCGTAATTTTACTGGAAATGATGGCGGTAGGTTATCGTCTATTTGGTTATGCACTGGTTGATGTGCAACAGCGCGTGCTCGGTTGCGCCGCGATTGGCGCTCACGAACCGCAGCCCCGCTGCACCGATTTCCGCCATCCTATGGGGATGGGAAAGCAGGTTTTGCAGGGTCTGTGCAAGCTCCATTGTGTCCTGCACACGCAAGGCCGCGCCGCTGGCGACGGCAAGCTGGCTGGCTTGCGCGAAGTTATAGGTGTGCGGGCCGATGAGCACAGGCTTGCCTGCGGCGCAGGCTTCAATCAGGTTTTGTCCGCCGAACGGCAGCAGGCTGCCACCGATGAAGGCGAGGTCGCAGGCCGCATAGTAGGCGAACATTTCCCCCATGCTGTCGCCAAGCACCACTTGTGTGTCCGGCGCAACGGGGCGGTTTTCACTCCTGCGCTGGAAGCGGGTGCCGTGCCGGGTGAGCAGGGTCGCCACTTCATCGAAGCGCTGCGGGTGGCGCGGCACGATGACGGTGAGCAGGTGCGGCATATCAACTTGCTTGAGCACGTCCAACAGCAGCGCCTCTTCACCCTCGCGGGTGCTGGCAGCTAGAAACACTTTGCGTTCTGCGCCGAACTGGATGCGCAGTTCCTTTCCCAATTCCGGCATGGCAGCAGGCGGTTCGATGTCGAATTTCAGGTTACCCATGACGGATACATTGCCGGCCCCCAAGGCCGTCAGCCGCGCGGCATCGTCAGTGGTTTGCGCGGCAATGGCGGCGAGTTCTCTCAGCGCGTTGCGGGTTAGTCGCGCAACTCGCGCATAACCCAGCGCGGATTTCTCAGACAGACGTGCGTTGAGTAGCAGCAGCGGAGTTTTTTCGGCATTGCAGGCGTAAATCAGGTTGAACCAGATTTCGGTTTCCAGCAGCACGCCGATGCGCGGACGAAAGTGGTTCAGGAAGCGCCTGATTGCAAAGGGGTAGTCATAAGGCAGGTAAACCCGCAGCACATCGCCGCCATAAAGTTGTTCGCTGGCGGCGCGTCCGGTAGGGGTGGTGTGTGTGAGCAGCAGTTGATGATCCGGGTAGGTTTCCCGCAAGCGTTGCACCAGGCTGGCTGCCGCGCGCGTTTCACCGACCGATACGGTGTGCAGCCAAATCACCGGTTTGTCGCTGTGTGTGGAATAAAAGCCAAAACGCTCGGCGATGTGTTTGAGATATTCAGGTTGTTTGCGCGCGCGCCACAGCAGGTGGAAAAAAATATAGGGCAGCAGCAACCACAGTCCTATGGTGTAGAAGAAACGCGTGTTACGCATATACGCACATTTGGCTTAGTGTAGCGATAACTGTTTCAACCGTGGGCGGTGTGCCTGTGCCGCCGAGGTTGACGGCGCGCGCGCCGGCATAAAGCCCGGTCAGGCCAGGAGCGGTGGCGGTATAAATGCCGATGGTCGGCACACCGAGTGCGGCGGCGAGGTGGCTCAAGCCGGTATCCACCCCGATCACTATATGGGCGCGCCCCAGCATTACTGCCGCTTCGCTCAGGCTGATGCGCGGTGTGCAGATCGCGCCGGAAATGGCTGAGCACAAGCGCTCGCTGCGCGCCCTTTCCTGTTCGTTACCCCAAGGCAGCACCGCGCGCGTTCCCATCTGGTTCAGATATTTGCCCAGCGCAACCCAGTTCTGCTCATCCCATAATTTATCGTCGCGGCTGGTGGCGTGCAGCAACACGGCATAGGGTTCAGCCGGCAGCCAGGGCAGCATGAGATCAGGTGCGCGGATGCCGTAATCCGGCGCTCCCTGCGGGGTGTAGCCCAAGGCCAGTCCGGCCAGTTGGCGGTTGCGCTCTACCGCATGCTGGTTTTTGGCAACGGAATAGGTGTGGTCATAAAACAGGCTGGCCAGCGGTTCACGTGCACTTTTCCAATCAAAGCCGCAGCGCATGGCAGGCACACAACGGGTAATCAGCGCGCTCTTCAGCAGGCCTTGTGCATCCAGCGCCAGATCATAGTGGCGGGTGCGCAGGTCGCGGCAGGTTGCCTGCATCTCGCCACGCGATTGCCACCATGACTTGCGCCAGCGGCGCACGGCCACGGGAATAACCCGATTGATCCTGGGGTGTAGCGTCGTCAGCGGCATAAAGCTTTCTTCCACCACCCAGTCAATACGCGCATCCGGAACGTGTTGACAAATATCCGCCACGACCGGAAGATTGTGCAGCACATCGCCCAAGGAAGATGTTTTGATCAGAATGATACTTGGTGAGTTTTTCATTTGTCGCCACATTGTATCCAAAAGGCCTCTGCATAACGTAGTGAGTGTAAGCCTAATGCCGTTAAGTCGAAGATTCAGCGCTACGAATTTGTGCCAGATCAACGCATCACCCCTGCATTTTCCGCTTGACAGGCCAGGGCTGCGGCTGTTGTAATGCGCGATGTTCACTGACTGAACGCACTATAAATGCTCGACGAAAACACTCATTACGGCCTACTTAAGATATTGGAAGAGAACCCCGGACTTTCGCAAAGGGACTTGGCGAAACGGCTGGGCGTCAGCTTGGGGAAGGTTAATTTCTGCCTCAATGCGCTGGCCGAAAAGGGCAGCCTCAAGATTAACAATTTCCGCAACAGCGACAACAAGCTGGCCTACGCCTACCTGCTCACCCCGCGCGGCGTCGAACAAAAAGCGCGCATGGCGGTAGAGTTCCTGCAAATCAAAATACGTGAATATGAGCGGCTGCGGAAAGAGATCGAGGCGCTGAAGCGTGAGGCGGAGCAACAAGAATTGTTGGAAAACGCGCGTGAGTAAGGTGGGTGTCGAGGTGGCAGCAGTCAATTCGTGGAGCTCCCGCGCCACGATATACCTTATCAAAATTAACCACTTCAATTCAAGAGTCTAAAAGTATGAAGATAGCCGTTGTTGGTCTTGGATATGTTGGATTGCCCTTGGCAGTTGAGTTCGGCAAAAAATATTCCACAGTCGGATTTGATCTTTCGGCAGAGAAAATCGCTGCATATCGTAACTTCGTTGACCCGACCGGTGAAGTCGGTTCGGAAGACTTTCGTGCCGCAACTCAACTGAGCTGCCACACCGACCCTCAGGTATTGCACGATGTGGACTTCATTATCGTGGCGGTACCTACCCCGGTTGATAATGCTCATCAGCCAGACTTTACTCCGCTGATCAAAAGCTCAGAAAGCGTAGGCAAGCACATCAAGCGCGGCGCGATTGTCGTTTATGAATCCACCGTCTATCCAGGCGCGACCGAAGAGGTGTGTATTCCGCTAATCGAAAAACACTCCGGACTAAAGTGGAAAAAAGATTTCTTTGTCGGTTATAGCCCTGAGCGCATTAACCCTGGTGATAAAGAGCGTACCGTCACCAAGATCGTCAAGGTGGTATCCGGCGACACCCCGGAAACACTGAAAACAGTCGCCGAGGTCTATGGTTCTATTATTACCGCAGGCGTGTATCCCGCCAGCAGCATCAAAGTCGCCGAAGCAGCCAAGGTCATCGAAAACACTCAACGCGATTTGAACATCGCCTTGATGAACGAGCTGGCCATCATCTTTGACAAGATCGGTATCGACACGCTGGAAGTATTGAAAGCAGCGGGCACCAAGTGGAACTTTTTGCCTTTCCGTCCGGGCTTGGTTGGCGGACATTGCATCGGCGTTGACCCGTACTACTTGACCCACAAAGCTGACATGCTGGGTTATCACCCTCAAGTTATTTTGGCGGGGCGTCGCATCAATGACGGCATGGCGGCCTACGTGGCCCAGCAAACGGTGAAGAAGATCATTCAGGCCGGCGGTGCGGTTAAAGGCTCCAAGGTTATCGTACTCGGCCTCACTTTCAAGGAAAACTGCCCCGACCTGCGCAACAGCAAAGTTGCCGATGTTGTGAAAGAGCTGCAGGAATTTGGCTGCGAGGTCAGCGTGCATGATCCGTTGGCCGAACCCAAAGAAGCCGTGCATGAATATGGCATCACATTGACTGAATGGAGTGCACTGCCAGATCAGGCGGACGCCATTGTCGCAGCGGTTTCGCACACCGAATACACCGGCCAGCCCGTTACACTATTGCTGGCAAAATTGAAACCGGGCGGCGTGTTCATCGACATAAAATCAGCCTATCCGCAAGCAGTGATTGAGGCAGCAGGATACAAGCTGTGGCGGCTGTAACGATGGCTGATTCCTACACTCAACTCAAAACACGTCTTGCCGCTGAGCCGCATACCTGGCTCATCACCGGAGTGGCCGGTTTCATCGGCAGCAACCTGCTCGAAACGCTGCTCAAGCTTAACCAAAGAGTAGTAGGACTGGATAATTTTGCGACCGGGCACCAGCGCAACTTGGACGAAGTTCAAACATTGGTCACCCAAGAACAATGGGCCAACTTCCTTTTTGTTAAGGGCGATATCCGCAACCTCGACGACTGCCGCCGTGGCATGCAATTTAATCCCCCTCTCCCTTCGGGGGAGGGCGGGGGAGGGGGTAAATCCTTTCCCGTCGAATACGTCCTTCACCAGGCTGCCCTGGGCTCTGTTCCGCGCTCGGTCGAAAACCCCATCGCCACCAACGAAACCAACATCAGCGGTTTTCTCAACATGCTGGTCGCCGCACGCGATACCAGGGTCAAACGCTTCGTCTATGCCGCCTCCAGCTCCACCTATGGCGACCATCCGGGCTTGCCAAAAGTAGAGGACAAGATCGGCAAGCCGCTGTCTCCTTACGCCGTCACCAAATACGTCAACGAACTGTATGCTGACGTATTCGCCCGCACCTATGGTTTCAACACCATCGGCCTGCGCTACTTCAACGTTTTCGGTCCGCGCCAGGATCCCAATGGCGCCTATGCTGCCGTGATCCCCAAGTGGATCGCCAGCATGATCAAAGGCGAGCCGGTATATATCAACGGCGACGGCGAAACCAGCCGTGACTTCTGCTTCATCGATAACGTGCGGCAGATCAACCTGCTTGCTGCTACCACCGAAAATCCGGAGGCGGTCAATCAGGTCTATAACGTGGCCGTGGGTGACCGCACCACGCTCAACCAACTGTACGAACAATTACATCTCAATTTGTTGTCACGCTATCCGCATCTGAAGAACGCTAAGCCTGTATATCGAGATTTTCGTGCAGGTGACGTGCGCCATTCGCTTGCCGACATCAGCAAAGCGGCCACTCTATTGGGCTATCAACCCACCCACAGAATTGGAGAGGGGCTGAAGGTGGCGATGGGGTGGTATGTACAACACTTAACGCAACAAGACAAAGCGTGAATCTCACCCAAACCAAACTAACCGGCGCGTGCTCCGCCCACACATGAATGTGTTCGGTGCAATTCGCGCTCGCTTTCACAATGCGCATCCCGATCATCACGCCATTGCGAAAGGTATGGCGTGGGTAATTCTGTTCGTTTTTCTTGGCAAACTTGCAGGGGCAGCCAAGGAGATGGCGATTGCGTACCGCTATGGCGTCAGCGAAGAGGTAGATGCTTATCTTTTTGTCTTCAATCTGGTGAGTTGGCCGGTTGGCGTCTGGTTTAGCGTGCTCACTGTTGTGCTGGTGCCGTTGGCGGCTCGTATCCGGCACGACACATCGGTGGATATTCCACGCTTCCGGGCAGAGCTTCTCGGCCTTACCCTCCTGCTCGGGATGGGTCTGATGCTTTTCGCATGGATGGGGTTGCCGTTGCTGCTGCGTTCCCCGTGGACGGGGCTGCCACCGGCCTCTGTGATCATCGCCACCAATATGGTGCCGGTCCTGGCCCTGTTGGCACCCTTGGGTGTGCTCATCAGTCTCTTTTCCGCTTGGATGCTGTCTGCTGGCCGGCATGCCAACACCCTATTGGAAAGTGTTCCGGCCTTAGTGCTGCTGGTAGCCATCCTTTCATTTCCCAGTGGCGGTGCGGAGCCGCTGGTGTGGGGCACCGTAGCGGGCTTCGCTTTTCATCTAGTCAGTATTGCCGTCCCTTTGGCACGGCGTGACGAGATTGAAGCGCCGTGCTTTACCCGCCAATCGCCCCAATGGCCTGCGTTCTGGCAGGGTTTTGGCATCATGCTGGTCGGCCAGGCGCTGATGAGTTTCATCGGCATTATCGACCAATTTTTTGCCGCCCACTTGGGTACGGGGGCCATAGCTACGCTCAGTTTCGCTAACCGAATTTTGGCGTTGATTCTTGGTCTGGGCGCCACAGCGGTGGCTCGGGCCACGCTACCGGTTTTCTCCCAAGCTCAAGCGCAGAGTGGAGGGCAACTGCATCTGCATCGTGTTGCCGCTCATTGGGTACGTCTCCTGTTAGTGTTTGGCGTGGCCGCAATGATTGTTGGCTGGTGGCTGGCACCTTGGGCAGTGAAGCTGCTCTTTGAACGCGGCGCATTCTTAGTCAGGGATACAGAAGCCGTAACGGAAGTCTTGCGCTACGGGCTGGCGCAGTTGCCGTTTTATTTTGTGGGAATATTGTTTGTATCCTTATTGACCAGTCAGTCACGCTATGGAATCGTGATGATTATAGGAATGATAAATTTAATCGTGAAGGTTGTTGCTAATTTCCTGTTGGTGGAGCGCATCGGAGTAAACGGGATTATGTTGGCCACGTCTGTTATGTTGATTGTTTCAACATTGTTGTTAGGGACGGTGCTGTATTTCGACCTAAACAAAGATGAAAAAAATGAAAATAGTAAATCTGCTTAAATACATCCCGATTTTGATTGGCATAAAACGCGACAGAGATCTAGCATTCAACCTTGTGGTAAAGCTGGCTGGGCGTATATTGCCAGAATACCGGTTTACTTGGCCGCACTTGGCATGGTGGAAGGATGCCAATTTCAATGAATATTTGCACCGGTTCGATGAGGATGCAGGGTTTAATACCCATCGTCGTTGGGTGCTTAATCAATTGATAAGGCTGACTGCCAACGTTCAGGGAGATACCGCAGAATGTGGCGTGTATAAGGGATGTAGCAGTTATGCAATATTGAAAAGCAACACTCGCTCTGCAATTCCACGGTGGCACCATATTTTTGACTCCTTTGAGGGGCTCAGTTCACCCTCGAGCAAGGATAGCGAATACTGGGCGCGTGGTGATCTGTCAGTTGGTGAAGGAATGGTTAAACAGAATCTGGCAGAGTTCGACGACAGGCTAACCTTGTACAAAGGCTGGATCCCAAACAGGTTTGATGAGGTAAGTAAGCTGCGATTTTCATTTGTTCACGTTGATGTGGACTTGTATCAACCTACATCAGATAGCATCACGTTTTTCTATGATCGCCTTTCAGACGGAGGCATATTTTTATGTGATGACTACGGATTTGATACGTGCACGGGTGCAACAGCTGCAATAGATGAATTTCTTCAATCTAAACCAGAAAAAATGCTCGCATTGCCTGATGGGGGCGGATTTTTTATAAAGAGTTGCACTACTGCGGGTAAGTAGAAATGGATCAAACGAAAATATGGGACTACTTCCAGAACGAAGAGGCAACTGGCGATGCCTTCGCGGGTGCGTGGACGCGTTATGAATTTCTTTCTCGACATATAAAGCCGGGAATGAGCGTGCTAAATATTGGCGTAGGACGTGGGGGATTAGAGGCTATCCTGCTTCAGCAAGGCGCTGTTGTAAGCTGCCTAGACCCGAGTGAAAAATCTATTGAGAATCTTCGCAAGCTATTTGGGCTTGATGATCGTGCACGGGTGGGTTTTTCCCAAGCAATGCCATTTACTGATGGACAATTTGATGCCGTAATAATGTCGGAGGTGCTCGAACACCTGAATGATGAAATGCTGCGTGCAACTTTAAGTGAGGTTTCAAGAGTGCTTAAATCCGGAGGCCGCTTTATTGGTACGGTGCCCGCAGATGAAACTCTGCTGGATAATCAAGTCGTGTGTCCACATTGCGGAGAGCCATTTCATCGGTGGGGGCACATTCAGACATTTAGTAGGAGTCGATTATCCCAAATGCTGGGGAGCTGTTTTAACAAGGTGATGCTATCCCGTCATTTCTTCGGGGATGCTCGGACACTCAATTGGAAAGGGCGCATTGTTTTAATTATCAAGAAAGTAATGGTTGGACTGGGAATAAAAGGCAGTGGAGAGACCTATTTTTTCTCCGCGCGTAATAAGTGAAACTCCTCATCTTTATTTCATCTCTTGCCAGTGGCGGTGCAGAGCGCGTAACAGCTAATCTTGCTAATTACTGGGCAGAGAAGGGCTGGGATGTGACTATTGTCACGTTGGCATCGCAGAGAGATGATTTTTACGAATTGAGCCCGGCGGTCAAACGCATCGCGTTGGAGTTAGACAGTGAAAGCAAAAATGTATTAGTTGGGCTGACGCAAAATATTCGCCGGATATTCGCCTTACGGCGCGTGTTGCGCCAAACTCAGCCTGACATTGCTTTGGCAATGATGACTGGTGCAAACATATTGCTGGCTTTTGCTTCGATGGGGCTGACACAAACACGTACAGTCGGTTCAGAGCGTACCTATCCGCCACAATGCCCTTTAGGTGTCGTGTGGGAGTGGCTGCGTAGTAAGAGTTATGGTCACTTGGACGCGGTAGTTGCGCAGACAAATGAGGGTGCCCTATGGCTCAAGATACACACCACCGCGAAGCGAGTGGCGGCAATTCATAATCCGGTCAGATGGCCGTTAACAAACCAGTTGCCGCATGTTGATGTCAAAAATGTCTGCCGTACGGGTAGAAACCTGCTGCTAGCCATAGGTCGATTGTCTAGTGAAAAGCAGTTTTGCTTGTTGATAGACAATTTTCATTCTCTTACCAATCGCTATTCTGACTGGGACATGGTGATCCTTGGCGAGGGGCCTTTGCGTTCGGAGTTGGAGGCTCAAGTGCGAGAAGCTGGCTTGGGGAATCGGATATTTCTTCCAGGCAGGGCGGGCAATGTAGGCGATTGGTATGAGCGCGCCAATCTTTACGTATTGAGTTCACATTTTGAGGGGTTCCCTAATACGCTACTTGAGGCAATGTCATACGGCCTTCCCGTAGTGAGCTTCGATTGCGACACCGGACCGCGGGACATCATTCGGCATGATGTGGACGGTTCGCTTGTAGCGGCTCAAGATAAAGAAGGTTTGACAGCTGCGCTTGACCTGTTGATGAGTAATTCAACTATGCGGAAGAGATATGCAGAACGTGCAGTAGAAGTGCGAGAGCGATTTGCTATCCAACGTGTAGCAGACAAATGGGAAGAGGTTTTTATGGAGGTAAGGAAATGACCGGACATGCAGCGGAAATCTCAAAAAGCGAACGATTTGAGTTCGGTGCAAACTGGACTCGCTTCTTGTCTGTTCTGGACGAAGAACGTATTGAGCAAGCTAAAAAATCTTTGAAGCAGATGCTGGGTGTGGAGGATATGGAGGGAAAGTCTTTCATTGATGTGGGTTCAGGCAGTGGACTCTTTTCGCTGGCGGCAAGAATGCTTGGGGCCAAGGTGCATTCATTTGATTACGACCCGAAGTCGGTTGCTTGCACAAAAGAATTACGCCACCGCTATTTTTCTGATGATCCAAACTGGAAAGTGGAGGAGGGATCGGTTCTTGATAAGGATTATCTAAACGGGTTGGGCCAGTTCGATATCGTCTACAGTTGGGGAGTCCTGCACCATACCGGACAAATGTGGCAGGCGCTGGCTAACGTGACTCCATTGGTAGCTAAAGGGGGCAAGTTGTTCATTGCCATTTATAACGACCAGGGTGGAACAAGCCGTCGCTGGATAATAGTAAAAAAAATCTATTGTTCCGGTTGGCTAGGGCGCTTCATGATGAAGTTGTTGTTTTATCCTTATTTCGCATTGGGACGTGCCGTGGCTGATGTATTGAAACGACGCAATCCGTTTACCAGCTATGGCGAATACAAGAAATCCAGAGGCATGTCGGTAATTCACGATTGGGTGGATTGGCTTGGTGGATACCCCTTCGAAGTGGCAAAGCCTGAGGAAATTTTTGATTTCTTTCATGCGAATGGATTTACATTGTTGCGTCTTAAGACCTGTGCCGGCGGGCTGGGGTGCAACGAGTTTGTATTCGTAAATAAGGCGTCTGAAGGGTAGCCGTCTTGGCAACCACAATCCTCTATGTCATAGGGAACCTTGATGTCGGGGGAGCGGAACGGCATCTGGTTCAAGTTTTGCCCAGATTGGCCGAACGTCTGGAGTGCAGGCCAGTTATTTACACTATTTCTTATAAGGGCAAGCTGGCTCCTGTGCTGGAGCGTGCAGGCATACAAGTAATCGAGCCATTTTGTGCGACGACCTTGCGCAACTTGCCGGCCGCGTTGGCAAAATCCATCGTATTAGTTTCATCAGTCAATACTTTTTGTTTCCTGCTGCTTCGGCTCCGACCCGCAATTGTGCATTTCTTTTTGCCGGAGGCTTATCTGCTGGGCGGAATCTGCAGCCTCGTGTTTGGCAACCGTATTCGTATCGTGAGCCGGCGCAGCCTGAACTGCTATCAGCTTAAACACCCGTTTTTCGCACGGGTTGAGCGCTGGTTGCACCCACGCATGAACGCGGTGCTGGGCAATTCGAAGGCTGTCATCAAGGAGCTGCGAGAGGAGGGAGTGAAAGAAGATCGGTTGGGTTTGCTTTATAACGGCATCGATCATGCGCTTTTTAACGATCTGCCTGCGCGTAGTTCAGTGCGGCAAAACCTTGGCATCAATGAACGAGTCTTATTGATGGTTTGCGTGGCCAACCTGATTCCCTATAAAGGCCATGCGGACCTGATTCATGCTTTGGGAGGAATACGCGCGGAATTGCCGGATGATTGGGCTATTGCCATGGTCGGCTTGGACTCAGGTTTAGGCGCTGAATTGCGAGCGATGGCGAAGAGGCAGGGAGTGGCAAAGCATATTCTCTGGCTGGGAGAGCGCAGTGATGTAATCTCAATTTATGCCGCGTCGGAGATCGGCGTGTTGTGTTCTCATCAAGAGGGCTTTTCCAATAGTGTGTTGGAGGGAATGGCTGCAGGGGCCGCGATGGTTGTAACCGATGTCGGAGGCAACGCCGAGGCGGTACTGAACGGAGAGTGTGGGCTGGTGGTGCCGGCTCACGATCCATCAGCTTTGGGAAGGGCTATCCTGACCTTGGTCAGGGACAGTGACATGAGGCGGCGCATTGCATGTGCCGGGCAGCTGCGTGTGGCAGAAAAATTCTCCCTGGATAGCTGTGTCATTCAGTATGCAGGGTTATATCGGGCATTGTTGAGTGATCCAGGTTGCGTGGTCCAGGAAGCAATAGATGCCGCCAGTGATGGTAATGAGGTTTCAACAAATGAATAAATCGCCAATTAATATTGATACCAAAATCGTGGAAGGTTTTGGCGATGAGTGGACTCGCTTCGACCAATCCGGCATGACGGACGAAGATACAAGGCGACTGTTTGAGGGCTATTTCTCAATTTTCCCATGGGGTGATTTGCCCAAGAATGCGGTGGGATTTGATCTTGGTTGTGGCAGCGGTCGTTGGGCCAAGTTGGTGGCGTTGCGTGTGGGAAAGCTGCACTGTATAGATCCGAGTGTCGCCATAGAGGTGGCGCGGAAGAATCTCCGTACACTAAAAAATTGTGAATTTCATCAGGCCGCAGTCGATGAGATGCCCATCAGTAACGAATCCATGGATTTTGGTTACAGCCTGGGTGTGCTGCACCATATACCGGATACCCGCGCGGCACTGACTGCCTGCGTTTCCAAGCTTAAACCGGGGGCGCCATTTTTGGTGTATTTATATTATGCGTTTGACAACCGGCCATTTTGGTTTCGGGTGGTCTGGAAAATGAGCGAATGGGTGCGTCAAGTGGTGTCCAAAATGCCTCACGGACTGCGTTATTTGTTAAGCCAAGTGATAGCTGTTTTTGCTTATTGGCCGTTGGCGAGACTGGCAAGATTCCTTGAAAAAATGGGTGTCAATGTTGAGAACTTTCCTTTGGCGTTCTATAGAAATTTGGGATTTTATGTAATGAGAACCGATGCGTTGGATCGGTTCGGAACGCGTCTGGAGCAGCGATTTACCAAAGCAGAAATAGAACAAATGATGGTCGCTGCAGGCTTGGTAAACATCAGGTTTAGCGAAGAAGCACCGTTTTGGTGTGCGGTAGGTTTTAAAAAGTTAATTAGCTGATGTTGATAGTCAACGGGGACAGATAATGTGCGGCTTCGCGGGTATGTTGGGATCGTTTCAGCAGACGCAGGCTGACACCGCGCGAAGAATGGCCGATGCAATTGTTCATCGCGGCCCGGATGATGCCGGAGTATGGGTAAATGCTGATGCCGGGATCGCCTTGGCGCATCGTCGCCTTTCCATTCTCGATCTTTCACCGGCAGGCCATCAGCCGATGTGCTCCTCATCAGGTCGCTTCGTCATCGCTTTTAACGGCGAGATTTATAACCACTTGGAGTTGCGGAAAGAACTGGAAGTGCTGGGACGCGCCCCCAGTTGGCGCGGGCACTCCGATACCGAGACTTTGCTGGCGGGGTTTGAGGCGTGGGGTATTGAAGCCACGATCAAAAAATCCATCGGCATGTTCGCCATTGCCTTGTGGGATCAGAAAGAGCGCACGCTGACATTGGTGCGCGACCGGATGGGTGAGAAGCCTTTGTATTTCGGCTGGCAGGGCGATGGTGAGAGGCGCAGCTTTTTGTTCGGCTCCGAACTCAAGGCGTTGAAGGCGCATCCTGCATTCTCTGCTGAGATCGATCGAGGTGCCCTTTGCTTATTGTTGCGGCACAACTACATTCCGGCACCATATTCTATTTACCAAGGCATAGCCAAGCTGGAACCGGGTCGCTTGTTGTCCGTTTCATTCGATCAACCCGAACCCAGTGTCTGGAAATATTGGGACACGCAGGAAGTGGCGCGTGACGGAATCAAGCATCGGTTTACGGGCACACCGGATGAAGCGGTGGATGCACTGGAGCAATTAGCCAAGGATGCTGTGCGTCAACAAATGATGGCTGATGTTCCGCTGGGCGCGTTTCTTTCGGGTGGTATTGATTCCAGTACCGTGGTGGCGTTGATGCAGGCCCAATCCGCGCGACCGGTCAAGACATTCACTATCGGTTTCAATGAAAGCGGCTATAACGAAGCGGAACATGCGAAGGCTGTAGCACGTCATCTGGATACGGAGCACACCGAACTGTATGTGACACCGCAGCAAGCGATGGAGGTGATCCCGCGTTTGCCGACGCTTTATTGCGAGCCATTTTCCGATTCATCGCAGATCCCGACATTTCTGGTTTCGCAACTGGCTCGCCAACATGTCACGGTATCGCTTTCGGGCGATGCGGGAGATGAGTTGTTTTGCGGCTACAACCGTTACCAGATGACTAACAGCCTGTGGCGGAAGCTGTCGGCTGTCCCGGCACCGTTGCGTGCAGTTGCAGCCAAAGGCATTACTGCAATCTCGCCGGACAAGTGGAATCGTTTGGCAAGCTTTCTTCCCGGTGCGGCACGCTATTCTTCGCTGGGTGATAAATTGCACAAGGGTGCGAGTGTGTTGGCAAGCCGCACCGTGGACGATCTCTATCTGGGCATGGTTTCACATCTGAACGATCCGGCAGAGTGGGTGATCGGCGGCAAGGAGCCTGCCACGCAGTTATCGCGTCATCGTTCAGACCTGGATGAGTTGAGCGCGGTGGAACGGATGATGGCGCTGGATGCCGTCAGCTATTTGCCGGACGATATTCTGGTCAAGGTCGATCGCGCTGCTATGGGCGTCTCGCTGGAAAGCCGTGTACCATTTCTCGATCATCGAATCGTCGAATTTGCATGGAGCTTGCCGCTCGAGTACAAACTTAGCGATGGCCAGACCAAGTGGCCGTTGCGCCAAGTGCTTTATCGTCATGTGCCGCGCGAGCTGATCGATCGTCCCAAAATGGGGTTTGGCATACCGTTACATGACTGGCTGCGCGGGCCGCTGCGCGATTGGGCGGAGGCGCTGCTGGACGAGGGGCGCTTGCAGCGTGAAGGATATTTTCACCCTGCACCGATCAGGCAAAAATGGGCTGAACATTTGAGCAGCAAACGTAATTGGGCTTATTTGCTATGGAATGTGCTGATGTTCCAGACATGGCTGGAAAGTAGCCAGACATGAGCAAGAAACTCATGTTCGTGGTGAATGTGGACTGGTTCTTCATGTCCCACCGTTTGCCTATCGCTTTGGAAGCGCAGCGGCAAGGCTATGAGGTGCACATCGCGACAGAATTAACTAATCGCAAAGAAGCGATGGAGCAATTTGGCTTGATCGTCCACCCTATTTTATTGGACCGCAGTAGTGCGAACCTGATAGATGCCATCAGAACTTTCTGGCAAATAGTCGCTGTATTCAGGAAAGTGAAACCAGACTTGGTGCACCTGATCACCATCAAGCCGGTACTGTTGGGCGGCATCGCTGCGCGCCTTATCGGAGTTAGTGGTGTGGTTGCAGCGGTCCCGGGGTTGGGATATGTGTTTCTTGATCGCGGATGGGTGAGTAGAATACGCAGGAAGGTCGTAGCCAGTTTGTATCGCTTGGCCTTGGGGCATCGCAATTTGAAAGTGATATTTCAAAACCCTGATGATCGTGACAGTTTGATTGATCTGACAGGACTGTCCATGAATAAGGTGGAGATGATTCGTGGATCCGGCGTTGATCTCAACGAGTTTCGCTACACGCCCTTGCCAGAGGGTACGCCAGTTGTGCTCATGGCGGCTCGCTTGATTGCCGACAAAGGAGTGCGCGAATTTGCCGAGGCGGCGCGCCTGCTACGCAAGAAGGGTAATGACGTTCGTTGCTGCATTGTGGGGAGTCCTGATCCTGCCAATCCTTCCGGTCTCTCCGAAGCAGAACTGTCTGCCTGGGAGGCTGAAGGGATCGTTGAACGATGGGGCCATCGAAATGACATGGCGAATGTGTTGAGTGCCGCACATATCGTAGTGTTGCCATCCTACAGGGAAGGATTGCCCAAGGTGTTGCTCGAAGCAGCAGCGGTCGGGCGCGCCGTGGTGACCACCGATGTGCCCGGTTGTCGTGATGCAATCGATCCTGAGGTGACAGGAATTTTAGTTCCTTCGCGTGATGCACAAGCGCTAGCGATTGCAATTGAAGGTTTATTGAAAAATTCGCAACGCTGTACTGCGATGGGCGTGGCAGGTAGGACGTTGGCAGAGCGGGAATTTGATATCCAACAGGTTATTGCCAAGCATATGTATTTATACCAACAGTTGATGACAGCAGGAAAATGAAATTTCTGGTAACGGGTGCAAGTGGTTTTATAGGGCAATTTCTATGCTCAGAATTGCACAATCGCGGGCAGACGGTGCGTGCGATGATGCGTTCTTTGAGAATCCCACTCAGTCATGCGGAAATCGTACTCATCGGTGAAATAAATAGTAAGACTGAGTGGTCCAATGCGCTACAGGAAATGGATGTGGTGATCCATCTTGCCGCTCGCGTGCATGTGATGCGCGACACTGCTGCTGACCAGTTGGTTGAATTTCGTAGCGTCAATACCGTGGGAACGGAACATCTCGCACGATGCGCTGCGGCAAGCGGTGTGAAGCGCTTGGTCTATGTCAGTTCAATCAAGGTCAACGGCGAGGAAACTCATGAGGGGCAGAAATTCTCCGGGGCTGACATGCCTGCGCCGCAGGATCCCTATGCCGTTTCAAAGTGGCAGGCCGAGCAGGCCTTGCATCGGGTAGCCAGCGAAACCGGCCTGGAAGTGGTCATCGTGCGCCCCCCGCTGGTCTACGGCCCCGGTGTGAAAGGCAACTTCTGGCAGATGCTGGACGTGGTTGCCCGGCGCGCCCCATTGCCATTCGCTTCCGTGCATAACCGCCGCAGCCTGGTTTATGTGGGGAATCTGGTGGACGCGTTAATAACCTGCGCGGCTCATCCTGCGGCTGCCGGACAGACCTATCTGGTATGCGATGGCGAAGATGTCTCGACATCTGATTTGTTGCGACAGATGGCGGTCGCAATGAGCGTTCCTTCCCGTTTGTTTCCTTGCCCCCTGATGTTGTTGCGGTTAGCCGGCAAATTGACCGGGAAGTCGCAACAACTGGAGCGTTTGCTTGGTTCGTTGCAGGTTGATGGTGATAAAATACGCCGCGACCTCAACTGGGTGCCACCCTTCTCGCTGCAACAAGGTTTGCAGGCGACGGCGGAATGGTACCGGACCAACGGTCATGGCAACTTGCCACCCTGAATGATGAAGCAGCGAATTACCATGGCCGTTTCCCTCTCCCCACCCTCTCCCGGAGGGCGAGGGGGATAATGTCTCGCTACGCAAGTTCCACGTTAAATATACATGACACATTACGCCCCGCTGATTGCCGCACTGGTTACCATGCTGCTGACCACCATCCTGCTGTATAGCAAGGTGGGCAGGGAGATTCAGGATGTTCCCAATGAGCGTTCGTTGCATGGCGCACCAGTCCCGCGTATCGGCGGGGTGGGGCTGATGGCGGGCATCCTGTCTGGCTGGGCGTTGATGCTGATGTCACTGGCATGGTGGGTGGTGTTGCCTTTGCTGGCATTGTTTGCTGTCTCCCTGCTCGATGACATGCGTGGCTTGCCGGTGCGCTCGCGCCTGTTGGCACACGTTGTTGCCGCCGTCATTCTGGTGTTCGGCTCCGGCATGGCGGCGCAGTCTATCCTGTTGGCCTTGATCCTGTTGCCATGCGTAGTATGGATGACCAACCTTTACAACTTCATGGATGGCTCGGATGGCCTCGCCGGGGGAATGACGTTGTTCGGCTTCACCATGTACGGTGTGGCGGCGCTGATGCATGGCGACGAGACGCAGGCCATGTTGAATTTTTCCGTTGGCGCCGCAGCACTCGGGTTTCTGTATTACAACTTCCACCCGGCCAGGGTGTTCATGGGCGATGCGGGCTCCATTCCGCTGGGCTTCCTCGTGGCAGCGATGGGGCTGTGGGGTTGGCAACAGGGGCACTGGCCCGCCTGGTTCCCGCTGCTGGTGTTTTCCCCGTTTGTAGTGGATGCAAGCATTACCCTGCTCAAGCGCAGTGTACGCGGTACAAAAATTACTGAGGCGCACCGCGAACATTATTACCAACGCCTGGTACAAATGGGCTGGGGGCACCGTAACGTTGCATTGTTTGCCTATGCGCTGATGTTTGCGGCCGGGGTTTCGGCGATATGGGGTATGCGCCAACCTGCAGGCGCACCATGGTTTCTGTTTCTGCTGTGGGGCGGCATCTACACACTGTTGATGCTGGTTCTGGACAGCCGCTGGCAAGCATTTCAGCGGGGGCAGCATGATTAACATGAAACTCGCGCAGCGAGTCTTTGTCCCCCTCGCCCGCCTGCGTGTGTTGTTGGGGCTTCAGCCCCTACAACCACGGCGTACCCTTTGCGGGTGCTGCGGGAGAGGGCTGGGGAGAGGGAACAGTCAAATGGAGTACTGTCATCATGGGTGTCACAACTGCCATGACTGTTAGGTTAAATATGCGCACCTTATTGGCGATGCTGCACGATCTGGCTGTGGCGGCATTTGCCTGGAGCTTCGCTTACCTGTTGCGTTTCAATTTCGAGCCGCCGCCCGATTTCATTGACGAGATGATCCGCACCCTGATCTGGGTAACGCCGTTGCAAGGCTTGGTCTTTTGGGGTTTCGGCCTGTATCGTGGCCTTTGGCGCTATGCCAGTGTGACCGATTTGCGCCGTATTTTTCTGGCCGTGTTGATGGCCGCCGCGCTTATTCCACTGGTGTTGTGGATGTTCCGTGTAAGCGCCGTGGTGCCGCGTTCGGTGCTGATAATCAATCCCGTGCTTTTGCTGCTCATCATGGGCGGCAGCCGCCTTGTATACCGCTTGTGGAAGGAACAGGGCTTGTATCGCAACATCAAGCTGCATGGGGAGCCGGTGCTGGTGCTGGGGGCGGGCGACGCTGCGGTAAGCCTGTCCAAGGAACTGGCGCGTAGCCACGATTGGCGGCTGGTCGGGTTCCTTGACGATGAACCTGGCAAGCGCGGGCGTGTGTTGAACGGCATAAAGGTACTGGGCGCGCTCGACGAATTGCCGCAATGGGCGGCGCGGTTGAATGTGGCGCAGGCCATCATTGCCATGCCATCCGGCTCGCACCGGGTGCGCAGGCGCGCAATCGAAATTTGCAACCGGGCCGGGATCAAGACGCTGACGGTGCCATCGTTCGATGACCTGTTGAGCGGGCGTGTTGCCATCTCGCAATTGCGCGCCGTGGAGCTGGACGACCTGCTGGGGCGTGACCCGGTAACACTGGATGATGCCGGGCTGCATGAGTTGCTTACCGGAAAGGCCGTAATGGTGACCGGTGCGGGGGGTTCCATCGGCTCCGAATTGTGCCGCCAGATTGCACGTTTCAATCCGGGTACGCTCATCTTGTTCGAGCAAAGCGAATTCGCGCTGTACACCATCGAGCAGGAACTGCGCACAACCCAGCCCGATCTGGTTTGCGAATTCCTGATCGGCGATGTGCGCGATGCATCGCGGCTGGATGAGGTGATGGGCAAGTATCGCCCGGCAGTGGTTTTTCATGCGGCTGCCTACAAGCATGTGCCACTGATGGAGCAGCATAATGCCTGGCAGGCGGTGCGCAACAATGTGCTGGGGACTTGTTGTGTGGCGCAGGCGGCACAACGGCATGGGGTGAGCAAGTTCGTGTTGATCTCGACCGACAAGGCGGTGAACCCGACCAATGTGATGGGGGCAAGCAAGCGTCTCGCCGAAATGGTGTGTCAGGGTTTGCAACAGCCAGGCGGTACACGCTTTGTCATGGTGCGCTTCGGCAATGTGCTGGGCAGCACCGGCAGCGTGATCCCGAAATTCCGCGAGCAGATTGCCAGGGGCGGGCCGATCACCGTGACCCATCCGGACATCACCCGTTATTTCATGTCCATCCCGGAAGCCGCGCAACTGGTGTTGCAGGCCGGCCTGATGGGCAAGGGCGGGGAAATTTTCGTGCTGGACATGGGCGAACCGGTGAGGATTGTGGATCTGGCGAAGGACCTGATACATCTTTCCGGGCTGACCGAAGACGATATCCGGATTGAATTCACCGGCCTGCGTCCGGGCGAAAAACTGTATGAAGAATTGCTTGCCGACAGCGAACACACTTTGCCTACGCCGCATCCCAAGTTGCGCATCGCGAGGGCGCGTGAGGTGGATGCTGCCTGGCTGGAAGGCATGTTGGCATGGGTTGGCGCGCGTGCCACGCAGGGCGATGCGGAGGTGAAGCGCGCCCTGGCGCAATGGGTGCCGGAATATGTACCTGGCGTGCAGGGCGACACGGCATAGTGTCATGCCGAATTTTCTGGTTTCGTCTTCCCGCTGGTTGACCATTGTACTGGCATTCGTCATTGCGTTTCCGGTGGCGCTGAACAATCTGTTACTGGCGCTGTTCCTGCTGGTGGCATTGCCTCTGTATGGTGGCAAGGCGTGGGGGACAATAAAAAATAATGCAGTAGTTCGATCAGCAATCATGCTGTTTGCTTTGCTGCTGCTTGGGACCGCGTATGGAGCGACACCATTCGGAGATGCAGTGGGAATGCTGGGTAAGTATGCGGATCTGGCGGTGATCCCGTTATTTGTACTGGCGTTGCGCGAAGAAAAAACCCGCCGCCGGTCTTTGCTGGCATTCCTTGCCAGCATGGTTTTGATAGCGGTCGTTTCATGGCTGATCGGTCTTCACGTCATTCCGACCAGCGAATGGGTAGTAAAAAATATTCTTAGCACTTCGTCGACAGCGGAGAATCCCAGCATATTTCATAGCCACATCACACAAGGCATGCTGATGGCCTATGCGGCTTATTTGTTTGCGCTGTATCTGCGCGACGCAACCGATTTACGCAGGCGCATTTTATTTTCCGGACTTACCCTCCTGACTGCAGGCAATGTGCTGCTTATGATCAAGGGACGCACCGGTTACGTGGTGCTGCTGGCACTGCTGGCGTGGCTGGGCTGGATATGGCTAAGGGCGCGGTTGTCGCGCCAAGGCAAAGTATTGACCTGGCGACATGGGATAATCGCAATATTGCTGCCAGCCATACTATCAGTGGCTGCCTATCTTGCGGTACCGCGTGTACATGAACGGGTGCAGGAGTCGGTTGCGGAATACCAGGTGTGGAAGCCGCACGCACACAAGGAACCCAACTCTATTGGAGATCGGCTGGAGTTTTACTACAACTCTTTCGCTATCGTTATGCGCCATCCGTTTGCCGGGGTAGGCACGGGGGGTTTCGAAGCCGCATATGAACAGCAGGTGCGTGGCATGGGGATAGTGGTGACGAATAACCCGCACAGCGAATACTTGCTGATTACGATACAGGTCGGTGCATTTGGCTTTGTTTTGCTGCTGTACCTGTTCTATAGCCAGTGGCGCAATGCGGCAAATTTGCCCACATCCTTTGAACAGGATGCCGCACGCGGACTGGTGATAACCATCGCGCTGAGCTGTCTGTTCAACTCGAACCTGCGGGATCATGTACCTGGAATGTTTTTCGCCTTCATGAGCGCACTGCTGTTTGCCAACCTTAATACGGGTAAACGCGATGCCTGATAGAACTACTAGCCATTCGACTAAGCGAGCAAACAACGCTCGCCAAGTCGCTGGTTATAGCCTGTCCGTCATCATCATCACCAAGAACGAAGCGGACAGCATCCGCGCCTGCCTTGAATCGGTGGCGTGGGCGGATGAAATCATCGTGGTGGATTCCGCAAGCCGGGATGACACGGCTGCCATCAGCCGCGAATTCACCCCGCATGTCCACGTGCACAACGACTGGCCGGGTTTCGGTGTGCAGAAGAATCGTGCGTTGGGCTATGCCAGCAAGGATTGGGTGTTGTCGCTGGATGCGGATGAGCGCGTTACGCCGGAATTGCGTAGCGAAATCGAAGCGGTGCTAAGCGCTACAAATGCCGTTGCTGCCTACCGCATTCCCCGCTTGTCCAGCTATTGCGGGAGGTTCATGCGCCATTCCGGCTGGTACCCGGATCTGCTGCCGCGCCTGTTCCGGCGGGGCAAGGCGCGTTTCAGCGAAGACCTGGTGCATGAGCGCCTGCTCGTTGAAGGCAATATGGGAGAGTTACACGGCATGTTGCTGCATTACGCCTTCGACGATCTCGAAGAAGTGCTGCACAAGGTAAACCAGTATTCTTCCGCAGGCGCGCAGATGCTGCACCGGCGCGGCAGGAAGGCGACACTGACGGGCGCGGTGCTGCGCGGTTTGTGGAGCTTCGTGCGCACTTATTTCCTGCGCGCCGGATTCCTTGATGGGCGCGAAGGCTTCATGCTCGCGGTTTCCAACGCGGAAGGCACCTACTACCGCTACCTCAAGCTGATGCTGTTGAACCAAGAGAAATAATGCGCATCGCCGTCATCGTCACCACCTACAGCCGTCCCGATGCATTGGCCGCCGTGCTGGAAGGCTGCCTCGCCCAGACCGACCGCGATTTCGAGTTGCTGGTGGCGGACGACGGCTCGACGGAACAAACCGCCGAAGTGGTGCGGCAATTCCGGGCGCGCGCGTCTTTCCCCATCCGCCATGTGTGGCAGGAAGATGAGGGCTTTCGCGCCGCCGCGATACGCAATCGCGCGCTTGCTGCTACCGCTGCCGACTACATCGTGTTCACCGACGGCGATTGCATTCCGCCGCTGGATTTTGTTGCCTGCCATCGCGCCCTGTCCGAACCGGGCTGGTTTCTTGCCGGCAACCGGCTGATGCTGACGCGCGATTTCACCGAGCAGGTGCTGCGCGAAAAACTGCCCATCCATCTCTGGAGCACAGGGGATTGGTTGCGTGCGTGCTGGCGCGGACAGATCAGGCGCGTGTTGCCGCTGATCCGGCTGCCGAATCTCGGGCCGTTGCGCAAACTCGCGCCGCGCCGCTGGCAGGGTGCCAAGACCTGCAATCTTTCCGCATTCCGCTCCGACTTGCTCAAGGTGAATGGGCTGGATGAATCCTATACCGGCTGGGGACTGGAAGATTCCGACCTGGTGATCCGCCTGATCCGCGCCGGGATCTATCACAAGAGCGCGCGCTTTTCCGTGCCATTGTTCCATCTTTGGCACCGGGAGAATGACCGCAGCAAACTCGAAGAAAACCGGCGGCGGCTGGAAGCGGCGCTGCAAGCGACGCATACCCATGCGGCGCTTGGGGTAGACCAGTACTTATGAATCTAGAAAAAGCAGTTGGCAGTTTTGGTGAAACTACTAGCCATTCGACTAGGCCAGCAACAAACGTTGGCCAAGTCGCTGGTTATGTAGGTGCGAATAAATTCGCACCTACGAATGCAACCCCATAGCATGAAACTATGGAAAATTTTCCACCAACTGCCGTTTTCAGGATGAAAATTCTGCACGTCGTGCGCCGCTATGGCCCGATGGGTGGCATGGAGCGCTATGTCTGGGAAGTGACGCGTGCACTGCAACAGCTTGGCCATCAGGTCGAAGTGGTGTGCGAACGCTGTCATGCCGGGAAACCAGAGGGCATTACGGTACATGAGCTGGGTGAAATCGCACCGCGTCCGCGCTGGTTGTCGCTGTTGCGCTTCGGTGCACGCGTGATGGATTGGCTTCAGGCGCATCCGCATCCCGGCTGGCTGATCCACAGCCATGAGCGGTTAGGTGCGCATCACGTCACCACCTTTCACGTCCCGCCCTTCGCCACCGTTTTTGAAAAACCTTGGTGGCGCTTGCTTTCGTTGCGGGTCTGGATGCAGTTATATCTGGAACGGCGCGAACTATCCGCCTCAACCGCCATCGTGCCGAACTCGGTGACCATACGCCGGCAGCTTGCCCATTATTATCCGGCGCAAAGTGTGAAATTGACGCAGCCCATCGTGCCCGGTGTGACAGCAACCACACCACGCGCATGGCGTGAGGTTGCCCCGGAGGGCGGCGTCATCGGTTTCGTGGGCAAGGAATGGCAGCGCAAGGGGTTGCCGCTGGCGGCGGAGATTGCCGCGCAATTGCGCCGCACGCGGCCGAACCTTGAACTGTGGGTGGTCGGCCCGGAGCCGGAGCAGGTACGGCATCTCTTTGCCGGCTGGCAGGGAGGTTACCGATTGTTGGGCTGGAGCGATAAATCGCACTTTGCAGATTTTGATGTGTTGCTGCACCCGGCCAAAGTCGAGCCTTACGGCATGGTCATCAGCGAGGCAATGGCGGCGCAGGTTCCGGTGCTGGTTTCGGATGTGTGCGGGGCAGCGGCGCAGGTGACCGCTGCAGCGGGGGCGGTGCTGCCGCTGTCTGCCGCCGCCGCGAGTTGGGCAGCAGCGGTGGAGGCACAGCTCCGCCGCCCCTCTGCGCCGCCGCCGTTCGCGCGGAGCTGGCGTGAGGTGGCGCAGGAATATGAGACAATTTATCAACAGTGTCTGAACGGTGAGATGGAATGAGTGCAGCGCTACGGCCTTATTTAACGACCTGCCCGGTAGGTTGCGCTGGCGGGCTGGAAGCCACGCAATACCTTCTGCCTGAAGGCGCGTTGTTGCGTTGCACTGCATGCGGACAACTGCTCAGCCAGTGCACGGAGGAACGGTACTGGCAATCGATGGAGGAGTTCGATGACCCGCACGGCACCTTGCCGGATCAGCGTTCGGTAGCGCGCCGCTTCCGGCGCAGCAGGAAATTTCTCGAGCGGATCGCCAATTTTCTCAAGCAACCGCAAACTGACATTCGGCTGCTGGATGTGGGTTGCTCCAGCGGCGCTTTTCTCGGTGCGGCGGTCAAGCTGGGTTACCGCGCGGAAGGAGTGGAACCGGCGGCGCAGGCGGTGGCAACTGCACGGAACAGCGGGCTGAATGTGCGCCATGGACTGTTGCAGGATGCGGGTTTTGCGGATGGGCAATTCGACGCTATTACCCTGTTCGAGGTAATCGAACATCTCAAGGAGCCGCTCGACTTGTTGCGGGAATGTCGGCGCATCCTGCGCCCCGGTGGCATCCTGCTGATCGGCACCGGCAATGCGGCAAGCTGGAGCATGGCGGCGATGGGCGCGAAGTGGGAATATCTGAGCATCGCCAAACATGGCGGTCATATCAGTTTCTACACGCCGCATTCCACAAACGTGCTGGCACAGCGCGCCGGTTTTTCGGTAGCCGGTATCCGGACGCGCGGGGTGCGCTTCTGCGAGAAAGGCGATTGCGCAGCACCGGTTTACAGCGCAGCGAAGCTGGCCGGTGAGTTGCTGAATCCGCTCGCGGCCATGCTGGATAAAGGCAGCGACATGGCGGTTTATTTGCGGCGGACATGAAACGCTGTCTGGCTTGCTCAAGGACTTTCGATACGCCTGATTGGACCTGTCCGGCCTGTGGCAACACACCCGCCGAACGAAATGGTTTTCTGGCTTTCGCCCCGGAACTTGCCGACCAGAACGACGGTTTTAACCCGGAATTTTTCCAGTTGATGGTGGCGGTTGAACCAGAACATTTCTGGTTTGTTGCGCGCAACCGCATCCTGATGGATGTGATGCGTAAATATTTCCCGGCTCCGGGCAAAGTGCTGGAAATGGGTTGCGGCACAGGTTTTGTATTGTCCGGTTTGTGCGCTGCCTTTCCCCAGGCGCGCTTGAGCGGCAGCGATATTTTCACCGAAGGCTTGGCCTTCACTGCCCGGCGGGTGCCCAGTGCCTTCCTGTTTCAGATGGATGCGCGCCGCATCCCGTTTCAGGAAGAATTTGACTTGATCGGGGCATTTGACGTGCTGGAGCACATTGAGGAAGATAACGCAGCGCTGGCGCAGATGTACCAAGCCTGCAAGCCGGGCGGAGGCATCGTCCTGACTGTTCCCCAGCACCGCTGGCTGTGGAGCCGCGTTGACGACTTTGCCCACCACAAGCGCCGCTACACAAGAGCGGAGTTGATTGAGAAAACGGCCCGTGCGGGCTTCCGGGTTGAATATGCGACCTCATTCGTTTCGCTGCTGCTGCCGCTGCTGCTGGCCTCGCGCGGGATGAAAAAATCCGGCGCGGACATGGAGCAACAGATGGAGGCGGTGGGCTTGAAGGTCGGCAGGCTGACCAACGCCGTGCTGGGGGCAATAATGCAAATAGAGCGAGGTTTGATTAGCCTTGGTTTATCATTCCCGTTTGGTGGCTCGCTGTTGCTGGTTGCCAGAAAACCGGAAAGCCAGAAAGAATAAAAAGACAACCTACCATGAACCGGAAAATGCCCCTTATCTCCATCGTCGTTCCCGTATACAAGGCCGAAAACTGCCTTGATGAATTGTATCGCCGCCTGGTGCTCGCATTGGAAACCATCACGCCTGATTTCGAGATCGTGCTGGTGGAAGACTGCGGCGGGGATCGCTCATGGGAAATCATCGAGCGGCTTTCCGCACAGGATGGGCGTGTCAGGGGGATACAGTTCAGCCGGAATTTTGGCCAGCACTACGGCATAACCGCCGGGCTGGATTATTGCAACGGCGATTGGGTGGTGGTGATGGATTGCGATTTGCAGGACAGGCCGGAAGAGATTCCGCGTCTGTATGCCAAGGCGCAGGAAGGTTATGACATCGTGCTGGCGCGGCGCGGCAAGCGCCAGGACCCGCTGTTGAAGCGCTGCACCTCCTGGTTGTTTTACAAGCTGTTCAGCTATCTGGCTGATATAGAATACGACGCACAAACCGGAAATTTCCGCATCATGTCGCGCAAGGTAGTGAATAATTTCCGCAGGATGCGCGAGCAATTACGCTTCTTCGGCGGCCTGGTGCAGTGGATGGGTTTCCCCAGCGCCAGTATCGAGGTGGAACACGCCGAACGCCTGGAAGGGAACTCCACCTATACCTTTGCCAAGCTGTGGAAGCTGGCTTCCGAGACCATCATCGCCTATTCCGACAAGCCATTGCGGCTGGCCATCCGCTTCGGTTTCACGATGGCTTTTCTGGCATTCTGCTATGGCGTGTATATTTTCATCCGTGCGCTGTTTTACGGCTCTCCCATAGAAGGCTGGAGCAGCCTGATCGTCTCGCTGTATTTTATCGGCGGCATCATCATCGCCATTCTGGGGATCATGGGCATTTATCTGGGCAAGACATTCGACGAAAGCAAGAAACGTCCTTTGTATATCGTCAGACGTGCGACCTTTGGTGAACATGGTTCCGCTGATTAAGCCCACCCCGTGGGACACGGCGGCGTTCGGCATGCCCACCTGGGAGCTGACCGAATATTCGGATGCGGCATTGAGGCAAGCTGTTCAAACAGCAGGGCATCACACCATCAGGGTGGATGCGCTGGCAGACAATCGGCTGCTGTACGAATATGGTTTCTACTACTGCGACACACTGATCGAGCCGTATTGCAATGCCGAACGCCTGCGCGCGGCACAACACCCTGAGGCGTCCATCTCCAAGGAGATCGATGCCGAACAGGCAATGATGATCTGCCACGGCGCGTTTGCACATGGCCGGTTCCATCGCGATTTCAATGTGCCCAAGGCCGCCGCCGATCTGCGCTACGACAACTGGCTGAAGCAATTGCTCGAAGCGCAGCAAGTATACGGACTGTACTGGCAGGGTGTGCTGGCGGGATTCATCGGCCACAGCGGCAACGGCCTGATCCTGCACGCGCTGTCCGGAGAATACAGCGGCAGAGGGCTGGCCAAATACTGGTGGAGCGCGGTGTGCAATGAACTGTTCGGTGCGGGCTGTGCGGAAGTGAAAAGTTCGATTTCTGCTGCCAATGTGGCGGCACTCACTCTCTATTCATCCCTGGGGTTCAGCTTCAGGAACCCGGTGTGCATCTATCATCGGCTGGTGAAATGAGTTACTTCTACATCTTCCTGACCATCATTCTCACCGTGTATGGCCAGATTGCCATCAAGTGGCAGGTGCTCAAGGCTGGGGCGTTGCCCGAGGTATTGCCGGACAAAGTTGCCTTCCTGGTTAACCTGCTGCTCAATCCCTGGGTAATCAGCGCGTTTGCGGCAGCCCTCCTTGCCTCGGTGTTCTGGATGGCAGCGATGACCAAGCTGCAACTCAGTCACGCCTATCCGTTCATGAGCCTGGCCTTTGTGCTGATCCTGATGGCGAGCGGTTTGTTTTTCCACGAACCGGTCACCCCGCTGAAAATCGCCGGTATAGTGCTCATCGTTCTCGGCATCATCGTGGGCAGTCAGGGTTAGCATTATTTGCGGCAGGCTTCGCCGCGGCACAGCAGATAAAGTTCGTCACCGCCAAGCTGGTATTTCCTGTAAACCTCACCCAGCGCCGCATCGGCGCTAAGTGCCAGCACATAACCCGATTGCCATTGCGCGGGCGGCCACTGCAAGGCGGTTGCCGGGTAACGGCGCTGGTCGAGGTAGGCCGTCACGCTTAACCCGCTTGCGCTGACATCGGCGCTATACAGCGGATAACCATTAGCCTGCATCAGGATGTCGGCCGCCGCATCGTCGTAATTCTTGCCGCGATAATGCTCCTGGTAATAGGGGAAGACGGCCAGCGCCACGATGAACTTGAGCACCAGCGCACCGATCATCCATTTGCGGCCCATCGCAATTGCCGCCTCGCCCGACTGCCAGACAATGCGCGCGGCGACCAGCGCCAGCAACGGATAGATCGGCAACAGATAGCGCATGCCGCCCTGCGGTGAGAGCCAGTAGGGCAGGAAATTCAACAGCGTGATCCAGCATGCGACCCTGAACAACCGCTGGCCTTCCACTTCATCCTTCCGGTTGCGCTTGAGCAGCCAGAAATAGAGCGCCAGCAGCATTATCGGCGACAGCCAGATCAATATCTCTACCGGGTACATAACCAGCCGGGTGAGATAGGCGGTCATTTCCGGAAATGCCAGTTTGTACAATATCTCTGCGAACATCCGCCCGCTCTGCGCATGCCCGCCGGGAATCAGGGCGAACCAGGCCAGCGGTGCGGCAAAGGTGACGGCATGGATGAGCAGCGCGGGCCAGCGCAGCAGAAAGGCGCGCTGCCTGGCATCGAACAGCAGCACAAATAATGCCGCACCGTAGAACACATAAGCTGTGAGCGCCTTGCTCAGGAACGCGCAGGTCAGCAATGTGCTTGCCGCAAGCAGAAGTCCGGTGCGCCGTTCGAGTACGCCTATCCACAGCGCACTGATGGCGGCGAAGATGAACATCGCGAACAAGGGATCCACATAACTCAGCCAGCCGTGATACAGCAGCATATCTGCCATGGTGAGGTAGGCGACAGCGGCGAATGCGGCAAACGTTTTATCGCGGAACAGGTGTTGTGCCAGCCATGCCAGCAGCAGCCCGACAGCCAGTGTTGCGCAGATGGTTAAGGCACGCGTGACTATCAGCACGTGTTCCCATCCCGCCAGTGCGGAGAGCAGCATGATGAGCCAGTTGAACATCGGATTGTGCTGCACATCCATTCCATACAGGTACTGCTTCAACCATGTGCCGTGCTGCCACATTTCCAGCGAGGTGATGGGGAAAATGGCTTCTTCCCCGACGTAATAAAAATTCAGTGCGGGCAGGAAACTCAACGCAGCGAGCGCGAATAGCCACCAGAAAGTTTTGGCAGAAATGTTGGGCATGATCGTCATCAGTAAAGGCCGCCGGATGGCCATGTGATGTTGCTGCCACCGGTGCGTGAATAATTGCTCCAGAATGCCGCAAATACCTTGGCATAGCAGGTCGAAAAAGCATGATGCTCGTCTGCGAATTCGGCGGCGTTGCAGCCGAAGCGTTCGGATTGTCCGGCATCCAGGATCACCATGTTTTCCCGCGTTGCCCAAGCGCGGAGGGCATCTTTGGTATGTTCAAGCGTGGCTGACCATTGCGGATGTTGCAGGAATGCAGCCTCCATGCCCGGCAGCAGCGGCGGCATGAACAGCAGCAGTTTGCCGCCTTTGCTTTCGGCCTGCCGCGCGAGGGCGGCCAGATGGCGCAGCATGGCCGGATTCGGCTCGCCTTGCCTGCTCATCAGGTTGATGGTGTATTTTGAACTGGACACGGTGGCGGAAAGGATCAGTGGCCGTGCATCCTTTACCGGTTCCAGATTGGCGAAGGTGGCGCTGCCATCAAAGCGGAAACCGGTGCAAGTGCCGCGGTAGATGGTGTCGAAATCCTTGGCCCATGTGCCGTCTGCACAGCGGTAATCATCGCTCACGGCTTGCAGAAAATACTGGCGGAATACGGCACGGCTATCCTGCGCGCGCAGGATTTGCCTGAGAATATCGAACAGGCTGACAACGCGCGGATAGGAAAGCGCATCGCGCACCCTGTCCAGCAGCGGAACGGTATTGGCATGTGTTGTTGCCTGTTGCTGTGCGGCCGCTATGGCAAGGTCGATTGGCACCGGTTCACCTTCCGCATAAATAAAACCGAGTGACCAATCCAGCGGGATGACCAGATATTTAACGTTGTCCGTGTGCGCCATCAACCATTCCGCCTCACCGATCACGGATATCAGCCCATGCCCGGTCTGCGCGAAGTTGTAGGCCTTCATCGGCGGCGGGAACGCCGCTGCGCTAACGCCCAGCACGGTGGAAGAGCCGAACACTACGCCGTTGATCTCAGGCAGGCGATCATGCAGGCGCAGCGTCTTGAATAACCCGGTGTCGCTCAGGGTCGGGGCATAGGTCACGCCATGCGTGGCCTGCTGCCATGTACTGGCTTGCCGGACCCGGCTGGTGTTGCCCAGCGTCTGGCTGCCGAGCTGGAGGTTCAGCGCGAGGATGGGCAGCAGCGTTGCCGCAAAACACGCGAGCATCAGCCGGACGTAGCGTTTGTGGGAACGGTTCATTTCTAGAACTGGAAATACAGGAAGGCCGACTGCTTGTTCAGGTTGATGACGGCGATGAAACCCAGCAGCCAAACCAGCGCGGCGGCAGTTGCTGTTGGCCGCCATAACAGGCGTTTCGCCCTGCGCGCATCGGGCATGTCGAGTGCGGGTTTATAGTCCGCCATGATCTGTTGCGTGTTGGGTGCGAGCCACACGATCAGCAGCAGAATCCAGATCCAGTTGATCGCGCCGCCGCCGATCAAACCGTTGGTCGCGCCGAAGGCCACACCATGCGCGGATAGCCATAGTCCGAACGCGCCCCACTTGGGCAACCACGCGTCCGGTATCGCGAACCCGTTTCCTCCCCTCATTGCCTGCACAATGGCGAGCGCATGACCGAACGTATCCGCCCGGAAGAACACCCAAGCCACGGTGACGGCGAGGAAGGTGAGCAGCGCGGAAGCGAGATGAAGCGGTCTGGAAAGTGGCTGGTTCGGGTCTTGCCCCAGTTTGCGGCGCACAGCGTGCCAGCCGTTGTTGATGGCCAGATACAGCCCGTGCAGCCCGCCCCAGACGATGAAGGTCCAGCCCGCGCCGTGCCACAGGCCGCCCAGCAGCATGGTCGCCATCAGGTTCAGGTAGCGCCGCCCCTTGCCCTTGCGGTTGCCGCCCAGCGGAATGTACAGGTAGTCACGCAGGAAACGCGACAGCGTCATGTGCCAACGCCGCCAGAACTCGATGATGTTCACCGCCTTGTAGGGCGAGTGGAAGTTGAGCGGCAGGATGACGCCGAACATGCGCGACAGCCCGATGGCCATGTCCGAATAGCCGGAGAAATCGAAGTACAGTTGCAGCGTGTAGCACAGCGCCCCGCCCCAGGCCTCGATGAAGGTGAGCTGCACCCCCGCTGCCGGCGCGTTGAATACCGGCCCGACGTAAGCGGCGATGCCATCGGCGATAATGATTTTCTTGAACAGGCCGATGAAGAAGATGGTCAGCCCCACCGCCATGTTCTCGTAATTGAAACGGTAGGTCGAAGCATGCGCGAACTGCGGCATCATTTCTTTGTGGTGCAGCACCGGCCCGGCGATGAGGTGCGGAAAATAGGTGACAAACAGCGTGTAGTGGATGAAATTGTATTCCTTCACCTTGCCCTGGTAGGTATCCACCAGAAAGGCGATCTGGGTGAAGGTGAAGAACGAGATACCCAGCGGCAGGATGATCTCGCCCAAAGAAAGATGTGCGCCCGCCACGCTGCTGATGCTGCCCAGGAAGAAGTTGGCGTATTTGTAGTAGCCGAGCAGCAGCAGGTTGGCGCTGACCGCCACGAACAGCAGGCGTTGCGGACTGAGTGCTGCGGACCGGGTGCTGAGCGCTGCTTTCTCAGCCCTGACCCTGGCCTTGGCGATCCACAGGCCGAAGCTGTAGTTGCACACCACCGAGCCCAGCAGCAGCCCGACGTAGGCCGGGTTCCACCAGCCATAGAAGAACAGCGAGGCGAAAGCCAGCCAGCCCGCGGCAAAGGCGTGGCTAAACCGGGCAAGCTGGAAGAAGCACAGCAGCACTACCGGCAGGTACAGGAAAATGAAGCCGTAGGAGTTGAACAGCATTTATTGAGCTTCACATAATTGAAGACAGTATGCGAAACCTACCATCCCGTCATTCCGGCGAAGGCCGGAATCCAGCTTGTTATATAACTCCGCGTATAACCAGCCTGCGTGTGTTGTTGGGGCTTCAGCCCCTTACAACCACGGTGTACCTCTTGCGGGTGTACTTGGCTGGCGTCTTTTGGCAGCCTAGTCGAATGGCTATAACCAATGACTTGCCCAGCGTATTTTGCTGGGTTAGTCAGATGGCTAGTAGTTTTATCAGTAGTTCCACCAGCGGACAAAGCCGCATTTTGGGTGTTGCCCCACTGCGTGGGGATATTGATAACTGTCTGGATTCCGGCCTTCGCCGGAATGACGGCTGCTGTAGATGTATCTGTCATGAATTACGTAAAGATCGGTAGCTGCAGATAAAGAAATCGTGTATCGCCGCGCTTACCCGTGCGATGTCTTCATCGCTCATTTCGTAGTGCAGCGGCAAGCGCAACAGGCGTTCGCTCAGGTTGTCCGTCACCGTCATGATGCTGGCGGTGCGGCCATACTTGCGCCCGGCGGGAGAGGAATGCAGCGGCACGTAATGGAATACCGGATGGATGCCCTGTGCCTTGAGGTGCGCGATTAATTTTGTGCGCGTGGCCAGGCTGTCGAGGATGACATAGAACATGTGCCCGTTGCTGTCGCCGTCAAAGGCGGGCAGGCGCAGCTTGCCCGCCTGTTGCAGCGGCGCCAGTTGCGCTGCATAGGCGGTGCAGATATGGCAGCGTTTTGCGGTGATCTGGTCGGCATGCTCCAGCTGCGCGTAGAGGAAAGCGCCGATCAACTCGCTCGGCAGATAGGATGAGCCGATGTCCACCCAGGTATATTTATCCACCTCGCCGCGGAAGAACTGGCTGCGGTTGGTGCCTTTCTCGCGCACGATTTCCGCACGCTCGGCAAAGCGTTCGTCATTCACCAGCAGCGCGCCGCCCTCGCCGCTGATGATGTTCTTGGTTTCGTGAAAGCTCAGGCAACCGAAGTGCCCGATGCTGCCCAGCGCCCGGCCCTTGTAGGTGGAAAGCAGCGCCTGTGCGGCATCCTCCACCACCAGCAGCTGGTGCCGCTGCGCGATGGCCATGATGCGGTCCATTTCGCACGGCACTCCCGCATAATGCACCGGAACGATGGCGCGGGTCCTGGGGGTGATTGCCGCTTCAATCAATGTTTCGTCCATATTCAGGTTATCGGAGTGGATGTCCACGAACACCGGCACGGCCCCACGCAATACAAAGGCATTGGCGGTGGACACGAAAGTATAGGAAGGCAGGATGACCTCGTCGCCGGGCCGGATGTCGCACAGGATGGCGGCCATTTCCAGCGCGGCGGTGCAGGAGTGGGTGAGCAGCGCGCGGCGAACCCCCAGTTTTTCCTCAAACCAGCGGTGGCATGATTTGGTGTAGCCCCCGTCGCCGGAAAGGTGGCCCTGCGCCACGGCATCGGCGATGTAGGACAATTCGCGGCCAATAATGAACGGTTTGTTGAATGGAATGGGTTTCATTTTCTTGTAGCAAAAATCTGTTACGCTTTAGCGCTATTCTAACAGGTGTTCAAACATGGCAACCTACGCCGTAGGCGACATACAAGGATGCTGCACCGAATTCCGGCAACTGCTGGAACGAATACGCTTCGACCCGGCAGCGGACAAGCTGTGGCTGGTGGGCGACCTGGTCAACCGCGGTCCGGAATCACTGGATGTGCTGCGGCTGGTGAAATCGCTGGGCGACAGCGCGATTACCGTACTCGGCAACCACGACCTGCACCTACTCGCGGTGGCCGAGGGTGTGGCCGAACTGCACCGCAGCGACACGCTGGACGAGGTTCTGTCCGCTCCGGACCGCGATGAACTGCTGGATTGGCTGCGCAGCCAGCGCCTGCTGCATGCCGAAGGCGATTATGTGCTGGTGCACGCCGGCTTGTTGCCAAGCTGGACGGTGGCACAGGCGCAACAGCTTGCGCATGAGGTCGAGGCTGTATTGCGGGGCGAGCACTATCACGATTTTTTCGTGCGCATGTACGGCAACAACCCCAACCAGTGGCAGGACGACCTCACCGGACACAAGCGTCTGCGCGTCATCACCAATGCCCTCACGCGCATGCGCATCTGCACCCCGCAGGGCGAGATGGAATTCAAGTTCAAGGGCGTGGAAAAAGACATCCCGCAAGGCTACTGGGCCTGGTTCAATGTGCCGGGCCGCGCCAGTGCCGAAGCCACCGTCATCTTCGGCCACTGGTCTGCATTGGGCTTGAAATTGGATCGCCGCGTCATCGCGCTGGATACCGGCTGCCTGTGGGGCGGGCCGATGAGCGCCATCCGGCTCGAAGATCGCCAACTGTTCCAGGTGAGCTGCAAGAACCCGGTGGCGAAGAATTGGTGATGTGTTCGTTTGACCAAACAGTCCAGCAAGTATAGATTCGAGTTTGAGTATTTTGCTTGAAGGGTATGCCGTGTCCAGAACAGTTCTCGATATCAAACGCCGTCGAAACAATCTGAAGGTGTGCAACTCCATCAAAGGTGAGCACATCATCGTTTCCTCGGTGGAGCATGTGCCGCTGACGCTGGAGCAACGCCTAGCGGCCTACGATCCAGAGCGTCATGGCGGTGAGCAGATGAGTACGACGCAGAGGCTCGGGGCCGAGGGATGGTAATTCCCGTTATAGTTTTCGCAACAAGAAGAAAAGTCGCGCCGGAATCTTTGGCGTTTTTGTCGTCTACTTTACGTACCACCTCACAACACTTTCATCTATGACCGCATGAAATCAATTCTCTTCTGGCTTGGCATTGCAATCGTTGCAATCATTGCAGCTATCGCAGCGTCTTCAGCAGCTTGGGTGTTTTGGGACGCATGGAAGGCTACTGATATTGAAGCTTTCCGCGCTCTTCTAGGAGCTTTCGCTGGTGCGTTTTTCGCGTACTTATTTGTTCGCTTTGGCGATGCAATGAAGAAGGTGTATGACCGAAAGGAAAAAAACCATACATCCCTAGTCCGTCTTCAGCACTATTTCAACGATTGTCTGAATACCACAAGTGACAATCTCTACATAGCAAACGATTGCATCGGTGTGTTCACCGAAGCGCGATTGATATCCGGCAATCGTCCAATCTACATGAATGTCTTCCACCAATACCAGCTCGATACGGAGCTAATGATTGGCCTGACGAATCTCGATTTCATTAACGAGATAGCTTCGTTGAATACAAGTCTTAAGAAAATGAATGAGTCTTTGGCAACCATAAATCGGGCGTACGGTCAGATTCGCGATGCCTTTATCTCAAAGACCATTTCCGGAAGTGACTACTTGGAAAACGCACGGCTAACGCGCGATAGATGTGCCCAAGTTATACCGTTCCTGAATCAAGCAAATGAGGATATTGTTCGCCTATTTGCGATCACCAACCTTCTTATGAAGAACCCGCCGTTTCTTGTCTGGGTAACGCAGGCTCTGGTTCGTACCAAGTACCCAAAGGAATTCGAGATGCTACTTGAGCGTGAGACTGTTGCGGTCAAGGCAGGCATGGAGGCCATTACTAAGGCAAGCGAACAACGTATTCGCCAGGCAGAAGCCGGTGCGGCCCAGCCCCGCCCTGCGACAGATGCGCCGCCAGCGGCGCGCCACTGAGCAACGTTATCAGCCTACTTCTACCAGTAACTTCTGCATCATCTGCTCCGCCTGCCTTGCGTAGCCGCCGACGGGAGTGGCGTCGCGCACCTCGAACGGGCGCTGCGTCGTAGCGTGGATGGCCGTGCAGAGGTGTGCGAGGAATTCTTTGTTCATGGAGCGTGATCGAAGAGTTTCGTCATTCCCGCGCAGGCGGGAATCCAGCCGGTCAAAGATTCTGCGCAGCAGACAAAACAAAAACAATGTTGTCCCGCTGGTGAAACTACTGATAAAACTACTAGCCATCTGACTAACCCAGCAAAATACGCTGGGCAAGTCATTGGTTATAGCCATTCGACTAAGCTGGCAAACAACGCCAGCAAAGTACACCCGCAAGAGGTACACCGTGGTTGTAAGGGGCTGAAGCCCCAACAACACACGCAGGCTGGTTATGCGCGGGAATGACAGCAACCGTTACAAGCTTATGGCATAACCGAAGTGCTGCCGGAACTGCGCCTTCAATTCATCGCGGCTCGGGGCATGGTTCTGGCCGCCGCGGCTGGCGATCTTGAGCGTGCCGAGCAGCGAGGCCAGGCGCCCGGTGGTCTCCCAATCCCAGCCCTGCTGGATGCCGTGCAACAGGCCGGCGCGATACGCATCGCCGCATCCGGTGGGGTCGAGCAGCGCGGTGGGCTTGGCGCAGGGGATGATGATTTCCTTGCCGTCGGCGTAGATGGTCGAGCCTTCGCCGCCGCGGGTGATGATGAAAGCGCGCGGGGACTTGGCGAGCTCCGCAATCTTCCTGCCGGTCTTGTCCTGCAACAGTTGCGCCTCGTAGTCGTTCACCGTCACATAGTCGGCCTGCTCGACAAAGCGCAGCAACTCTTCGCCGTTGAACATCGGCATGCCCTGGCCCGGATCGAACACCCAGGGGATACCCGCTTCGTGGAATTCGCGCGCGTGCTGCAACATGCCTGCGCGGCCATCCGGCGAGACGATGCCGAGGCTGATGCCCTTTGCGTCGCCGACATGATTATGCTCGGAGAAACTCATCGCGCCGGGATGGAAAGCGGTGATCTGGTTATCGTCCAGATCGGTGGTGATGAACGCCTGTCCGGTGAAACTGTCCGGCACATAGCGGATATGCCGTTGCAGCAAACCAAGCTTTTCCAGACGCACGGCATAAGGGCCAAAATCGTCGCCCACCGTTGCCATGATCAGCGGCCGGGCTCCGAGCAGCATGAGGTTGTAAGCGATGTTGCCCGCACAACCGCCGAACTCGCGGCGCATCTCCGGCACCAGAAACGCCACGTTCAGAATGTGAATTTTTTCGGGCAGGATGTGCTTTTTGAATTGATCCTGAAACACCATGATGGTGTCGTAGGCCATCGAACCGCAAATCAGGGTGTGCATCGCAAAACCTCGGCTGGATTGAGAGGCGCGAATTGTATCATCCGGAATCCGGCAGTTCGTAGTTCGTAGGTTGGGTTCAGCAAAGTTACGCGATTCTCTACGCGGCAAGCCGCGTGAGAAATCGTCAGAGCGTAGCATAACCCAACAATAATGTGTGCAGGCTGTTGGGTTACGGCCAACCTTCCCTCATCCTAACCTTCCCCCAAAGGGGGAAGGGACGATCGCCTCCTCTCCCGCAGGCGGGAGAGGATTGAGGTGAGGGCTGGCCTAACCCAACCTACAAATGCAGTTCAACATTATTAAAACGGAGTGGAGGTGACAACCAGCCCCCACACCACCACCGCATTCACGATGCTCAGCAATACCGCCGCGCTGGCGACGTCCTTGGCGCGTTTGGCGAGCGGGTGCTGTTCCAGCGAGGTATGATCTACCGCCGCTTCGAGTGCGGAGTTGAGCAGTTCGACGATCAGCACCAGCAGGATGCTGGCGATCATCAGGGCTTTGCCGAGAGGGCTGACAGGCAACAGCAGCGCGACGGGTATGGCAATCGCCGCGATCAGCACTTCCTGGCGAAACGCATCTTCGTGTTGCCACGCGGCGCGCAGCCCCGCCAGTGCGGTCAGGGTTGCGTGCCAGACATGCGTCAGGCCGCGCGGGTGTTTGTTGCGGGTTTCCATGTCAGGTCGAGTTCGCGTGCCGCTTTCACGTCGTCCAGGCGGCGCACCGGCATGGTATGCGGCGCGCCCTTCATCAGTTCCGGCGTGGCGTACGCTTCATCGCGAATTTCCTTCAGCGCGGCGACGAAGGCGTCCAGCGTTTCCTTCGATTCGGTCTCGGTCGGCTCGATCAGCAGGCATTCCGGCACCAGCATCGGGAAGTAAGTGGTGGGCGGATGGTAGCCTTTGTCCAGCAGGCGTTTCGCCACGTCCATCGCGGAGATGCCGGTGGCATCCTTGAGCGGCTTCATCGACACGATGAATTCATGGCTGGCGCGGCGTTGCGGGAAGGCGACGGTAAAACCCGCCTTGTGCAATTCCGCCATCAGGTAGTTGGCATTCAGCGTGGCGAATTCCGCGACCCGGTGCATCCCTTCCGCGCCCAGCATGCGCGCATACACATAAGCGCGCAGCAGCACACCGATGTTGCCGCTAAAGGCGGACAGGTGGCCGATGGATTGGGGTAAATCTTTTTCCGTGAGGTAGCGGTAGCTACCCTCTCCCCCAACCCCGTGAGAATTCCCTCTCCCTGTGGGAGAGGGTGGGGGGGAGGGAGGCTCTTTGGCGACCACCGGCAATGGCAGGAACGGCATCAGCCGTTGCGCCACGCCCACTGCGCCGGCACCCGGCCCGCCGCCGCCGTGCGGCGTGGAGAAGGTCTTGTGCAAATTCATGTGGATCACGTCGAAGCCCATGTCGCCGGGTTTGACCTTGCCGAGAATCGCGTTCAGGTTTGCGCCGTCGTAATACAGCAGGCCGCCCGCGTCGTGGATGATTTTCTGGATGGCCTGTATCTGTTTTTCGAATACGCCCAGCGTGGACGGATTGGTCAGCATCAGCCCGGCAGTCTGCGGGCCGGTGGCGGCGCGCAGCGCGTCCAGGTCGACATCGCCATTCGCGTCGGTCGGGATTTCTTTGACCGTGTAGCCGCACATCACCGCCGTGGCGGGATTGGTGCCGTGCGCCGCATCCGGCACGATGATCTCGGTGCGCGCCGTGTCGCCGCGCGCATCGTGGTAGGCGCGGATCATCGCGATGCCGGCGAATTCGCCCTGCGCGCCCGCCATCGGCATCAGGCTGACGCCCGCCATGCCGGTGACATCTTTCAGTATTTCCTGCAGGCCATGCAGGCACGCCAGTACGCCCTGCCCCGTGCTATCAGGGGCCAGCGGATGGCGCGCCAGAAACTGCGGCAGCATCGCCAGCGTATTGCAGGCGCGCGGGTTGTATTTCATGGTGCAGGAGCCGAGCGGATAGAAGTGCGTGTCAATGGAAAAATTCTTTTGCGACAGGCCGGTGTAGTGGCGCACCACATCCATTTCCGAGGCTTCCGGCAACAGCGGCTGGTCGGTGCGCAGCAGCGCGGCCGGAATGCCGCTAACCGTTGCGGTGTAATTCGGGGCCTGAGCCGCATTGCGGCGGCCGGGGTGGGAGCGTTCAAAAATCAGCATAGGATGCCTTTAAAAATTGTGCCGTTTAAAGCAGCACCGTCATTCCGGCGTAGGCCGGAATCCAGTTGAAAAATAGCACCCGCAACACGGGTAACAAAAATCAAAAGCCTATTGAATAAACCCGCTGGATTCCGGCCTACGCCGGAATGACGGTTGTTAAATAGCTACGAGAATTTATTTCACAACTTTGCAGCGCGGCCAGTGCCACATCGTAATTCGGCTCGTTCTTGATCTCGCTGACCAGTTCGGTATAGCGCACCACGTTGTTGCCATCCAGCACGATCACGGCACGGGCAGCGAGCCCGGCCAGCACGCCACTGGCGATTTCCACGCCGTAGTTGCGCAGGAACTCGCGGCCGCGCATCAGCGACAGTGTGTTGATGTTGTTCAACCCCTCGGCGGCGCAGAAGCGAGCCGAGGCAAATGGCAGGTCGGCGGAAATCACCAGCACTACGGTGTTGTCCAGCTTGCTGGCAGCTTCGTTGAATTTGCGCGCAGAAGTAGCGCACACTGCGGTGTCGAGGCTGGGAACGATGTTCAACACTTTGCGCTTGTTACCGAAACTGGCCAGTGTGATGTCCTGCAAATCCTTGCTCACCAGCGAGAAGGCCGGTGCGGTTTGTCCCACTTTTGGAAAGTCGCCGTTCAGTTGCACGGGGTTACCGCCGAGTGCTGTGCTGTGTGCCATGTCGTTCTCCTTGTTTAGAGTGCGTGGCGTAACGCCGCCACATAGCGTTGCAAATCTTCATTGGTCTTGGTTTCGGTGGCGCACACCAGAATTGCATTGCCCAACTGCGGGTAGTGCGGTTGCAGATCGAAACCGCCCGACACACCTTGCTCTGCCATGCTGGCCAACACCGCCGCAGAGGACTTCGGCAGATGCAGCACCACCTCGTGGAAATGCGGCGCGCTGAACAACCGCTTCACGCCTTGTATGCTGCTGGCCTGCACCGTAAGGGCTTGCGTGTTGGCGTGCGATGCCGCGGCGACACGGCGCAGCCCGTCCACGCCGAGCAATGCCATGTGGATGGTCGCTGCGGTCACCATCAACCCCTGATTGCTGCAAATGTTGGAAGTTGCCTTGGCGCGGCGAATATGTTGCTCGCGCGCTTGCAGGGTCAGCGTGAAACCCGGCTTGCCATCCAGATCCACGGTGCGGCCGATGATGCGCCCCGGCATCTGGCGCACCAGTGCCTGCTTGCAGCACATGAAGCCGAAATACGGGCCGCCACTGGACAGCGGCGCGCCGAGCGGTTGCCCATCGCCGACCGCGATGTCTGCCCCCCTGATATTGGATTCGCGTAGCGATTCGTTTGCCCCCTCTCCCTGTGGGAGAGGGTTGGGGAGAGGGCTGCCCCAGTTGCCGGGTGCCTTGAGCACAGCCAGCGTCAGCGGGTTGACCAGTCCGATGGACAGCGCGCCTTGCGCATGCGCCCAGGCGGTAAGCGCATCCACATCCTCCAGCGCGCCGAAAAAATTCGGCTGCGGAATCACCAGTGCGGCGATGTCGCTGCCCGCGTGCTGTTCCAATGCCCTGAGATCGGTGGTTCCGGTCGCTGCATTGAACGGAATTTCCACCAGCTCGATATTTTGCAGTTTGACAATACTGCGCGCTACGCTGCGGTACAGCGGGCTGACAGTAGCGGGCAGCAATACACGGCGCGAGTTCTTGTGCGCGCGCACCGCCATCAGGATCGCTTCGGCCAGCGCGGATGCACCGTCGTACAAACTGGCGTTGGACGCATCCATGCCGGTCAGCGAGGCAATCATGGTCTGGTATTCGTACAACACTTGCAGCGTACCCTGGCTGGCCTCGGCCTGATACGGCGTGTAGGCGGTGTAGAACTCGCCGCGTGTGGCAATCTCCCACACCGCCGCGGGAATGTGGTGTTCGTATGCACCCGCGCCGATGAAGTTGAGCAGCGGAACATCCTGCGCGGCACGCTCATGCATCAGGCGCGATACCTGCATTTCATTCATGCCCTCGGGCACGGCGGAGAGCTTGCCGCTGCGCAGCACGGCAGGGATTTCGTCGAACAGCGCATCGATATTTTTCGCGCCGATGCTGGCGAGCATCGCGGCGATATCGGGTTCGGTGTGGGGGATGAAGGGCATAAGGCAGTTGGTAGTCGTTAGAAGTTAGTTGGTAGTTAAAAACAATAGTCGTGTGAAGCAGTCGTTAGACGTTAGTCATTAGTTAAAGCCGCGCAGCGGACAATGCCAACTAGCGGCTAACGACTACTAACTAACGACTGTTTTCTAGTGCGCTTCGCTATCGACGACGGCCTGATACGCCGCAGCGTCCATCAGTGCGGCCACATCCGCCGCGTTGTCCGGCTTCATCTTGAACATCCATGCGCCGTAGGGGTCGGTGTTGATATGTTCCGGCGCGCTGTCCAGCTCGCTATTCACCGCCGTCACTACACCGCCAACCGGCGCATACACGTCAGCGGCGGCCTTCACCGATTCCACCACCGCGCATTCTTCCTTGGCCTTGAGCTTGCGGCCGACCGCCGGGTTTTCCACAAACACCATGTCGCCCAGCAGTTCCTGCGCGTGTTGGGTGATGCCGATGCTGAGGGTGCCGTCAGCTTCACTTTTAACCCATTCGTGGGAGGCGGTGTATTTCAGGTTGCTCGGGTTGCTCATTCAAATCTCCTTGTTAGTCGTAAGACGTAAGACATAAGACGTAAGTTTTAACCGCGTAGCGACAACATCAACTTACGTCTTGCGTCTACAAACTGCTTTTGCCATTTCTTGCAAACGGATATTTCACCACCCTTGCCGCCAGCATTTTATCGCGAATCGCCACTTGTACCGTGTCGCCGATTTGCACTTCTTTCGGCACGCGTGCCAGCGCGATGGATTTTTCCAGTGTGGGCGAGAAACTGCCGCTGGTGATTTCGCCAGTACCGTGCGCGGTGTGGACCTGCTGATGGCCGCGCAATACGCCGCGGTCCAGCAACACTAACCCGACCAGCTTGCGTGTCGGCAGGTTTGCCAGCAGTGCAGCCTTGCCGATGAAGTCGCGTTCACTCTTCAAATCCACTGTCCATGTCAGGCCGGATTCCAGCGGGCTTACCGTTTCGTCCATGTCCTGGCCGTACAGATTCATGCCCGCTTCCAGGCGCAGCGTGTCGCGCGCGCCAAGGCCGATGGGCGGAACGCCCGCCTTGTTCAGGGCATGCCAGAATGCTTCGACTTTTTCTTTGGGCAGCATCACCTCGAAACCGTCTTCGCCGGTGTAGCCGGTGCGCGCCACGAAGTACTCGCCGCAATCCGCTGCCTGGAAATTCTGCAAGCCTTCTGTGGCGGCTTTGGTTTGTGGCAGCACCTGCCACACTTTGGCGCGCGCGTTGGGGCCTTGCACTGCAACCATCGCCAGATCATTGCGCGAAGTGATGCTCAATTGGGGAGCGAGTTTCGTCGCCTGCTCGCGCATCCACGCAATGTCCTTGTCCGCCGTGCCCGCGTTCACCACGATGCGGAACCACCGCTCATTCATGAAGTAGATGATGAGGTCGTCAATCACCCCGCCGTCCGGGCGCAGCATGGAGGAATACAGCGCCTTGCCGGGCAGCGTGAGCTTGTCGGCGTTGTTTGCCAGCAGGGAGCGCAGGAAGGCGCGTACGCCGTTTCCTTTCGCATCCACTACGCGCATGTGGCATACGTCGAACATTCCACAATCGTTACGCACCTGGTGGTGCTCGTCTATCTGCGAGCCGTAATTCACCGGCATGTCCCAGCCGCCGAAATCAACCATCTTTGCGCCCATGGCGCGGTGTGCTGCGTTGAGCGGAGTTTGCTTAAGCATCATGTGTCTTTCGAAAAATGAAAAAGGGCGCAGCACGAATTCGTGCTGCGCCCCATCTGTCCTTGATACCTGAGAGATTACAACTCGCGTTGCGTGCCCCTTCGGTGGCTGCGTAAAACAGCGCTCTCCAGATTTGCCTGATCCAACGGTTCCTTTAGCCTGAGCGGTTGCGGGTGTTGCGCCTTCGGCGGTGCTGGTAGCACGCTCTCCCATTGGTCTGAACGGCAGGCGGGACTATACCGGAGTCGGAAACGGGCAGCAAGCCGCTCGAGCTACTGCGGATAAAACAGGAACAGCCGATATCCGGACGGCTTGAGGTCGGTGGTGTCGAGGTTCAGTTTTACACTGAGCTCGCGGTTGGCCGCCAGGCCTTGTTTTTCGTCCTCGCCCGGCTTGAGGTATTCCGCCGGGAGGAAGGTGCGGCGCGCCAGCGCCTTGTCCTGCGTGTCGGTCAGGGTGAGTTCGAGATTGGGATAGGCCTGCGCGTAAGGCGCGCGGTTGTGCAGGAGGGCGTTGAGGATGATGAAATTGGACTGTGCCGGGTCGGCTTCCAGGTCGGAAGACTCGATGCTCACCAAATCCGCCTTCTGCGGCAACGGAACGGTGCACTGTAGCAACCCACAATAGGAGGTGAGCGCGGGCTTGAGGCCGGGCAGGTTCGCGGCGAGTTCGACACGGAAGAAATACGCGGCCTGCGCCAGCAGCATGATCAACAGCAGCAGGCAGCCGACGGCCCATGGCCAGCTGGATTTTTTCCCGGCAGGTTCGGGAAGTGCATTACCCAAGCCGCCTGAAAAAGTAATTTGTTGCGCCAGCGTGACCGGTCCGGCGGCCCCGGTTTTTTTGCCGGGGGTTTTTATGTGAACCGTATCCGTGCGGCTGAAGTCTAGCTCTTGGTAAACAGCTTCGGCTGGCGTTTGCCGGGTTTCTTCCGGTGCGATGGGCAGGTCGAGTTGCGGGCTGGGCTGGTCGTCCTGTAAATGTTCTGCGGCGTTGAACACCGCCTGGCAGCGTCCGCAACGCACCATGCCCTGATGCGCATCAAGCTGCTCCTGGCTTACTTTAAACCGGGTATGGCACTGGGGGCATTGCGTTGAGGTACTCATCGTTTCACACCGGACAAACACGCCCAGCCATCTTCCATCACCGGCGGCTTCAGGTCAAACCATTGCGCATACACTCGCATCACGTCTTCGGCCTGTTCGCTGAGTATGCCGGACAGCACGATCTGACCGTCACGCCGGGTTGCAGCGGCGAGTAGCGGGGCGAGCACTTTGAGCGGGTTGGTGAGAATATTGGCAACGACGATATCGGCTTGCTGTTGCGGGGCTGCATCCGGCAGGCAGAATTGCGCCACCACCTGGTTGGCGGCTGCGTTGTCGCGGCTGGCTTGCACCGCTTGTGCATCCACGTCCACGCCGGTGGCGCGGGCTGCGCCCAGCTTGAGGGCGGCAATAGCAAGGATGCCGGAGCCGCAGCCGTAATCCAGCACACTTTCACCGCCTTGCAAATGGTCATCCAGCCAGCGCAAACACAGGCGGGTAGTGGGATGGCTGCCGGTGCCGAAGGCCAGGCCGGGGTCGAGCGTAATGTTGATGGCTGTGGGGTCGGATGGGGTGTGCCAGGTGGGTACGATCCACAGCCGCCGCGAGATACGGATGGGTTCGAACTGCGATTGGGTCAGGCGCACCCAGTCGTTGTCTTCCAAGGTTTCGGTGTGATAGGCGGGCGGCTGTTCCAGCCCGATGGCATGTGCCGCCTCCAGCATGATGACGTCTATCCGCGCATCTTCGGCAAACAGGGCAGTGACCCGGTTATGCGACCAGAGATGCGGGGCGGGTTCGCCCGGTTCGCCGAAGATGGCCTGTTCGTCAGGGGTGTCGGCATCCGCATCGTGTACGTCCACCGACAGTGCGCCGAGTTCCAGCAGAGCCTCGCTCAGGGTATCTGCCTGGGGTGCAGATGCGGTGACCGTCAGCGAAAGCCAGGACATACTAGCTTCCCTTGGTGCGTTCTGCCAGCTTCTGTTCCAGATAATGGATGCTGGTGCCGCCACTCAGGAAGGCGGCGTCCTGCATCAGTTCCTGATGCAGCGGAATATTGGTGTCTATGCCTTCCACCGCCATTTCGGACAGGGCGGTGCGCATGCGCGCGATGGCCTGCTCGCGTGTGTCGCCGTAGGCGATGATCTTGCCGATCATCGAGTCGTAATGGGGCGGCACGAAGTAGTTGGCATACACATGCGAATCGACGCGGATGCCGGGACCGCCCGGCGGGTGCCAGGTGGTGATGCGACCGGGCGAAGGTGTGAACTTGTAAGGATGCTCGGCGTTGATGCGGCATTCGATGGCGTGGCCTTTGAACTCGATGTCTTTTTGCCGGAGGCTGAGTTTTTCACCGGCGGCGATGTGGATCTGCTGCTGCACGATGTCGATTCCGGTAATCATTTCAGTGACCGGATGCTCCACTTGCACGCGAGTGTTCATCTCAATAAAGAAAAACTCGTCGTCCTCATACAGAAACTCAAAGGTGCCCGCGCCGCGGTAGCCGATCTTGCGGCAAGCCTCCGCGCAGCGTTCGCCGATTTTGTTGCGCAGGCGCGCATTGAGCAGGGGCGCGGGTGCTTCCTCGATAACTTTCTGGTGACGGCGCTGCATCGAGCAGTCGCGCTCGCCCAGATGTACGGCGTTGCCGTAAGAGTCGGCCAGCACCTGGAACTCAATGTGGCGCGGGTTCTCCAGGAATTTCTCCATGTACACCACGGGGTTGTTGAAGGCATTCTGGGCTTCGCTGCGCGTCATGGTCACGGCGTTGAGCAGCGCAGCCTCGGTATGCACCACGCGCATGCCGCGCCCGCCGCCCCCCCCGGAAGCCTTGATGATGACGGGGTAGCCAATGCTGCGCGCGATCTTGACGATTTCAGAGGGGTTGTCCGGCAGCGCGCCATCCACGCCGGGAACGCAGGGAACGCCGGCTTTCTTCATCGCGTTCTTGGCGGAAACCTTGTCGCCCATCAGGCGGATGGTGTCGGGGCGCGGGCCGATGAACACGAAGCCGCTTTTTTCCACGCGCTCGGCAAAGTCGGCATTCTCCGACAGAAAGCCGTAACCGGGATGGATGGCCTGTGCGTCGGTGACTTCCGCCGCGCTGATGATGGCCGGAATGTGCAGGTAGCTTTGCGACGAAGGTGCGGGGCCAATGCATACCGATTCATCGGCCAGCTTGACGTACTTGGCGTCCGCGTCGGCCTCGGAATGGACGGCTACGGTCTTGATACCCATCTCGCGGCAGGCGCGCTGGATACGCAGGGCGATTTCGCCGCGGTTGGCAATCAGGATTTTTTCAAACATGGCAATGGGCACCGGTTTGGGCGTCGCACGTATAATCCCGCGCTTCAGCAAACTGCCGGGCGGCTTGTCCTCGCCTTGCTTGGCGGACGGTTTCTTTTCGAACATGGTTAATCAGGCGAGACTAGCCGATAACAAAGAGGGGTTGACCATATTCTACCGGCTGTCCGTTCTCTACCAGAATGGCCTTGATGACGCCGCCTTGATCGGCTTCGATTTCATTAAGCAATTTCATGGCTTCGATAATACACAGGGTATCGCCCGCGTTCACGCTTTGACCCACCTCCACGAAGGACTTGGCGCCGGGGGAAGGGCAGCGGTAGAAGCTGCCGACCATGGG
>JACREC010000087.1 GCA_016218445.1 Nitrosomonadales bacterium
GCGGAACAGGTCGGGGTTGAGCTGCCGGCGGTGGATTTCCGGATGCTGGCCAAGTCCATGGGCATCCCGGGCCATGTGATCCACACTGCCGAGGATTTCGAAAGCCTCGACCTGGACGCGATCCTGCGCCATCCGGGTCCGACTTTGCTGGACGTGCGCGTTGACAGGGAAGAAGTCCCGCCGATGGGGCTGCGGCTGAGAATGCTGGGGACGGTAGAATGAGCACGGAATCCATCCACACCCGCATCTTTACTCCCTCTCCCGCAAGCGGGAGAGGGTCGAGGGTGAGGGGGTGTGCGACGAAGCCGGTTTCTATGAACTCCCAGACCCTTATCCCCAGCCCTTCCCCCGCTTGCGGGGGAAGGGAGTAGACCAACTTGGAAAATTACACGCCACATCACCCTGCTAAATTGCCTGAAGATATTCGGGCTTGGGCTAGAGAAATGCGTGGTCGTATGACCGATGCAGAAACTTTACTATGGATGTTTTTGCGCAATCGCCGTATGGTTGGCGCAAAATTCAGGCGACAACATCCTGTAGGACGCTACATCCTCGATTATTATTGCGTTGAAAATAAGTTGGGCATTGAACTTGATGGGGGACAGCATGGTGAAGCGGTTGATTACGATCAGCGTCGGGATGACTGGTTGCGTACACAAGGAATTTTGGTATTGCGTTTTTGGAATAATCAGATGTTGACGGAGACCGAAGCAGTTATGGAAGCGATTTATCAGGCTGTTGTTACTAGCTCCCCTCTCCCGCAAGCGGGAGAGGGGCAGGGGTGAGGGTGTGTGCCATGAAACACGTTTTTAGGGACTTACAGGCCCTCATCCCCAACCCTTCCCCCGCCTGCGGGGGAAGGGAGTAAATATGGAATCCATCCATACCCGCATCTGGCAGGAGGAGCCCGAGCCCGATAACGCGTTCGCGGCGGCATCCTGCCATTGCCACGGCTACGATGTTTACGGCGACCTGCTGGGTCATGCAAGCTGGATCGAGTACCTGTTCCTGCTGTTTCGCGGCGAAGCGCCGTCAGCGCAACAGGCCAGATTGCTGGAGGGCCTGGCCATGGCACTGGCGAATCCGGGGCCGCGCGATGCGGCGGTGCATGCCGCGATGTGCGGCGGGGTCGGCGGTTCCACCTCGGCATCCTGTCTGATGGCGGCGCTCGCGGTGGGCGCGGGCGCATCCGGCGGCGCGCGCGAAGTTCGTCTCGCGATGGAAGACTGGCTGGCACGCGGCACCGACCTGGCGCTGTGGCAGACGGGTCTGGCGGCAAAGCCTGTTGCCAACCCGGCGGATGTCTGGCCGGCTCCCGGCCATCCGCCCGGTTTCGATCCCTACGGCGTGCGCTGCACTGGACCAGTGAGGCAAACTCTTGCACATCTTGCCGGTCTGGGTTGCGGAGAGTCCTTGGCCTGGCTGCAAGACCACCGCTCGTTGCTGGAATCCGCCGCCGGGCTGCCGCTGGCGATGTCCGGCATAGCGGCGGCGGCGTTGCGCGATCTGGGCTGCACTCCGGCGCAGGGGGAAATGCTGTTTCTGTTACTGCGCTTGCCGGGTGCCGCGGTGCATGCGCTGGAACAACGCGATGGCGGCTACAAGAATTTTCCGTTTTTCCGCATTGAACTGGAGAACGACCCCGGCCCAGCCCAGACAACAGGCTCAACGGAGAATGCGATATGAATGGGCCGCAGTTGTTAGAACAACAGGTCGGGCGGCTGGCGACAAAGATGGGGGCATTCTTTCCGGGCGAGCGCGTCGTGTTTCGCGGACAGGATTTATTTACCTCGCTCAGGGATCTCGACTGGCTGGAACTTTATTTGTTTGGTGTCACCGGCCGTCGCTATACGCCGCAGCAAATGCGCGTGCTGCACGTGATCTGGACACACACCAGTTATCCCGATGCGCGCCTGTGGAATAACCGCGTAGCGGCCTTGGCCGGCACGGCACGCAGCACCGGCGTGCTCGGCATCGCTGCCGCGCTGGCGGTTTCCGAGGCGACGATTTATGGCGGAGCTTCACAACTGCGTTGCAGCGAATTTTTGATTCGTGCCCAAAAAATGGTGGATCAAGGGGCGGACCTGGAAGCATTGGTGCGCGCAGAAATCAAGGAAAAGCGCGGCATCGGTGGTTACGGTCGGCCTATTGTTCGAAACGACGAACGCATTGCCCCGGTGATGGCAATCGTGCATGAACAGGGGTTGGACAATGGGTCGCATCTCAAGCTTGCCTTTGAAGTGGAGCGCATCCTGTTGCAGGGCCGCTGGCGCTGGCACATGAATTTTGTCGGGCTCACGGCAGCACTGTGTGCCGATTTCGATATGGATCCGCGTGAGTATTATTTAGGGGCCGTCCCCGTTTTTCTTGCCGGTATGCCGCCATGCTATCTGGATGCGGCGGAAAAACCGGAGGGCCTGTTGTTCCCGTTGCCTTGCCGGATGATGTCGTATGAGGGGGTAGCCCGCCGCCGCTGGCGCGCCGCAAAACCAATTGCTCAGGCTGATGGCTAATTTGGATTTGCGATAATAACGACAATAATTCTGTCGGATGTAGGAGCGGGGCAAGGCCCC
>JACREC010000086.1 GCA_016218445.1 Nitrosomonadales bacterium
CGAGCGCGGCGCACGGGTCACACTGATCGAGCGCGGCACCATCGGCGGCACTTGCGTCAACATCGGTTGCGTGCCATCGAAAATTTTCATTCGAGCCGCACATATCGCGCATTTGCGCCGTAAAAGCCCGTTCGATGGCGGCATATCGGCAGTTGCGCCCACCATCCAGCGCGACCGGCTGCTTGCGCAGCAACAGGCGCGTGTGGACGAACTGCGCCACGTCAAGTATGAGGGGATACTGGAGAGCACCCCGGACATTAACCTGCTGCACGGTGAGGCTCGCTTCAAGGACGGCCACACGCTGATCGTGCATTTGAGCGATGGCAGCGAGCGCGAGGTGTCGTTTGACCGCTGCCTCGTTGCGTCCGGCGCCAGCGCGGCAATTCCGCCGGTTCCCGGATTGAAGGATACGCCTTACTGGACTTCGACCGAAGCACTGCTCAGCCCGGCTATTCCGCCCAGGCTTGCCGTGATCGGTTCTTCGGTTGTCGCGTTGGAGCTGGCGCAGGCCTTCGTGCGGCTCGGCAGCAAGGTGACGATCCTGGCGCGCCACACCTTGTTCTTCCGCGAAGACCCGGTGATCGGCGCAGCGGTGACAGAGATATTCCGTACAGATGGCATCGACGTGCTCACGCAAACACAGGCAAACTCGGTGTCGTTTGCTGATGGCGAATTCGTGCTCATTACCAACCAAGGCGAATTACATGCGGATAAATTGCTGGTAGCCACCGGGCGCTCACCCAATACGCGCAGCTTGGGACTGGATGCGGCTGGTGTGGCGATCAGCGCGCAAGGTGCCATTGTAATTGACGACCAGATGCGCACCAGCGCACCGGACATATTTGCAGCTGGCGATTGCACCGACCAGCCGCAATTCGTCTATGTCGCGGCAGCCGCCGGTACGCGCGCGGCGATCAACATGACCGGCGGCGAGGCGACACTCGATCTCGCCGCCATGCCGACGGTGGTATTCACCGATCCGCAGGTGGCGACGGTGGGGATGTCCGAGTCGGAAGCGCACGACCAAGGAATCGAGACCATCAGCCGCACGCTGCCGTTCGACAACGTACCGCGCGCGCTCGCCAACTTCGACACGCGCGGCTTCATCAAACTGGTGGCGGAAACCGGAAGCCTGCGCCTGCTAGGTGTGCAGGCAGTTACGCCGGAAGCGGGCGAAATCATCCAGACGGCGGCCATCGCCATCCGTGCGCATATGACGGTGCAGGATTTGGCCGACCAACTCTTTCCGTACCTGACGATGGTCGAGGGCCTGAAGCTGTGTGCGCAGACGTTTACCAAGGACGTGAAGCAGCTTTCGTGCTGCGCGGGGTGAGCGAAATGTGGTGCCACGACCCAAAAGTTTGGCGGTTCGTGCTCGCACGTTACCACCCCGCGCTTGCCGTGCTGAACGCATTGTGGGAAATCGCCCAACTGCCGATGTATACCCTGTGGTGGGAAGCACCCCCGTTATCCATCACCTATGCCGTTCTCCATTGCACTTTGGGCGACGTGCTCATCGGTATCTGTGCATTACTCCTTGCGCTCATCGTAACGCGTGCTGGTGCGCTACGCGACTGGCGTTGGCATCGAGTGGGTGCCGTCGCGATCGCCTTCGGCCTCAGTTATACTGTGTTCAGCGAATGGCTCGGCACCGGAGTGCGGGCAAGCTGGGCATATTCGGAATGGATGCCAGTTACCCCTTTTGTTCCGATCGGCGTATCGCCACTGCTGCAATGGGTAATAGTACCGGTTGTCGCGCTGGCACTCTCCAGACGCGTCGCTTGATCCGGTTCCTCAGCAGAATCGAACTACCACAAACAACTTTGACGGAGGTTAAAAACATGATGAACAACGGGGCGGGGAGCTGGATGATGGGCGGCATGTGGTTGTCATCGATTTTGTTCTGGATATTGATCATCGCCGGCGTGGTGCTGATCGTCCGCTGGCTGACCGAGCGTGATGGACAAGTGAAAATCTCTCAAGCTGAATCGCCTCTAAACATCTTGAAAACGCGCTATGCGAAAGGCGAAATCGACAAGGAAACTTTCGAGGCGATGAAACGGGACATCGGGGTCAGGGACAATGAAAGATAAGCGCATTCTCGCCATCGGAACCCAGGCAACACACGGCCAATGAATGGCGTGGCGTGGTCGGGCGTATGACGCAAAATATGAAGGCGATGGGCAAACCGCTGCCCGATCAGGCAACGCTCGAAACCGTCATCGAGTTCTTGCAAACACATGCGAAGTAATGGGTTGGGTGCGGGAATTATGCTGAGCCATATTCCGTGGCGAACACGCGCAGTCCATTCATTTAAAGGAGAATCATCGTGAATGAAATAGTCAAAGATCCGGTTTGTCATATGCAAGTCCCCTCCACATCATTTGCCACGGAATACGCTGGCGGCCATTACGCATTTTGTTCAGCCCAGTGCAGGGAACGCTTTCTGGCGAACCCGCATTTATATATTGGATTTCCCGGGCACAAGGCGCCTGCGCAAGAGGGGAAGAAAGTCATCAAGCGCCGCCGCCTTTTGCTGTCGGCGCCGCTTGATGCGACACAGGCCGAACAGGTAAAACGCGCATTGCTTGAGATGATGGGGATACATGAGATTCTTATTGAGGGGGACAAAATCGAAATCCAGTATGACCTCATCCAGGTGACCACCGGGCAAATTGCGGACAAACTGGCGTTGATAGGAGCCGATCTCGGAGGCGGATGGATAGATCGCCTCAAATTGGCGTTCATCAATAACCTGGAAGAAATCGAGATTAGCAGCCTTGAAGTTGAAAACAAAAAGTGCTGTCACTAATTGTTACATCAGGGCGGTGTGAATCAGCCCCCATGCTCCGCACTAAAGGCAAGCAATCCGTAACCAACCTCCTACAAGTCCCTGCTTTTTAGGATCAATTTATCATATTGGAACAGGCTGAAGGATTACATGGATTCAGGTACTATTCGTGTTACATGCGGGTGTAGTTCGACGGCATAGTAATAGTTCTCCAAGCTTTGGACGAGAGTTCAATTCACCCGTGGAACTACATAAATGGATGGCTATGACGGAGAATAAAAAATAATGCAGAGAATTTTCTTGCCCGCCATCGCCCTGCTGAACCGCATGGGTTACACCAGGAAATTTACGCTGCTGTGGCTGGCGTCATTGGTCGCGATTGCAGTGGTGGTGTACAGTCTGTTTACCAGCCTTGAACAGGTTATCCAGCCCTCGCAGCGGCAACTGCAAGGTCTCGCGCTGATTGAGCCGATTTCCCGAACCGTGCAATTCATCCAGCAACACCGCGGAATCTCGGCCGCGCTGCTCGGTGGCAATGAGGCGATGCGGGAGCGGCGTGCCGCCAAGGAAAGGGAAACCGCCGAGGTATTCAAGGCGATGGAGGGGGTGCTGCCCCCCGGCCTGACCTCGAACGAAGCCTTTCGACGCATCAAGGCAGACTGGGAGCAACTGCGCAAAGAGGGGCTCCATTGGGCGGTGGCTGAGAACTTCGCCGCGCATACCCGCCTGATCGAGCAGATCCTGTTATTCGAGGTGCTTGTCGCCGATGAATATCTGCTGACCCTGGACCAGGAGATCGCCTCGTCTTACCTGATAAACACCGCCATTATCAGTCTACCGCATACGCTTGAGCATTTTGGCCAGATCCGTGCATACGGCACAGGCATTCTGGCCAGGAAGCAGATCACCGAATCCCAGAAAATTGAATTGAAAGTCATGATGTCAGAACTCGGCAGCACGCTCAAGCTCCTCAACATCAACCTCGAAAAGACCGGCCGCTACAATCTGGCGATGCGTGAATCACTCTTGGAGGCATATGGTGGCATTGCTGGTTCAGTGCAGAAAATTACTGATCTCGTGGTATCAGACATCTTCACCGGTCGTTTTGCCACGCCTCCCGATGATTTCCTGAAGATCGCCACCGCGGAGATTGACAAAGGCTACACACAAATGCATCGGGCGCTGCTGCCGACAGCCAAAATTCTCATCGAGGCGCGTATTGCCCGGGCAAAAAATACGCTGTACACAAATACCGGTATTGCATTTCTGGTGTTATTGCTGGTGGTCTATTTGTCGGTCAGCATCTATTACGCCATCATCGACAGCATCCAGACACTGGTCCGTTCCGCATACACCTTTGCCGGGGGCGACCTGGGCGTGCGGGTCAAGCTCGGCACGCGCGATGAGCTCAGCCAGGTAGGCGACAGCTTCAACAAAATGGCCGATGGATTCAACGAACTGCTTGAAGAGCACAAACGGGCGGAGCTGACACTGATTGAAAGCCGGGAAAGACTTAATGCCGTTATTGAGACTGCCATGGATGCCGTGGTGCAGATGGATGCCGCAGGAATCATCACCGGCTGGAACAGACAGGCGGAAAAGATTTTTGGCTGGAGCCGGAAGGAAGCGGCCGGGCGGATGATGAACGAGATGATCATCCCGCCCCAGTACCGCGAGGCGCATAACAACGGGCTGAAGCGTTTCCTGCTTACCGGCGAAGGGCCGATCCTGAATTCACGGGTCGAGTTCATGGCCATGCACCGCGACGGCCATGAGTTCCCCATTGAATTGTCCATCACCGTGATCAAGGCAGAGGGCAAGCATGAGTTCAATGGTTTTATTCACGATATCACCAACAGGAAAAAGTCCGATGATCTGATATGGAAACAAGCCAACTTTGACACGTTGACCGGCCTGCCCAACCGTCGCATGTTCTATGACCGCCTGGAGCAGGATATCAAGAAAGCAGATCGCGCTGAATTCAAAATAGCACTGCTGTTCATTGACCTCGACAAATTCAAGGAGGTCAACGATACGCTCGGGCATAGCATGGGCGACATCCTGCTGGTGGAAGCGGCACGCCGCATCGGCGACTGTGTGCGCGAGACCGACACCGTGGCGCGTCTGGGCGGTGACGAATTCATCGTCATCCTGGCGGAACTCGACGACGATATCGGGAGTGTCGAGCGGGTGGCCGAAGGTATCCTGCGGAAACTGGGCGAACCTTTCCGGTTGGGGGATGAAGTGGCCTATGTGTCGGCCAGCATCGGCATCACGCTGTATCCCGACGATGCCACCGGGACAGAAGACCTGCTCAAGAACGCCGATCAGGCGATGTACACGGCTAAAGATAAAGGCCGCAACCGCTTCAGCTATTTCACCCAGTCCATGCAGCAAGCCGCACAGGCCCGGCTGCGGCTGATCAACGAGTTGCGCGGCGCGCTGGCTGCCAACCAGTTCAGGGTTTATTACCAGCCGGTCGTGGACATGGCTACGGGCCGCATCGCCAAGGCGGAAGCGCTGGTCCGCTGGCAGCACCCGGAGCTTGGCTTGGTCAGTCCTGCACAATTTATTCCGCTGGCCGAAGAAACCGGGCTGATTGTCGGAATCGGTGACTGGGTGTTCAGGGAATCCGCGCGTCAGCTAAAGCGCTGGAAGGCGTTGGGCAACACCGGGCTTCAGGTCAGCGTGAACATGTCGCCCGTACAGTATGCCAGGCTTCAGGTCAGTGTAAACGTGTCCCCCGTACAGTTCCATGGCACTGGCAGCCTGCACAAAACATGGTCCGCTTATTTGCAGGAGCTGGGGCTGCCGGGGCAAAGCATGGTCATTGAAATTACCGAAGGATTGTTGCTGGATGCAGATGCCGACGTTGCGGGCAAACTGCTCGAATTCCATGATGTGGGCATTCAAGTCGCGATTGACGATTTTGGCACGGGCTATTCGTCGCTGTCCTATATCAAGAAATTTGATATTGACTACCTGAAGATAGACCAGTCATTCGTGCGCAATCTGGCGGCAGATTCTGATGACCTGGCACTATCCGAGGCCATTATCGTGATGGCGCACAAGCTCGGCCTCAAAGTAATCGCCGAAGGAGTGGAAACGGCAGAGCAGTGCAAGCTGTTGTCCGCTGCGGGATGCGACTATGCGCAAGGGTATTTGTTCTCCAGGCCGGTGCCGGCCGAAGAGCTTGGGGAATTGTTGAAAGATGGGCTGTCTCTTGGCCCCAAGTGCCGCGGTTAACACACTTGGTATATTGCCAGGATTCAGGTCAGTGCCGTAGCCCACCGCTTTTCCAGGATCATAAAACCTTATCCGTCCGGCCCACCAGGGTCAGAAATCCCCCCACAAGGTTTGCAGCGCGGCAATGCCTGCGATTGCCGCCGTTTCGGTGCGCAGTACCCGCGCACCCAAGCGGATGGGAATGAAACCGGCCTGCCGGGCGAGTTGCACCTCATCAATACTGAAGCCGCCTTCAGGGCCGATCAGCAGGGTAACCTTGCCTTGTGGTGCGGGCTGTTCGTGCAAGGCGGTGGCCGCCTCCGGCAGCAGAATAAACCTGGTATCCGGAATGCCGCGCATCTGCGCCAGCCAGACGCTGAATTCCTGCGGGGCATGGACTTGCGGCAATGCATTGCGCCCGCATTGTTCGCACGCGGCGATGGTGACGTTACGCCAATGTTCGGTGCGTCTTTCGATGCGTTCGCCGGAGAGTTTCGCCACGCTGCGCCGGGTCTGCACCGGCTGGATTTCAGCGGCGCCGAGTTCGGTGGCCTTTTGCACCACCCAGTCCATTTTCTCGCTGCTGCACATCGCTTGTGCCAGCACAATGCGCAAGGGCGGTTGTGGTTCGGCGGCACAAGGCTTCAGCTTTCCCAGCACCACGCGCTTGCCGTTGATTTCACTGATCGTGGCGTCGAGCGCATGGCCCTCGCCATCAAACAACTGCACCGGGTCATTTACACGCAGGCGCAGCACGCGGTGGGCGTGGTGGGCGGCTTCCGGCGGCAGCTCAAGGGTGGCGCCGAGGTGCAGCGGCGGGGGGCAATAAAAGCGCGGTGCGGACATGGTCGAATTCAGGGTGCAAGAGTAGGCATGATAATATAACGTCCTAAGAAGCTATTTTAAAAATTACTGCGCTTGCCATTTTGGGCTTGCGCGGTGCTCGGAATCCTCATGTACTAAAGTACATTCCGGTTCCTGCGCTCCGGGCGCACCCAAACTGGCTGCGCTCGCTACTTTTTTAAAACAGCTTCTAATAAAAATGTAGTTTGGGAGAGTTAGAGTTATGGTCAGCCTGCAACCCCCGGTCTGTGATTTTGGCTGGAAAGCGCGCGAGTTCCACCTGCAGGGCGTGGATGGCAAGCATTACACGCCGGAAAATACCTGCGGCAGGAACGGCTTGCTGGTGATGTTCATCTGCAATCATTGCCCTTATGTGAAAGCCATCCGCGACCGCATCGTGCGCGACACGCGCGAACTGCTGCAACACGGCATCAACAGCATCGCCATCATGTCGAACGATCCCGCCGAGTATGCGGAAGATTCATTCGACAACATGCGGAAGGTGGCGCAGGAGTTTAATTTCCCTTTCCCTTATGTGTGGGACCAGACGCAACAGGTCGCCAGGGATTACGGCGCGGTCTGCACCCCGGATTTCTTCGGCTTCAATAACCATCTCGAATTGCAGTACCGTGGCCGCCTGGATGCCTCGCGCAAGGAGGCGGTGGCGGATGCGTCGCGCGACCTGTTCAACGCCATGGTGCAGGTGGCGCAGACCGGGCAAGGGCCGCGTGAGCAGATCGCCAGCATGGGCTGTTCCATCAAGTGGAAGCATGAAACCGCGCGCTAACACCATGAGCGCCACGCTGAAAGCGGTGGTGGCGGCGGTCAAGCTGGTGGCGGCGGAGGAGATTATGCCGCGCTACATGAAGGTGGCGCACCAGCGCAAGAGCGACGGCAGCCTGTGCACCGAGGCCGACACCGCCGCGCAGGGAGCGCTTACGCGCAAGCTGCAGGCCATTCTCAACGTGCCGGTGATCGGCGAGGAAATGGGCGAGGCGGAGCAGGTGGCGTCCTGGGTTGGGGGCAAGCAGGGCGTGTGGTGCATAGACCCCGTTGACGGCACTTCCAACTTCGTGCGCGGCTTGGGGTATTTCGCGGTTTCCGTCGCGTTGATACGCGAGGGGCGCAGCACGCTCGGCGTGGTGTATGACCCGGTGGCGGATGAGGCGTTTGCCGCCGAGCTGGGGTGCGGTGCTTTCCTGAACGGGGAAAAACTGGTGAGCCGCACCGTCGCAACATCTTTGTCCGGCGCGCTGGCCAATGTGGACATGAAACGGCTGGATGGAAAGCTGGCGGCACAGCTTGCTGCCGCTCCGCCGTATTGCTCGCAGCGCAACTTCGGCGCCAGCACCCTGGATTGGTGCTATACCGCGGCGGGGCGCTTTGACGTGTATTTGCACGGCGGCCAGAAGCTATGGGATTATGCCGCCGGTTCCCTGGTGCTGCAGGAGGCGGGCGGGCAAGCGTGTTGCCTGGATTGCAACGATTTCGGCCAGGGTGGCGTGTGGCAGCGTTCGGTGATTGCGGCGCTCGACCCGGCGGTGTTCGAAGAATGGAAAAGCTGGATACGCGCGCGGCAATAAAAAGCTGCTTGAAAAAATGCTGCGCGACTGTGATGCGAGGTCGGGTGGTGCTCGGAATCCGAGGCCGGGAAGCGGCAGACTTTCATGTACATTCCGGTTCCTGCGCTCTTGCCTTCCCCGCCTGACAGCCGCTCGCTGATTTTTTGAAACAGCTTTTAAGAATACTCTTTGGGGGGTTGGCATGAAGATCTTGATACTGGGTGCGGGACAGGTCGGCTCAACGGTGGCGGAGAGCCTGGTCAGCGAAGCCAACGACATCACCGTGGTTGATACCGACGCAGAAAAGTTGCGCGTGCTGCAAGACCGTTTCGACCTGCGCACCCTGGTGGGCAATGCTTCCCATCCTTCCACGCTGGAGCAGGCCGGCATCGCCGACGCTGACATGCTGCTGGCGGTGACGCAAAGCGACGAAGTCAACATGGTGGCCTGCAAGCTGGCCGCCAGCCTGTACAACACACCAACCCGGATTGCGCGCATCCGCGCCGCCGATTACCTCGGGCACCCCGAAATTTTCAGTCCAGCGAATTTTTGCGTGGACTTCTCTATCTGCCCCGAGCAGATACTCACCGACTATATCAGCAAGCTGATCGAATTTCCCGAAGCCTTGCAGGTGCTGGAATTCGCCGATGGGCGCGTTTCGCTGGTGGCGGTGAAGGCGTTCGAGGGCGGTCCGCTGGTGGGCAATCCATTGCGTAATATGCGGGGCCACCTGCCAAATGTTGATGTGCGTGTTGCCGCCATTTTCCGGCAAGACCGCCCGATTATTCCCGAAGGCGATATGGTGGTCGAGGCAGGCGACGAGGTTTTCTTCATCGCGGCAACCGGGCATATCAGCACCGTGCTGCAAGAAATGCGCCGCATGGACAAGCCGACCAAGCGCGTGATGATTGTGGGCGGCGGCAATATCGGGTTTCGCCTGGCGCTTTCCCTGGAGCGGGACTATCAGGTCAAGCTGATTGAATATAACAAGAAATCCTGTGAACGGCTGGCAGGCGAATTGACGCATACGCTGGTGTTGCATGGTGACGGCACCGATGAAAACCTGCTGGCTTCGGAGCACGTGGCCGACGTGGATGTATTATGCGCGCTGACCAACGACGACGAAAATAACATCATGTCCGCGCTGCTGGCCAAGCAGGGCGGTGCGCGCAAGGTGATTGCGCTGATCAACCGCAGCGCGTATGTCGGGCTGGTGCAGGGCGGCAAGATAGATATCGCGCTTTCCCCGGCGCAAGTCACCATCGGCTCGTTGCTTGCCTATGTGCGGCAAGGCGATGTGGCCGTGGTGCATTCGCTGCGGCGCGGCGCGGCGGAAGCGCTGGAGCTGGTGGCGCACGGCGACCGCGAGTCTTCCAAGGTGGTGGGGCGGCGCATTGACGAGATCGACTTGCCCAAAGGCGCCACCATCGGCGCGATTGTGCGTGGCGGCGAAGTCATCATGGGGCATCACGATGTGGTCATCGAAGCCGAAGATCATGTCATCGTGTTTGTCATCAACAAAGCCATGGTGCGCAAGGTCGAGAAACTGTTCCAGGTTAATCTCGGATTCTTTTGATGCAACGCACCCTGACAGTTATCCATGCACTGGGGCTGATGCTGGTGGTGTTCAGTATTACCTACCTGATACCTATCGTTGCTTCACTGGTTTATAACGACGGCACGCTGATTGATTTTGCGCTGGCGATGGTGTGGACTTTTGTTGCCGGCATCCTGATGTGGCTGCTGACACGCCGTCATAAAGGCGAGCTTTCCATCCGGCACGGCTACTTGCTGGTGGCGGCAATGTGGACGGCGATGCCGGCCTTCGCCACGCTCCCGCTGCTGCTGGTGATGCCCGACCTGTCGTTCACCGATGCGTATTTTGAAACCGTGTCCGGCATAACAACCACCGGTGCGACCGTGCTGACCGGCCTGGATGGCTTGCCGCCTGCTATCAACCTGTGGCGGCATGAATTGAACTGGGTCGGTGGCATGGGTATCATCGTGCTGGCGGTGGCTATTCTGCCTTTGCTCGGCATTGGCGGACGGCAATTGTTCAAGGCGGAAACACCCGGCCCGATGAAAGATTCCACGCTGACGCCGCGCATTACCGAAACGGCGCGCAACCTGTGGCTGGTTTATCTCGGCATCACCGTGGCCTGCATCGTGTCATTGAAGCTGGCCGGCATGAACTGGCTGGATGCGGTATGCCACGCTTTCGCGGCCATGGGGCTGGGCGGATTCTCCACACATGATGCCAGCGTGGGTTATTTCAATTCACCGGCGATTGAGTTGGTGTTGATTGTTTTCATGCTGCTTGCGGCGATGAACTTCGCCACGCACTTTCTGGTGTGGCGCAAAAAAGACCTGAAGATTTATCTGCGCGACACCGAGGCTATTGCCACCGTTGCGCTGGTATTGGCAAGCTGCCTGGGCATAGCCGTATTCCTGTGGTGGCAGGGTACTTACCCGGGCTTCTGGACAGCCTTGCGCTACGCCAGCTTCAACCTGGTGTCCATAGCGACGGATTGCGGTTTCGCCAGCGTGGATTTCAACCGGTGGCCCACGTTTGCGCCGCTATGGATGCTGTTTCTCAGCTGCATTACGGCCAGCTCAGGTTCCACCGGCGGCGGCATCAAGATGATACGCACCCTGATCCTGTTCAAGCAGGCCGGGCGCGAATTTCTCAAGCTGCTGCACCCGTCTGCGGTGAACCCGATGAAAATAGGCGGGCAGGTGATACCCAACAACATCGTGTTCTCGGTACTGGGGTTTATTTTCCTGTATTTCATGAGTGTGGTCACGCTGACTTTTGCCCTGGTGATCAGCGGGCTGGATTTCGTCTCTTCGTTCTCCGCCGTGATTGCCTGTATCAATAACGCAGGCCCGGGTTTGGGTGTGGTTGGGCCGGCTGGAAATTATGCGGGGCTGACCGATTTTCAGACCTGGGTCTGTACTTTGGCCATGCTGCTCGGGCGGCTGGAAATTTTCACTTTGCTGATTATCTTTACGCCGCGTTTCTGGCAAAGATAGAGGAAAATTGCGGAAGTATCGAAAGCCGGAATTCCCGGATGGATTAACGGGCGCTGGCAGAAAAGCGGGAAGCCATACAATTGCCATCTAATGTTTCAGGAAAGGGGTGAACGTGAGCGATAACATGCCGCTGTCCGGCATCAAGGCAGTGCTCATCGATGACAGCAACACCATACGCCGCAGCGGGGAGATCTTCCTGACACAGGCCGGATGCCAGGTGGTGGTTGCGGAGGATGGCTTTGACGGGCTGTCCAAAATTGTCGAGCATCATCCGGATGTAATCTTCGTTGATATCATGATGCCCCGGCTGGATGGCTATCAGACCTGCACGCTGATCAGGAATAACGGCGAATTCAAGAACACACCCGTCATCATGCTGACCAGCAAGGACAGCCTGTTTGACCGCGCGCAGGGCAAACTGGTCGGGTCGGACCTGTTCCTGATCAAGCCATTCAGCAAGAAGAGCATGGTTGATGCGACCATCAAGTACACACGGGGCAAGCGAGGGGAAGGCAGCAATGGCCAATAAGAAGAGAAGCTCTCGCCCTGTGGGCAGAATTGCTTTGCTGAACTGATATGTCCAACCGGATCAATCTTCGCCAGTTTCAGCAACAGCTGACCGACCGTATGCAGGCCAAGGGACAGGCGGGTGAGCAGGCCTCTACCCTGGGCATACAGATAGCGGGAGATTTATGGCTGGTGGAAATGGACGACATCAGCGAGGTGTTGCCAATACCGTCCATAACCACGGTGCCTTTTACCAAGCCCTGGTACTGCGGCGTGGCAAATGTGCGCGGCAATTTTTACAGCGTTGTGGATCTGGCGGCATTCATGGGGCAGGCCGAAGTGTTGCGTGATGGGCGGAGCCGGGTTTTGCTCGTCGCGCAAAAATTTACCCTCAATGCGGGGCTGTTGGTCAACCGCGTGCTTGGCTTGCGCAATATCCGCACGTGGCGCCGCAGTGAAGCGGGCGGCGGGGTTCAATACCAGGATCAGCAAGGGCAGATCTGGCGGCAATTGAATGTGTCCATGCTGCTCAAGCAACCTGATTTTTTGCATGTGGAAAGTTAGCATTTCCTGTTAAAGAACTCTGCACAACCAAGGAGCGATGAATGGCATTCAACCAACCAATAATTAACGGACCCAAAAAATCCGCCGCGGCTTCCGGGAAAACCGTCCAGGCATCCAGCACTGCCCATGGTGAAGGAAGCGTCTATTCCATCCCGTTGCATGGACATCTGCCAGTCGCCATGCAACTGCAGATACTCGGCGGTATTTTGCTGGGGCTGATATTGATCACGGCAGCCGCAGCTTTTATGGATAACCGCGCGGCGGCGCAAAATGCGCGCTATGTGGCGCAATCCAGTAAATTGCTGATGTTGTCGCAACGGCTGGCCAAGGACGCCGAACAGGGTTTGTCAGGCGACCAGCCGGCATTTGAGAACCTGACACAAAGCCGGGAATCCTTTGATTCGATCCTGACGTTGCTGGACAAAGGGGACGCCGGTTTGCCTGCGACATCGGGTGATGCCCGTGCAGCGCTGGATGCCCTGATGGCACGCTCCGGCAAGATGATGACGGATGTCCAGGCGCTGGAAGCGGCGCGCCCCGGCTTGATGACGCTGGGTCGGGCTAGCGCAGCGATTAATGCCAGCGGGCAGGAGTTGCGCGATTTGACGCAGCAATTGGCAGCCAGCGCGCAAGGGGCGCAAAAAGAGCGTGCCGTGCGTTTAAGCCTGATGCTTGAGCGGATTGCCAGGGATGCCGCGATGCTGTCCAACGTAACTGCCGAGACAAAAACCGGACAGGTGCCATCCATCAAACAGGATTTGCTGGAAGCGGAAGAACTGCTGAAAACGTTTCCAGTGAGTGATCCGCTGGCCGTAAAAATAAACAACCTGTTCAATGAGTATCGAACTTCCGCCGAAGCCGTTACGGCCAACGCGCAAAACTGGCTGGGCGCGAAGCGTGCGGGCAAAGCGATTGCCGAGAACAGCGAAGTGTTGATGAGCTATACGCAAAAATTGGTGGATGCGTACCAGCCTGCAACGCGGCTGGCCGGCGTCGTCATGATAACTGCGGGCGTGCTGGTGCTGTTGATGCTGATGCTGGTAAGCAAGGTGTATCTGGACGATTCGCGCCGCCGTGCCCGGGATGCTGAGCGTTCAAACCGCCGCGACCAGGAAGCCATTTTGCGCCTGGTGAATGAATTGAGCAATCTGGCCAAAGGCGACCTGACCGCCAAAGCAACCGTGTCGGATGACATTACCGGGGCGATTGCCGATTCCGTGAACTATACCATCGGTGCATTGCGCAAGCTGGTCATCGGCATTACCACCGCGTCCGATCAGGTAATGCGCGCGACGCATGATACCGAGACGATTTCCGCTGGATTGCTGGATGCCGCGCAGAAACAGTCGGGGGAAATAACCGGGGTGGGCGAGTCAGTGCAATTGATGACCCAATCCATTCAGAAGGTGGATGCCAGTGCCTCACAATCTGCGCAAGTGGCGCGCCGCACCCTGGAGGTGACGGAACAGGGCGCGCAGGCGGTGCAGAACACCATCGCCGGGATGGAGGGTATCCGCGAGCAAATCCAGGAAACCTCGAAGCGCATCAAGCGGCTGGGCGAAAGCTCGCAGGAGATTGGTGAAATCGTGGAGATGATTTCCGACATTACCGAGCAGACCAACGTGCTGGCGTTGAATGCCGCGATTCAGGCGGCATCTGCCGGCGAAGCGGGGCGGGGGTTTTCGGTGGTGGCGGAAGAGGTGCAACGTCTTGCGGAGCGATCCGCGGAGGCGACCAAGCAAATCGGCGCACTGGTAAAAGCCATCCAGGGCGATACGCAGGATGCAGTGGCGGCGATGGAAAAAAGCACGCAGGGTGTGGTGGAGGGGGCAAAACTGTCGGTTGCCGCAGGGCAATCGTTGCGCGAGATCGGACAGGTGTCAAACGAGCTGGCGCAACTGATCGGCAGCATTTCAGCATCCACCCAGGTGCAGGCCGATATGGCGCGTGAAGTGGCGCATTCCATGACAGAAATATTGCACATTACCGAGAAGACTACGGCTGGCACCCGGCTTGCCAATGCTTCGGTAGCCGAATTGGCGGGCCTGGCGACCGGCCTGAAAGATTCCGTTTCCGGCTTCAAGCTGTGACCGGGCCTGACGCGGCACAATGACTTCTCCCGCGCAATTCAATTCCTTGCCGCTGCTATCGGCGAAGCCCGGGCTGGACAGCTTGCTGGGTCAGGTGAGCAGTGATCTGGAGGTTTATTTCGCCGCCCCTGAGGTTAACCGTGAGGCGTTGCAAAGCGCCCGCGCCGGGTTTCACCATGCCTGTGACGCGTTGCAAACGCTGTCGCTGGATGGGGTCATGGTGTTTTGCGGGGAAATTGAAGTGCTGGTGCAAGAACTTCTTAGCGGGATGCTGTCTCCCCCATCTGTGTACCGTGGCCCCTTGCAACACGCCCTGTTTGCCTTGACCAATTACCTCGACGCGCTGGCCGAGGGCGCCGGCAACCCGGCATTGTGCCTGTTCCCGCAGTATCAGGAATTACAGCAGGCGCGCGGCATGGAGATGTCTTTTGAAGCGGATTTATTTTTTCCGGATTTGCAGGTGGAACTGCCGCTGCCCGTGCTGGCACAGCCGCCGGGAGATACGCCACAGGCGCGCATCAAGGAGGAGCGCGGCAAGTACCAGGCGGCTTTGCTCAAATGGTTGCGCCAGGACAGTCCCGCTGAAGCGTTGCAGTCCATGCGCAACGCGGTGCAGGCCATTATGGGGTGTGTACCGCAGGATCGGCAGCGGGCATTCTGGTGGGTAGCGTCCGCCCTGCTGGATTGCATGATTTACCACAGCCTGCCGCCAGGGCAGGGTGCCAGAAAACTGCTCAGCCGGATAGACCTGCAGATGAAATCACTGGCTGAAGGACAGCTTGCCGACACGCACGGCAGCCTGCGTGAAATGCTTTATCTGGTCGCATGCAGCAACGAGGTAAGCGATACCGTGGCCGAGGTCAAGCGCATTTATGCGCTGGAGAGCCATCTGCCGCAAGCCTGCGCCTTGCCAACCCGTAAAACAGGTCCGGTGCTGGAACTGATGCGGGCGCAACTCGAAAAAGCAAAAGAAGGCTGGGAGCAGTGCGTTCATGCAAGGTCTGTTACACCGAAGCTTGCCGAACAGTTGGCACAACTGGTTTCGCTTGCGGACCAGCTGGACCGCAACACCCTGCAGTACCTGTGCCGTCAAATCCAGACCAGCGTGTCACAGGCGCATCACGCCGAACAAATCCAGCATATTGCGCTGGACATGGCGATGGCCCTGTTGCTGTTGGGCGGCGGCATGGAACACTACCGTCATCTGAGTAGTGAATTTCACCAGCAGGCGCGCATCCTCTGCCAGCGGCTGCAGGCGGCCATTGCGAACACGCCGCAGGATGAGAATAAGCTTGCCGACCTGGTCTCGCTGCATTGCCGCATGGAAGAGACCAGCGTCACGGCAGCCCTGCTCAGCGAAATACAGGCCAACTTGCAGCATGTCGAGCAAGGTTTAAACAGCTTCTTCGGCGCTACGGGCAAATCCCAGGCGCTCACGCAGCCGGGGCTATTGCTGCATCAGGCGCAAGGCGGTTTGCATCTCCTGGCGCTGGACCGGCCTGAACAGTTGCTGCGCACCTTGCGGCAAGCCGTGGAATATTATGCGGCTGGCGGCAGTCCCGCGCCCGGGGAAATGCACACCGTTGCTGCGGCGCTGAGCGCGCTGCAAGCGTATGTGCAGAGTCTGGCGCAGGGAGAACAGCCGGATAGCGCGCCGTTGGATTCCGCGCTACAGGACATGCAGACATTGCAACAGCCGATCATCACGCAATTCCTCGAGACGCAAACCCCCAATAAGCCAGCCCCGGACACAGCCGTGCAAGCCGTTGCCGCGCACGCGCTGTGGGAGGGCGATGAGTTGCTGGAAGTGTTTCTGGAAGAAGCGCAGGAAGTGCTCGATAGCATGCACGCCAATCTTGAAATTATCCAACTCCATCCGGAGAGCCGCGAGCCGCTGGTCACCATCCGGCGCGGTTTTCACACCCTGAAGGGGAGCGGGCGCATGGTCGGGCTGACTGATCTGGCCGAGGCGGCATGGGCGGTTGAGCGGGCAATGAACAAGTGGTTGCAGGGAAACAAACCCGCCACGCCGGGCTTGCTGAAATTTATATTGGATGCGGAAGCGGCATTCAAGGGCTGGGTCAATGCACTGTGCACACAGGGCAGCACGCAGGTTGAGGCAGGCGGGTTGGTAAAGGTCGCGCAGCAGATTGAAACTGACGCGGAATCAATGCAGATTGCGCAATCTGCAGAACCCGTTTGCGTTGGCGCGCCAGCGGAGGTTCCTGCCGCCATCGTGGCGCCAGAGCCGGAGTTGGAGTTGGAATTGGGGCGGGAACCGGAACCGCCGCCACCGGCGGCTGGTGCGGCGGCGCTTTCACCATCCGGGTTGGGCATTGCCACGGAACAGGCCAAACAGCATGTTGCCGCCCTGTTGTGGCACCTGGCTGATTTGCGGGAGAGCCGGCATCCTGCCGTCAGCGAAGGTTTCCTGCATGAGGCGCATGCGCTGGCAGTGGTCAATCGCAGCATGGGCTTTAGTCAGATCGCTGAATTGGCCCACGCGCTGGAACAGTGGCTGGAGGCGCATATGGGCCATCCGATTGCCCTGAGTGGTGCGCAACTGTCGCTGCTGGAGCGCACGGTTGCCATGCTGGATGATATGAGCCTGGCGGTGCGCAATCGCCAGGAACCACAGGCGCAGCCGGAGCTGATTGCCCGGTTGCAAACTGACGGGAAGTTGGCGGCGGAGCAGGCGAAAGCAGCGCAGCCTGTGCCGGAAGTTCCTTTACCGGAAACACACATATCCGGAACCCTGGCCCCGCAACAGCCGGCCAAAGTTGCGCAGCGCGCCCAGCCCGCCATGGAAGAGAGCATGGTGCAGGATGACGTGGACGAACATCTGTTGCCGATTTTCCTGGAGGATGCCAACGACATTTTCCCGCAGGTTGGCAACGATATGCGCGCCTGGTGCGGGCGGCCGGAGGATATGGCGCTCGGCCACAGCCTGCAACGCAACCTGCACACCCTGAAGGGCGGTGCGCGCATGGCGGGCGCAATGCACGTAGGCGATCTGACACACCACATGGAAGAACGCGTGGTTCAAGCCATGTCGCAGGCGCAGCATGAGGCGACCTTCCGGGACGAGTTGGAAAACTGTTTTGACGGCATTGCCAATGCGCTGCAACAGTTACGCAGCGGAGAACCATTTGCGGATCAAGTCACCGTTGGAGCGGCGGCATCCCGAGACACAGCCCGACTTGCCATGCCCACCGCCATGCTGCGCATACGTTCCGGCACGGTGGACCGGTTGGTGAATGAGGCCGGTGAAATAAGCGTGACGCGGTCACGCGTCGAAGCCGAACTGCACGGTTTCAAGGACGGGCTGCTGGAGCTGGTTGACAGCGTGAGCCGCTTGCGCGGGCAGTTGCGCGAAATAGAGATTCAGGCCGAGGGTCAGATGCAGGCGCGTGTTTCACTTTTTGAAAGCACGGCGGAGAAATTCGACCCGCTGGAATTTGACCGCTTTACCCGCCTCCAGGAATTGACGCGCTTCATGAATGAAAGCGTGCATGATGTGCTGACGGTGCAGCAAACCCTGCTGAAGAATCTGGATAAGGCATCTGCCGCGCTTTCGGCGCAAACCTATCTCAACCGCGAATTGCAGCAAAACCTGATGGCGATCCGCATGGTGCCGTTTGCCAGCATCAGTGAACGGCTGTATCGCATCGTCCGGCAGACTTGCAAGGAACTGGACAAGAAAGCCAGCCTGGAATTGCGCGGCACGGAAGTGGAACTCGATCATAGTGTGCTGGACAGGATGACGGCGCCACTTGAGCACATGTTGCGCAATGCCATTGCCCATGGGCTGGAGAGCCCGCAACAGCGCGAACGTGCGGGCAAGCCGCCAATCGGTGTTATTCGCCTGTCGTTGCGCCAGGAAAACAATGAGGTGATATTCGAGTTCAGCGATGATGGCGCCGGCATAAACCTCGCACGCCTGCGCCAGAAAGCCGTGGAGCTTGGCATGATGCCTCAGATGGATGAAAACGCGAGCGATGAGCAGGTCATGCAGCTGATTTCCACGCCCGGCTTGACTACCGCAACAGAGGTGACGGAAGTGTCCGGGCGCGGTGTGGGCATGGACGTGGTGCGCAGCGAAATCACCGCCCTTGGCGGGCGCATCGAAGTGTCCTCGAAGCGGGGGCAAGGAACGCGTTTCATCAGCCACCTGCCGCGCACCCTGATGGCAACCCAAGTCTTGCTGGTACGTGCCGGGCAAGCAGTATATGCCATCCCGTCGGGCATGGCCGAACAGGTGCAGCAGGTAAAACCTGCGGCGCTGAAAGGCATCTACCGCCAGGGGCGGGTCGAGTGGAAGGGCAGGCCGTACCCCTTGCATTATTTGCCGCGCTTGCTGGGTAATGAGGAATGCATGCCGGAAAGCCACCCCTACAACCGGGTATTGCTGTTGCACAGCGGCGAACAAAGGTTGGCGGTGCACGTGGATGAACTCATCGGCAATCAGGAGGTGGTGGTCAAGAACATGGGTCCGCAATTGGCGCATTTGCCCGGTATTACCGGGGCGACTGTGCTGGGTAACGGCAGCGTGGTGCTGGTTCTCAACCCGGCGCAGTTGGCGCAGCACATCCTGGGAGCGCGCAAAACCGCCAAAGCCGCAGCGGTGGAACCAATGCCAGCGCCGCCGTTGGTAATGGTGGTGGATGATTCTCTCACCGTACGCAAAATCACCGGCCGCCTGCTTGCCCGTGCCGGGTATCTTGTGGTGACTGCCAAGGACGGCGTGGATGCACTGGAACAACTCGGCGAAATCAATCCGGCCGTGATGTTGCTTGACATCGAAATGCCGCGCATGGACGGCTTCGAATTGACCAAGCACTTGCGCCGCGACCCGAGGACCCGGCACCTGCCGATCATCATGATTACTTCACGCACCGCCGAAAAGCACCGCGCTCACGCGCATGAACTGGGTGCCAATGTGTATCTCGGCAAGCCCTATCAGGAGGAAGATTTGCTGCGACACATTGCCGCTATTGTCGCTGTGCCTTGGGGAACCACTGATTAAGCCAGACAAAATTGTGAAGGCCGCCCCATGGGTTTACAATAGCGCCCATGTCTCAACTCGATCTCAGCCACCATTTCCTTATCGCCATGCCGTCCATGGCGGATTCTGTTTTTGCCAGGTCGCTCACCTACGTTTGTGAGCACAACGAGCAGGGCGCGCTGGGCATCATCGTGAACCGCCCGATCAACCTCACCTTGGGCGATCTGTTCGCGCAGATCAAGGTTCCGCTGGACCAGGCCGAGTTTAAAAATTTGCCGGTGCATTTCGGCGGCCCGGTGCAGACCGAGCGCGGCTTCGTGTTGCACGACACTCAGGGGAATTGGCAGTCCACCCTGCGCATCAACGACAAGCTGGCACTGACCACCTCCAAAGATATTCTCGAAGCGGTCGGCGAAGGGCTGGGGCCGCACAGCCTGCTGGTGACCCTGGGTTATGCCGGATGGGCGCAGGGGCAATTGGAACATGAGCTGTCGCAAAACGCCTGGCTCAGCGTTTCGGCCTCCGAGCACATCCTGTTCGAACTGCCTGCTGAAGAGCGCCTGCCAGCCGCGATGGAGCTGCTGGGTGTGGATTACGCCTCACTCTCGGAGGATGCGGGGCATGCATGAGGTCAGAGGATCGAAGACAGACGCTACGCTGACAGAAGACAGAAAAAAAACTGTAGTACCGCCCTCTGCTCTCAGTCCTCAGCCCTCAGTCTCCAGTCCTCTGACAGGCACCTTCCTGGCATTCGATTTTGGCACTAAACGTATCGGCGTGGCAGTCGGCAATTCCATTTCCGGTACGGCGCAGCCGCTGACTACTTTGCACGGCGAACAAAACGAACAGCGCTTTGCGGCCATCGGGGCGCTCATCCGCGAATGGCAACCGGCGGCACTGGTGGTGGGACTGCCCGGCAATGACGACGGCACGCCGCACGAGCTGACCCGGTTGTGCCGCCGTTTCGCCCAGCGCCTCAAGGGGCGCTTTGATTTGCCCACCATTCTGGTGGATGAGCGTTATACTTCCGCAGCCGCAAGTTCTCAGCTGGCTGAAGCAGGCATACGCGGCATCAAACAGAAGCCGCTGCTCGACCAGGTTGCCGCGCAGCAGATATTGCAGGCTTATTTCGATGAACCATCAGCGGGGTTGGTCGCATGAATTCGGAAAAAACAGTTTGCCACAGAGACCACAGAGAGGGCGAGAGGTTTGCCGGGCAGCTTTCTTCGCCTGCCAGGTTTTCTCTGTGGTCTCTGTGGCATGAATTGAGGTTTTAGCATGAACAATCCTCAGCTCAACAAACACGGCGAATTGCAGCACCTGCTCTCCACCGAAGGCTTGTCCGCAGCCATTATGCTCGGCATCCTGGAACGCACCGCCTCCTTCGTGAACGTGGCCGCAGGCAGCGAGATCAAGAAAGTGCCGCTGCTGCACGGCAAGTCGGTGTTCAACCTGTTCTTCGAAAGCAGCACGCGCACCCGCACCACTTTTGAAATCGCCGCCAAACGGCTGTCGGCGGATGTGGTCAATCTCAACATCGGTTCTTCTTCCACCAGCAAGGGTGAAACGCTGCTGGATACCGTGGACAACCTGTGCGCCATGCACGCCGACATGTTCGTGGTGCGCCATTCGTCCAGCGGTGCGGCGCATTTGATCGCGCAACACGTCGCACCGGAGGTCCACGTCATCAACGCCGGCGACGGACGCCACGCGCATCCCACGCAGGCGCTGCTCGACATGTTCACCATCCGCCACTACAAAAAAGAATTCCACAACCTGCGCGTGGCGATTGTCGGCGACATCCTGCATTCGCGCGTGGCGCGCTCGCAGATCCATGCGTTGACCACGCTCGGCGTGCCGGAGGTGCGCGTCGTCGCCCCAAAGACGCTGCTGCCGGCGATGGTGGAAAATCTCGGCGTGCATGTCTATCACGACATGGCGCAAGGCCTGCGCGATGTGGATGTGGTGCTGATGTTGCGCTTGCAACACGAGCGTATGCAGGGCGCGGCGCTGCCCTCCGCGCAGGAATACTTCAAATACTACGGCCTCACCGAAGAGAAACTGGCGTACGCCAAACCGGATGCGATTGTGATGCACCCGGGGCCGATGAACCGCGGCATCGAGATTGACTCCAGCATCGCCGACGGCGCGCATTCGGTGATCCTGTCGCAAGTGACGTTCGGCAGCGCGGTGCGCATGGCGGTGATGAGCATGTTGGCGGGGGCGGCATGAATATCCATATCAAAAATGGGCGGCTGATCGACCCGAAAAATAGCATCGACGCAGTGCGCGATGTGTTTATCGCAGCAGGAAAAATCGCGGCAATTGGCGTTGCGCCGGAAGGCTTTGTTGCCGATCGGGTGATCGACGCGACCGGGCTGGTGGTCGCGCCCGGCCTGATCGACTTGGCCGCGCGGCTGCGCGAACCCGGCTATGAATACCAGGCGACGCTGGAATCGGAGATGGATGCGGCGGTGGCGGGCGGCATCACCAGCCTTGCGTGCCCGCCGGAGACCGAACCGCCACTGGACGAGCCGGGACTGGTGGAAATGCTCAAGCACCGCGCGCGCAATCTGAATCAAGCACACGTCTATCCGGTTGCCGCGCTGACCTCCGCACTGAAGGGCCAGGAACTGACCGAAATGGCGGAGCTGGCGGATGCCGGTTGTGTGGCTTTCAGCCAGGCCGATGCGCCGCTCACCGATACGCGCGTGCTGATGCGCGCCATGCAATATGCTGCGACCTTCGGCTTCAGCGTGTGGCTGCGCCCGCAGGACAGCTTTCTCGCCAAGAACGGCGTGGCACACGATGGCGAAGTGGCGACGCGTTGCGGCCTGCCCGCCATCCCGGTGTGTGCCGAGACCATCGCACTTTCCACCATGTTGATGCTGGCGCGCGAGACGGGCGTGAAGCTGCATATCTGCCGCATTTCAAGCGCGGCGGGGGTGGAGTTGATCCGTGCGGCCAGGCAGCAAGGGCTCGCGGTAACCTGCGATGTCTCGATGAACCATGTGCACCTGTCGGAAATGGACATCGGTTTTTTCGATCCGAATTGTCATCTGGTTCCGCCGTTGCGCAGCCTGCGCGACTGCGCCGCGTTGCGCGCCGGGTTGCTGGACGGCACGATAGACGCGATCTGCTCCAACCACGCGCCAGTCGATGAGGATGCCAAGCAATTGCCGTTCGCCGAAGCGGAAGCGGGCGCAACCGGCCTGGAATTGCTGCTGCCGCTGGTGTTGAAGTGGTCCGAGCTGGATCATCTGCAGTTAAGCGACGCGCTTCATAAAGTGACTCTGCAACCCGCGCGCATACTGGGACTGGACGCAGGTCATCTGAGCGTCGGCGCGGCCGCTGATGTGTGCGTGTTCAACCTTGATACCTACTGGAAAATCGAACCCGGCGCACTGAAGAGCCAAGGCAAGAATACGCCGTTCAATGGTTTCGAAGTGCAGGGCAAGGTGCATTACACCCTTGTCGATGGGCAGGTTGTTTATCAAGGTTGACAGAGTGGCGCTGAAGCTTGCAATGAGCACCCAAAAGTGCTACAAAGTGCAACCATGAACAGGAGGATGCCATGACAACCGTAAATGTGCGCAAGCAAGGCGGTGCTGCCGTCGTCACCATTCCGGCGAATATGATGCAAATGCTCCACATCGAAGTGGGTAGCAAGCTGGAGCTGAACGTGTCTGAGGGGGTTCTGACGGCGCGTCCTGCGGCCAACAAACGCCGCTATTCCCTCTCCGAACTGTTGCAGGGCGTTACCCCCGCAAAAATCGCCAAGCTCAATGCCGAAACAGCTTGGGCGCGGGAAGGCAAACCGGCAGGGCGCGAGATCGCATGATCCGCCGCCGCGTTCCGCAGCAGGGCGATGTTTATTGGGTGAATCCCAATCCGGTTGCGGGTCGTGAAATGAAAGACCGGCATCGCTTCGTCGTCATCACCCCGAAAGAAATCAACGCGCTCGGCGTCGCCATGCTGGTTCCCATCACCAGCGGCGGCGCGGCCATGCGCGAGATGGGGCTGAC
>JACREC010000022.1 GCA_016218445.1 Nitrosomonadales bacterium
AACGTGGAGCTAAGGGGCTGCGCGCTTTTGCGCAGTCCCGCTTGAGCGTAGGGTTAGCCGTTTATAATTTATCCACACGCCAACTACCTTGTTTTCATTGTCATGAGATCATGCGCGTGACGCTGGACTTCGCCAGCGTTTAATGGGCCACCGTGCCCCATGTAAAATCTTTCCATGCCGGAATCAAGCAGGCGTTGCAGCGCTAAGCCTACAGTGCGCGGATCATCCTCAAAGGGCGGGCGTATGGCATGGTTTGTTCTAACGAGGCCGCCTATCAGGATTCCTGAGGCAATAAGATCGCCGACCAAGGCATCTTTAGTAGAAAGTTCTACCGAGATGGAGCCTGCCGTATGCCCCGGAGTGTGTTTGATTGTACCGGGAATGCCGTAGCGACTTAGGTCTAGAGTGTTGTCATTCGAGAGCAAGATGTCTGGTTCAAAACCCTTATAGCTCTCAAACATCAACGGTGTTTTGAGAAATAGACGGCCAAACCATCCAGTGGGGCAAAAAGTCATTGGCGTCTCACCGCTAAAATGTTTGGCATCGTCCTCGTGAGCCACAATAGGTGCCCCTGATAATTCGTGCAGAAGAACTGCGCTCCCGGCGTGATCCACATGGGCGTGGGTGACCACGATCAGTTTTATATCCCTGAACGTGAGCCTGTGCTTTGCCAACACCTTTTCAATCTTAGACTCCGACCCTGGCAGCCCTGCATCGACAAGAATGCAACCGCCTGCACCCAGGATTAGATGAGAATTCACCATGCCAAAAGGCAGAATTGGAATGCGAATGATTTGAAGCGCGGTCATCGTTTTGTCCCTGTGGTTTTTGACGGCTAACGTAAAGTAGACGGCAAAAATGCCGGATATTCTGGAATAACTTGCCGTATAAGCTGGGCCATTGTTTTTACCTCGTTGATTTATCGATCCATGTAAAACAAAACACGGCAATAAGATTTTCGAATGCGGCGCTTACAGCTTATACCCCCGATGCACCGCCACCACACCGCCGGTCAGGTTGAAGTACTCGACGCGCTCCAGCCCAGCTTCCTCCATCATCTTTTTCAGTTCTTCCTGCCCCGGATGCATGCGAATGGATTCGGCGAGATAACGATAACTATCCGCGTCGCCGGCGATGAGCTGGCCCATCTTCGGCAGCAGCTTGAACGAGTAGAGATCGTAGGCCTTTTCCAGCGGTTTGGCGACCTTGGAGAATTCCAGCACGATGGCGCGCCCGCCCGGCCGGATCACGCGCTGCATCTCGCGCAGCGCCGCGTCCTTGTGCGTGACGTTGCGCAGGCCGAAGGCGATGCTGACGCAATCGAAATAATTGTCGGGGAACGGCAGGTGTTCGGCGTCGCATTGCGTGACGGGCGTGGCGATGCCCTCGTCGAGCAGGCGGTCGCGGCCGACGCGCAGCATGGCGTTGTTGATGTCGGTGAGCACGACTTGGCCGCTGCTGCCGACTTGCTTGAGAAACAGCCGCGACATATCTGCCGAGCCGCCCGCCACGTCCAGCACGCGCTGGCCTTCGCGCACGCCGCTCACACCCACCGCAAAGCGTTTCCACAGGCGGTGCAGGCCCACCGACATGAGGTCATTCATCATGTCGTATTTATCGGCAACGGAATCGAACACGCCCGCGACGCGCTTGGCCTTTTCTTCCTCGGCGACGGTCTCGAAACCGAAATGGGTGGTTTTGGTCATGGCAGATACCTATGGTTCAATGTCCGCATCCGTGCGGTTTTTGGCCGCCTGCATCCTGCGGGCGGGGCTCGCGGCTTTCGCCCGCCTCTTCCAGCTTGCGTAGATAGTCATGCCATAACGCATCCTGGTATTTGCCCAGCTCGTGCAGGTATTCCCAAGTGTAAAGGCCGCTGTCGTGGCCATCGTCGAAGGTCATTTTAAGTGCATAGCTGCCCACCGGCTCCACATTGAGCAGATTCACGTTCTGCTTGCCGACCTGCAACACTTCCTGTCCCACGCCGTGTCCGCGCACCTCGGCGGACGGCGAATGCACGCGCAGGAATTCAAAGGGCAAGTGATAGCGCGCGCCGTCATCGAAGGCGATTTCCAGTTGCCTGGATTGCTGATGCAAGGTGATTTCTGTTGGATTGGTCATGGTTGCCTATTATGCGCGTATCTTGTTCAGTAATGCGGTAGTGGAATGTTGATGCAAGAACGGGATGCTGTGCACCGTGCCGCCCCAGCCCTGTACTTCACGTGCGCCGACGATTTTATCCTGCGGCCAGTCGCCGCCTTTCACCAGCACGTCCGGGCGGCAGGCGAGAATTAAATTCAGCGGCGTGTCCTCGTCGAACACCGCCACCAGATCCACTGCTTGCAGCGCAGCCAGCACAGCCATGCGGTCTTCCTGTGAATTCAGCGGGCGATCTTCACCCTTGCCCAGGCGTTTCACCGAAGCGTCGCTGTTCACGCCCACCACCAGCGCCGCGCCCAAGGCGCGAGCCTGCGCCAGATAAGTGACGTGACCGCGGTGCAGCACATCAAAGCAGCCGTTGGTGAACACCAGTGGACGTGGCAGGACGGCGGCACGCGCCGCGAAATCGGCGCGGGTGCAGATTTTCTGCTCGAAGTTCGGTGGGGCACTCATGCTACACCTATTCCAATTTCAATTCGAAGTCAACGCAGTATCGCCGATGAAGTGGAATTGGAATTAGTCGAGGTACTCAAATACCTTGACCACCCGCTGCACCCCGCCCGTGGTGCTGGCGATCTCAGTGGCGACTTCCGCTTCCTTGCGGTAAACCAGGCCCATCAGGAACACCGTGCCATTTTCGGTAATGACTTTGACGTGGTTAGGCTGAAAGACTTTGTTGTTGAGGAAGCGCATCTTCACATCGCCGGTGATGATGCTGTCGCTGCTGCGCGAGGTGATGCCGGTGAGACCGGACACCACCAGTTCATTGCTGACCGCTTTTACATTCGATACAGCTGCGACGATTTGCGCGATCCCGGCCTTGGTTTCATCATTCGGCGCCTCGCCGGTGATGAGCACATGGCGGTTGAAACTGGTGACATTCACATGCGCGGTATTTTTGTACCTGGTGCTTATCTGGCTGATTGCCTTGTCTTCGATGCCCTCATCTTCGATATAGGTGCCGGTAGTGCGGCGGTCCGCCGCCATTAACGCCCCGGTGCCCACCCCTGTGGCAACCACCGCAGGGCAACCCTGCAACGCACCGAGTATGGCAGCGAGCAACAGATAATTGAGATAACGCATTATTCACCTCCTAACAGTAAATGGTCTATGGCATCGCACAGGCAGTGCAATGTAAGCAGGTGCACTTCCTGGATACGCGCCGTGCGTCCCACGTTGACGCAGATATGAATGTCACCCGTTTCGAGTATTTCCCCCATCGTTCCGCCTTCGCGGCCGGTGAGGGCAATGACGCGCATGCCGCGCTCGTGTGCGGCGTGTATGGCCTCGACCACATTGATCGAATTGCCGCTGGTGGAAATGGCAAGCAGCACATCGCCGGCCATGCCGAGCCCGCGCACCTGCCGGGAAAACACCAGGCTGAAATCGTAATCGTTGGCGATGGAAGTCAGCACCGAGCTATCGGTGGTCAGCGCGATGGCGGCCAGCCCTGGACGCTCGATTTCAAAGCGGTTGAGCAGTTCGGCGGCAAAGTGCTGCGCGTCGGCGGCGGAACCGCCGTTGCCGCAAACCAGAATTTTGCCATCGTTCATCAGGCATTCCACCATGGCCTGTGCGGCGTCGGCTATCGGCTGCGCCAGGGCGTCTTTCGTTTGAAGCTTGGTTTGCGCACTGTCGTCGAAGTGTTTGCGGATTCTGCCTGCCAGATTCATTGGATTGTTTGCCTGACGAGTGTTTGTGGGTATGGATATTACCCGAAATTATACATAGCGACAGAAATCGTAGCGAGCGGCTTTGGGGTGGGGGAAGCCGGAACGCAGCGCCCGGAGCATACACAGTAGTATGTGAGGAGTGCGAGTACCGCCTGACCCTACCCCAGAGCCGCGCAGTAGATTTATGTCGTTATGTACAGCCGCCAAAGGCATCCCTGATCCACTCAATGCCGCTGCCGTCCGACGCTTGCAGCAACACCGCATCGAAGCGGCAGGGCGGGGTGCGGGCCAGCGTGGCAAGGTAATGCTGTGCCGCGCGCACCAGTTTGGCCTGTTTGGCCGCATTGATGCTGGCCGCAGCACCCCCGAAATCGCCACGGCTGCGCAGGCGCACTTCGGCGAACACCAGCGCATCGCCGTCTTGCAGGATCAGGTCAATCTCGCCAAAACGGCAGCGATAGTTCTGTTGCAGCAGCTTGAGCCCCTGATGCTGCAGAAATTCTGCCGCCAGGTTCTCGGCTTGTGCGCCGCTGGTGCTGCGGGAGGGTGGTAGCGAAGCTGCCGGTAAGCCACCGGCGGTGTCAATTCCGCCCAGCCTCTGGCTGGATGCGGATTGCCTACCTTTGGTGTACTCCTTGCGGGTGCTCACGGTTGGAATGGCGCAACGGCCGGCGCTTTTGATTCAAGCGGCTGGCCAAGCCCCTGTTTGATCAGCGCCGGGATGGCTGTGCGTTGAAACTGGTGGTTTCTGTTCAGATGGATGAGGCCGGTAACGCCATCCAGCGGCAGAGCGGTGCGGTAACTGTTGTCGAGCATGATTTGCAACAGGCGGAAAGCGTCAATGCCCAGCGCGTAAAGCCGTTCCATGTCCGCATCCAGCGGCAGATTGGCGCGCGGGTAAACCATCACCGCCGGATGATCAGGCTGCAACAGCCAGGGCATGTCCACGAAGCGGGTATTGTTGAGGTCATAGTTGGTCAGTGTATCGGTATTGCCGTTGAACAATTGCGAGGTGGCGTAAACCGGCAGGGCGATACTCAGGTAAGGGTGAATCATACGGGCTGTTTTTACATCGGCGGCAAGAAATACCATGCTGTCCTGCTCTTCGGGCAGGCTGGCCAACGCTGCAGGATCATCGTGGTACAGGATTTTTGCCGCAATGCTGCCGCCCAGCTTTTCCCACTCCTCGGCAAAGGCTTGCGATAGCCGCATGGACAGGGGCGTATCGGTACTGACAATGGAGGCGTTACGCAAGCCTGCCGCTATGGCAAGCTGGGCCACCTGGCGTGCCTCTGCCTCTGCCGACATACCGAAGAAATACAGTTTGTCCGCATCTTTCGCTTCGCCGGTATTGAGCGCCAGGGTCGGCACGGAGATTCCGGGGCTGGTCGCCAGCGCCGCAACGCCATCGCGCGTCAGCGGCCCGGCCACGGCGAAAGCGCCGTTTGCAATGGCCTGAGCGTAAAGTGCGGTGATTTCCTTGCTCTCGTCAGCAGCCTCATACACCCTGATCGGCAGCAGCAGAGGCTGGTTATTTGCCGCCGCCATGAAGCCTTGCAGCACAATTTCCGCGGCGCGCCCAAACGCTGCCGACTTGAGCGGCAACAGCAGCGCGATGTGCGGCGCGGGCTTCTCGGCTCCGGCGGGCGGCTTGTCAGTGGCATAAGCCAGGCTACTCACGTATAGTGCCGCGACCAAAAGAAAACCTCTGATAACCTGCTGCGCGGCTTGTCCGCGCAGCAGGTTATCAGAGGTTTTCAAAATGAACCAAGAGGAAATGCGTTGCATAGTGTACAAAAACGAAAGTTGGAATGCGCATTATATGTAGTTGCCACCCCGATTGGGAATTTGCGTGACATCAGCTTGCGTGCGCTGGATGTGCTGGCATCCGCCGATGTGGTTGCCGCCGAGGACACACGCATCACCGTGCCCCTGCTGAGGAATTTCGGCATTGCCGCGTACCGGCTGATGTCGCTGTACCAGCACAATGAGCGCGGCGCTGCGGAAAAGATCATTGCGCTGCTTGCGCAAGGCCAATCGGTGGCGGTGGTGAGCGATGCGGGCACACCGGCGGTGAGCGATCCCGGCACGTTGCTGGTGGAAGCGGTACGCACCGCCGGCTACCGTGTTATTCCCATTCCGGGCGCGAACGCCGCATTGGCGGCACTGTCCGCCGCCGGACTGCCTGCGTCGCATTTCCTGTTTTACGGTTTCCTGCCCAACAAGTCCGCCGCGCGTTGCCATGCACTGCAAGCCATCGTTACCCTGCCCTACACGCTGGTGTTTTACGAAGCACCGCACCGCATCCTCGAAAGCGTTGCCGATCTGCAGACGGTTTTCGGCGGGGAACGGCAAATTGTGCTGGCGCGCGAGATCACCAAGCTGTTCGAGAGCATCCATCGTTGCACGCTGGCTGAAGCAATGGATTGGCTGAACGCCGATGCCAACAACCAGCGCGGCGAGTTCGTGCTGCTGGTATCCGGTGCGGCAGCGCAACGGGAAGGGCTGGATGCGGAGGTCGAGCGTGTCCTGGCGCTATTGCTGGAAGAACTGCCGCTCAAGCAGGCGGTGCAACTGGCAGTGCAGATCAGCGGGGCGGGGCGCAACGAACTGTACCAGCGCGCGCTGGAACTCAAGAAGCAGGAATGACCTTCAGCAAAAACCGCAATTTGGAACCACGGAAAACACGGAAGAAACAAGGCATGACAAAAAGATGCTGAAGGTATCACCTCACAAAAGCGAGATGTGCTACCTGCAATTAGAGCCTGCTATTTCTGTGCCCTCTGTGAACTCTGTGGCTTAAATTACAGTTTGCTCTTATTCCGTACCATCCGTGTTTTCCGTGGTTAATCGCCGTTGTTTACAGGTTAAAATGTTGCCCATGGAAATAAAACTCACCCGACCCGACGACTGGCACCTGCACCTGCGCGATGGAGCGCTGATGCGCTCCGTGCTACCCGATACCGCGCGCCGCTTCGCCCGCGCCATTGTGATGCCAAACCTGCGGCCGCCGGTAACCACCACCGAACAGGCGCTGGCTTACCGTGCGCGTATCCTCGCCGCCTTGCCTGCGGGTTCAAACTTCCAGCCGTTGATGACGCTGTACCTGACAGATAACACGCAGGCTGTGGAAATCCGCAAGGCCAAACAAAGCGGCGCAATCCATGCAGTGAAACTCTATCCGGCAGGCGCCACCACCAATTCCGCTGCGGGTGTCACCGACATCCGCAAGACCTATTCCGCACTGGAAGAAATGCAGCGCTGCGGCATGCCGCTGCTGGTGCATGGCGAAGTCACCGATCCGGCAGTGGACATATTCGACCGCGAGGCGGTATTCATCGAGCGCGTGCTGCAACCCTTGCTGCGCGACCTGCCAAACCTGCGCGTGGTGTTCGAGCACATCACCACGAAAGATGCAGTGCAGTTCGTGACGGAGGCACCGGCCAATATTGCCGCGACCCTCACCGCGCATCACCTGCTGTACAACCGCAACGCCATGCTCGCCGGCGGCATCCGCCCGCACTACTACTGCTTGCCGGTACTGAAGCGCGAGACGCACCGCGAAGCCTGGATCGCAGCGGCCAGCAGCGGCAACAAGAAATTCTTCCTCGGCACCGACAGCGCCCCGCACGCGCAACACACCAAGGAAACCGCCTGCGGCTGTGCCGGCTGCTACACCGCACACGCCGCCATCGAATTGTATGCCGATGTATTCGAGCAGGCCGGTGCACTGGACAAGCTGGAAGCCTTCGCCAGTTTTTATGGCGCGGATTTTTATGGCTTGCCACGCAATATCGAAACCATTATGTTGCGCAAAGAGGAATGGCAAGTGCCAGCCTCAGTGGAGTTCGGCGAGCACCGCCTCGTGCCGTTGCGGGCGGGGGAAATGATGAAGTGGAAGCTGGTGGGGTGAGGTGTATTTGCCGGGAAATTTAGGGGGCGCCATAATTTCACCTCAAATAAAAACAAGGCATTGCAGGAAGGATGCCAGATTATACACCTCTATGGTGCCTTTCTCGGCATTTTTTAGGGTGTCTACTTTACGTTATGTTTTGGGTGTCGCGTAGGACAGAGAATGCCTGAGAGAAAAATAATTTTGTTTTTGATTGTTGCAACTGTGGTTTGCTTGATTGTAGGTATTGCAACCACCCCAGACAAAAACTATATACCATTGGTCAATGCGTTGAGCGTGGGGTTTGTAATTAGTGCGGCGTTCTACTTTATTGTCGTGTATTTACCTGAGAGCCAGAAAAGAAGACGTATTCATGGAAGCATGGAAAGGCAATATCAACTTTTTAAAAAATCTTGTATTGGCACTTTTCTTATACTCAGTAACTCCCAAGAATATCAACACAGAGAAATGCTCTTAGATCAGGAAGAATTCAAGCGTTACTTCAAGAATAACAATTCAAATAATGAAAATAGATGGGACGCAGTGGCAAATGGCATACAAAATAACGAGTATTATTTAAACGAAATTCTATATGAACTCAGAGTGCTGAATGATGAAATAAAGTTCGTGCGAAGCAACATAGATATACACGACGAAGAAGTCTTTCAGTTTTTAAATAATCTGTCGCAAATAATCCACCGAATGGAGTCAACAAAACCAGAGTATGACGACATCAAGTCCTTCTGTCGGTTTCTTTGGGAGATATTTACGGGCTGGAGCATCATCGATGGATATAGAAAGACAGACATAATTGCAGATATGATTGGGCGAATTAAAAAAACATAACCCTACGCTCAAGCGGGACTGCGCAAAAGCGCGCAGCCCCTTAGCTCCACGTTAGGCAAATCAACCAAGGGCATCGCCATGTTCTTCAACTGCTTCAATTGCAAAAAGGTGGCTCCTCTGCTTGAGCCGGAAAAGAAATCCTGTTCGTTATGCGGCTCCTCGAATGGCGAAATCATTTCAGGTTCGCGTTTAAAGGAAGGCATGGAAGCAGGCGTATTTTTCAATATTGATCCAAAGACAGGAAAGCGTGCGAAGCCAAAGCGCCGCTAAAAAATATGTCTAAATTCGTTAGGCATCATTAATTTTTAAAGGGGACAGTAATGACGAAAAAGATTTTTCTTGGCTTCGCGGGTTTTATTGTGAGTGGCTTTTTTGTCGTTACCCAAACCATAGCGCAAACAGTAAAAGTAGAAAATTCCCCGCGACCTTTTACCGTTGTTTCCCCCACTTCTTGGGTTCAGCAGCCGACTACTACTGGAAATTCCCGTATAAAGTTTGCCGCACCTTCGGGAACCCCAGCAGCAGAGTGCGCGGTTATCGTTAAGGAATTTCCGGGACTCAGAGGTGAGCCACAATCTGCGTTTAACAAGCAAATGGCAGAACCATCAAATCCTAGCGAAATGGCCTCGCAGTTATCCTCTCGTTACAACAACGTAAAGGTTTTTTCTGCGGGTGTAGCAAGTATCTCTGGATTTCCAGCGCAGCTAGTTAATTTTCAATACAGCGCCGGAACCCCAAGCGGCGAAGTCTGGGCACGAGGTATCACAGTCACAACGGCAACTACACCGGGGCTAGTGTGGACAATATCGTGCGGAGCATTAGGAAAAAATCTTGGCGAAGCCCAGAAGGGTTTCTCATATTGGCAATCCGAAATTATGCGATTCCCAACCAACATCAAAATACGGCAGTAATGAATAGCCTAACCTTGCATTCGAGAGGGACTGCGCAAAAGCGCGCAGCCCCTCAATTTGAACGTTGGGCATACAAACCGTGCGGCCATTAGTTATCTTAATTTTTGCTCTTTTTATATCGCCTGCATTTGCAGAAGGCGCAGCATGCACGTTGAGCGACCAGCATTGGTTATCAAGGGAGCTACCACGCTTGAAAGCATGGGACGCAATTCATGAGTCATTTCGAAAATTCACCCCTCAATGTGATGATGGTTTTATTGCGGAAGGTTACACTGATGCCATAGTTGTTCTGCTTTCACATCACTGGTCATCCTTGCCAGAGCTAGCAGCTATTTCAAAACGTGATTCAAACTTTATAAAATTTGTTGTTCGTCATATTAATGCGAGTTCTGACACTGAAGATTTGAAGCTGTTATTGTCTCAAGTTGCCAATCAATGCCCACCTGAACATAAGGAAATTTGTGTGCTCATTCACGCTGCCACTAACTTAGCGATCTCCGAATTATGAGTTTCAAATTAAGAGCAGCCCAACCCGGCGTTCAAGCGGGACTCGCCCAGAAGCGGGCGAGCCCCTTAACTCAACGTTGGGCGCCTATGAAGCAAGCGTAGCCCGGATGAAATGTAATGGAATCCGGGGCACTCTCTGGTATCGCCCACTGCTTCCCGGATTTCGCTTCGCTTCATCCGGGCTACATCCCGCGTAAAGCACACACCGCAGGGCGGCTGCAACAAAGCCAGGCAATTCCTAATCGCGGGCTCAGGTCTTGCAATCACGCATCCAGCCCAACTTTACATTCGAGCGGGACGGCGCAAAAGCGCGCAGCCCCTTACTTTTACGCAGCTCAATGCATCAATCTTTTTACCGCTTCGTTACGAATCCAGAATGCTCCCCTGAGTACTTACCCCTGACTGCCGATCAAAAGTTTGCGCGCAATCTGCGCGACATGCTTTCCCTGGAAGCGCGCGATACCGAGCTCGTTGGGTGAAGGCTGGCGTTTGCCGTCGCCGCCGGCGATGGTGCTGGCGCCGTAGGGCGAGCCGCCGGTGATTTCATCGGTGCGCATCTGGTCGGCACAGGAATAGGGCACGCCGACGATCACCATGCCCTGGTGCAGCAGGGTGGTGTGGAACGAGAGGATGGTGCTTTCCTGCCCGCCATGCTGGGTGGCGCTGGAAGCGAACACGCTGCCGACCTTGCCGATCAACGCGCCTTTCATCCACAACCCGCCGGTCTGGTCGAGGAAGTTGCGCATCTGCGCCGCCATGTTGCCGAAGCGCGTCGGTGTACCGAAGATGATGGCGTCGTAGTCGGCGAGCTCATTGGGGGTGGCGATGGGGGCGGCCTGGTCGAGCTTGATGCCTGCCTTGCGCGCCGCATCTTCCGGCATCAATTCCGCCACGCGCTTGATCGTGACCTCGGTATCCGCCACCTCGCGCGCGCCTGCGGCGACGGATTGCGCCATGGTCTCGATGTGGCCATAGCTCGAGTAGTACAACACCAGTACTTTGATTGTCTTCATGACTGTCTCCTTGTGTGAGTTTGCAGGATGGGCGAACAGGATACCCCTAAAAATTTGTCACACCGGCTAAGGCCGGTGTCCAGCTCATTAAAACACTGGATTCCGGCAGCCCTCTCCTCAATCCTCTCCCGCCTGCGGGAGAGGAGGCCATCGCTCCTTCTCCCTCTGGGACTGCGGAAGGGTCGTTGCGTAGCAACGGGGCACCCACCGGCGTACCCCTTGCGGGTGTAAGGTTTGGATGAGGGATGGCCGGAATGACGAACTCTAATTTTTAGAGGCGCCCTATGGACTATTTCTTTTTCATCTTCATTGCCGCTTCAATTTGCGTGCACAGCGTTTTCAGAATCTTGATGCGCGCAAAGTTTTTGTCGTTGGCTTCCACCAGTGTCCACGGCGCAATTTCGGTGCTGGTGCGATCCACCATGTCGCACACGGCATGCTCGTATTCACCCCATTTTTTGCGGTTGCGCCAGTCTTCCTCGGTAATCTTGAAGCGTTTGAAGCCGATCTTTTCGCGTTCCTTGAAACGCCTGAGCTGCTCGTCCTTGCTGATGGAGAGCCAGAATTTGACTACCACGATATTGTGGCGCACCAGTTGTGCTTCGAAGTCGTTGATCTCGCTGTAAGCGCGCATCCAGTCGGTTTTCGAACAGTAGCCCTCGACGCGTTCGACCAGCACGCGGCCATACCAGGAACGGTCGAAAATCGTCACCCGGCCGCGCCGCGGGATGTGCCGCCAGAAACGCCACAGGTAGGGCTGTGCCCGTTCTTCTTCGGTGGGGGCGGCAATCGGGACGATGTTGTATTGGCGCGCATCCAGCGCGCTGGTGATGCGGCGGATGGCGCCGCCCTTGCCGGCGGCATCGTTGCCTTCGAACATGGTGATTACGGTGATGTCCTTGAACTTTGGGCTGCGTGTCAACAAGGCGAGCTTGCCCTGATATTTTTCCAGCTCGACCTGAAAACCTTTCTTGTCAATTTTCTGGCCAAGATCCAGCGTCTTCAGAATATCCAGCAGGTCGATCGAAGGAAGCGGCGGTGGCGCGGAAACCTCCGTAACTTTTTTACCGGCTTCATCCATGCGTTTGCGGATGGCGTCAAGAATGACCTTGCCCACGGTCAGGCTGCGGTAGCGCGCATCGAAACCCTCGACGATAGTCCACGGCGCTTCAGCCGTGCTGGTGTGGCGCATCACGCTTTCACTCACGACATGAAACTTGTCGTACTTCTTGTAATGTTCCCAGTCGCGATCTGTTACGCGCCAGCGGGTTTTCGGGTCTTTCTCAAGAATTTTCAGGCGTTTTTCCTGTTTCTCTTTGGATAGATGCATCCAGAACTTCAGGATCAGCGCGCCTTCTTCCACCAGCATCGTTTCCAGGCGTTTGGCGCGCTCCAGGCTCTGGTCAAGATCGGCCACCTTGGTGAGGCCGGTTACACGGTTGAGAATCGGCCAGGTATACCAGGAGCCGAGAAACACGCCAATCCTGCCCTTGGGCGGCAACTCGCGCCAGAAGCGCCACATCATCGGACGATCCAGTTCCTCATCCGATGGCTCGCCCATGCCATGGGTCTGGATAAAGCGCGGGTCCATCCACTCGTTGAGCAGGTTGACGGTTTCGCCCCGCCCTGCCCCATCCACGCCGCCAACCAGAATAATGACCGGAAATTTCGCCAGCTTTGCCAGGTCTATCTGTGCTTCCAGCAGCGCCTCGCGCAACTTGGGCACTTCCGCATCGTAGGTGGCTTTGTCTATCTTGTGTCCGAGCTCTGCTGATTCAAACATGATGATCTCCCTGAAATGAGTTTATTAGGTCATGGGTTATAAATGATCAGGAGCGATGACCAGGCGCAACGAGGTTTGGTAATCGCCCTCGTGCGTGCGGCGGCTAAACCACCAGACCGCTCCTTTCTTTATGCTCCAATAATCCGGATGACCGGTCATGAGCAACGCGGCAGCCTCGCCTAATGCCGGTTGATGGCCGACAATCAACACGCTGCCTTCACCGTCCGCCCAGTCTGCCGCTTTCAGGATTGCTTCAGGTGACGCACCGGGCCCGACATTTGGGTCGGCGGTGAAATGTTTGGTGAGCGCCTGGGCGGTTTGCTTGGTGCGCTTTGTGGGGCTGACCAGGATGCGCGTGTCGTGCGGCAGGTTGGCGCGCAGGAAGGTTGCCATTTTATCGGCCTGCTTCTCGCCCTTTTCGGTAAGCGACCGAGCGTCGTCAGGTCCGCCATCCTCGGCTTCAGCATGACGCCACAGTATCAGTTCCATAACTTTCTCCCGCGCCAAATATTACAGTTCAGTTCGCAGGATATACCGTATATACTGACTTTGCCATATCTCAATAAGGAGCACAGCATGACTGAAAAACCCGCCACAACCAAACGCAAGACTACTCCGGCAAAACCATCCGCCGCTGCGCGCGAAACTGCAACGGTGAAACCGGTTGCCGCCAAGCCGGAGAAGAAAAACAAGAAGGCCAAAAAAATGAACGACAAGGCGGAAAACAAGAAGAAGATCGTGCGCGACAGCTTCACCATGCCGCAAAACGACTACGCGAAAATCGCCGAACTCAAACAGGTTTGCCTCAAGGCGGGCATGCATGTGAAGAAAAGCGAGTTGCTGCGCGCCGGGCTGCATGCCTTGGGCAAGCTCAGTGCAGCGCAGTTGAAACAGGCGATTGCGCAGATGGAACAGATCAAGACCGGGCGGCCGAAGAAGGGTGCATGATAAGTTGCCGGGCTACCCCTCCGGCAGTTCAACCCTGCTTGACCGGCTGCCCGGCGAGTTCCTGCAACAGCATGGTCTGTGAGTTCTTCAGCGCTGCACGGCGCGGTGTCTTCCGGCGGTAGTGCCCGTCCGCATCCATGTCCCAAGCCAGGCAGTTGTCCTGCAAGTAAACCTTCAGCCCCTCTTCGATAACGCGCTTCTTGAGTTTCTTGTCGAGCACCGGGAAGCACACTTCGATGCGGCGGAAGAAGTTTCTGTCCATCCAGTCCGCACTGGCGAGATAAACGTCATGCTTCAGATTATTGCGGAAGTAGAAGATGCGTGTGTGTTCCAGAAAACGACCAACCACCGAGCGCACGCGGATGTTTTCGGACAGCCCCGGCACGCCGGGGCGCAGCGCACATACGCCGCGCACGATGAGATCCACCTTCACGCCGGCCTTGGAAGCCTCATACAGCGCCATGATGATTTCCGGCTCCAGCAGTGCGTTCATCTTGGCGATGATGTGCGCGCGTTTGCCCGCCTGGGCAAGCTTGGTCTCGTTCTGGATGGCGCGCATAGTCTCGCTGTGCAGCGAGAATGGCGATTGCCACAGATGATTCAATTTGCGCGCTTTGCCGAGGCTGGTGAGCTGGCCGAACACCTCGTTTGCGTCCGCACAAACTTCCTCATTGGCGGTGAACAGGCCGAAATCGGTGTAGAGCCGAGCGGTGCGCGGATGGTAATTGCCGGTGCCGAGGTGCACATAGCGGCGCAACTTGCCGTCCTCGCGCCGCACCACCATCAACATCTTGGCGTGTGTCTTGTGGCCGACCACGCCATATACCACGTGCGCGCCGACCTCTTCCAGTTTGCGCGCCCAGTTGATGTTGGCTTCCTCGTCGAAGCGCGCGAGCAGCTCCACCACCACCGTTACTTCCTTGCCGAGACGGGTGGCCTCAATCAGTGCGTCCATCAGCGCAGAGTCAACGCCGGTGCGGTACACCGTCTGTTTGATGGCGACCACGCTGGGGTCGGTGGAAGCCTGCTGGATAAAATCGATAATCGGCTTGAACGACTGGAAGGGGTGATGCAATAACACGTCACCCTTGCGGATAACCTTGAACATGTCCGCGCCCTTCTTCTGCAACACGCCGGGCACACCGGGCGAGAAGGCCGGGAACTTCAGGTCGTCCCGCGCTACTTTGTCCGGGATACCCATCAGCCGCACCAGATTGACCGGGCCATTCACGCGATACAGGTCGTTAGGCTCCAACTCGAATTGTTGCAACAGGAATTCGGCCATTTGCGGCGAGCAGTTGTCGGTGATTTCCAGCCGTACCGCATTGCCGAAGTGGCGGTGCGGTAATTCGCCCTGCAAGCTGATACGCAGGTTTTTCACTTCCTCGTCATCCACAAACAGGTTGCTGTTGCGCGTAACCCGGAATTGGTGGCAACTCAGCACCTCCATGCCGCTGAACAGTTCGCCGACGTGGGCGTGCAGAATGGAAGAGAGGAATACGAAGCCGTGCGCGCAGCCGCTGATTTCCGGCGGCAACTGGATGGTGCGCGGCAGCACGCGCGGCGCCTGCACGATGGCCTTGGCGGTGTTGCGTCCGAATGCATCCTTGCCTTGCAGTTCCACCGTGAAGTTCAGGCTTTTGTTGAGTACGCGAGGGAATGGATGCGACGGGTCGAGCCCGATCGGTGTCAGCACCGGCATTACTTCATTAAAGAAAAACTCCCTTATCCAGGCGCGTTGCGCATCGTTCCAAAGGGTGCGGCGCAGGAAGCGGATGCCTTGTTGGTCGAGGGCGGGCAGAATGTCGTCGTTGAGTATCTGGTATTGCCGCGTGATGAGCTGATGCGCCTGCTCGCGCACCAGCTTCAGGGTCTGGTGCGCGTCCATGTCATCCGGCCCGGCGGGGATGCCTGTAAGATTGATCTGCTCTTTCAGGCCGGCAACGCGGATTTCAAAAAACTCATCCAGGTTGCTGCTGACGATGCAGAGATATTTCAGCCGTTCCAGCAGCGGAACGCCGGCATTTTCCGCCTGCGCCAGCACGCGCCGGTTAAACTCCAACTGCCCCAGTTCGCGGTTGAGAAAATGCTGCGCGGGAAATTTTTTAACCACCGTGCGGGTTGCCTTGATTATTTATGCGGCGGCACATAACCGGTGGGCATTTGCGCGCCGTCGCCGAAGAAGTAATCCTCCATTTGCCTGGCCAGGTACTTGCGTGCCTGCGCATCGGCGAGATTGAGGCGGTTCTCGTTAACCAGTATGGTCTGGTAGCGTATCCAGCCCTGCCATGCTTCCTTGGAAACATTTTCAAAAATGCGCTTGCCGAGCTCGCCGGGATAAGGAAGGCGCTCGAGTCCTTCCGCTTCGCGCCCGAGTTTTACGCACTGCACCATTCTTGTCATGGTTATATTCTCCAGTTATTTGATTCAGGTTTTGATTGTGACATTAGCATCAGCAACCATGCTTGTTGTCATTGCAAAGTTTTTACGAACACCTTGGAACGCCGCTGGTAGTTGTACAGGTTTTTTTTCTGCGCGGGCAGTTTCCCTATGTCGGTTTCCTTGAAGCCGCGCTCGACGAACCAGTGGGCGGTGCGCGTGGTCAGCACAAACAGCTTGCGCAAACCCTGTGCCTGCGCTTCCGATGTGATGTGCTTGAGCAGAGCGTCGCCATAGCCGTGCCGGCGAGAAGCGGGCTGCACCGCGAGGCAGGCCAGTTCACCCGCTGCCTCATCGGTAAACGGGTACAGCGCGGCACAACCGATGATGCGGTGGTCATGTTCCATCACCACAAAACGGCCGATCTCGCGCTCAAGCAGCTCGCGGCTGCGCCGCACCAGTATGCCCTCTTCTTCCAGCGGGTGCAGCAGTTGCAGGATGCCGCCGACATCGTTGATGGTGGCATCGCGCAGTGTGTTGAGCGTGGTTTCCACCACCATGCTGCCGATGCCGATATCGGAAAATAATTCCTGGAGTATCGCGCCATCCACATGGCGGCTGATCAGGTGCGCGCGCGCCACACCCGCTTCGCAGGCATGCACCGCACAAGGCAGGAACAGGCCAGTATCATCCGGCAGCTTGCGCTTGCCTGAAAGCACAGCGTTCGCCTGGTCCACGGTCAGTTCGCGCAGCAACTCGCCTTTCTTGTCCAGCACGCCATCGTGATCCATCAGGAAAATCAGCTTGTCCGCATCCAGCGCGATGGCGGTCTGCGTCGCCACGTCTTCGAGGGTGAGATTGAACACTTCGCCGGTGGGCGAATAACCCAGCGGCGAGAGCAGCACCACTTCGTTGTGGGCAAGCCGGTCCTTGATTGCGGTCACGTCCACCTTGCGCACGCTGCCGGTGTGCAGCAAATCCACTCCGGCGATCACGCCCATCGGTTGGGCGGTAATGAAATTTCCACCCGCCACGCGGATGTCGGCGTTCGCCATCGGCGAGTTCACCAGCCCCATGGACAGCAACGCCTCGATCTCCACACGCACCCGACCCACGGCTTCCTTCACGCATTGCATGGTCTCCTCATCGGTCAGGCGGATGTTCTGGTGATAGCGATCCTCGATGTTATTGCGCGACAGGTGTTGCTCGATCTGCGGGCGCGCGCCGTGCACCAGCACCAGCCGCACGCCCAGACTGGCAAGCAGGTTGAGGTCGTGGGTCAGCCCGATAAATTTACCGTCCGCCACCACTTCGCCGCCGAAGGCGACCACAAAGGTGCGCCCGCGAAAGGCATTGACATAAGGCGCGACGGAACGGAACCAGGCGACAAATTCGGCAGGAGGCACGGAACTATAAGGCATATGTTTGTCTATTCAAAAGTAGGTTGCCGGGCGAATTGCCTGGCAACGATGGCAAATAATGCCATGAATGCCGTTTTTTTTGCATAATTTATGACGCAAAGACGACTACGAATGGTTAGCCGTTTCAGTAGATTGCCTTGACACATTAAAAAAATTTTGACACTCTGCGCACATGTTTTACCCGGTTAAAAAATTTATTGCAGTGCTTTTGGCTATCTGGTTGCCGCTGTTCAGCGGCAATGCGCTGGCCGAGTCGGTTGTCATGCATTCGAAAGGCGGGGCTTGCCATGCTGCGGTAGCCCAGCAAAGCGTGCATCAACCACATCATGCATCAGCCATGTCTCATCATATGCATCTTGCCGCAAATCATGCTTTGTCTTCCAGCCACCACGACCAGCAAAATTCTTCCTGTAAAGACCATGCCGTCTGCCATCTGGCGTGCTGCGGCTACGTTGCCGGTTCTGTGTCGGTGATTATTGCGGCGCAACAGGAGAACCGTATTTTTGCTCCCTATCTCGATGCACCCCGCACGCTGACCCTGCCACTGTTTGACCCTCCCCCGACCGCTCGCTCCTGATACGGGGCGAGTTGCACCCATCGTTTTATTCACGCCGACTTCGTTGGCATAATAGCTCTCGTCCCGAATCGCCCGGCAGTCGCTTGCGGCTGCCTGTATGCCACTCATTTGAGGATTATGATCATGAAAACGAACGAAGTGAGTTTCTATAAAACGAGTAAAGCGAATTTCGCTAATACATATTTACAAACTCATATATTGTTGCGCAGCCTGGTGCTGTGTGTCGCGCTGGGTGCGGCTAGTCCCGGCATGGCGCAGCCCCTTCAACCAAGTTCAGGACAGGCCCTGCCCTCTGTGGATGTGTATAAAAGCCCGGAGTGCGGTTGCTGCAAGGCGTGGGCGGAGCATCTGCAAAAAAACGGCTTTACGGTGATTCTGCATGATGTGAACGATGTGCCTGCGGCACGCAAGAAACTGGGCATGCCCAATCGTTATGGTTCATGTCATACCGCCAAGGTCGGGCAATATTTGATTGAAGGGCATGTGCCTGCGGCGGACATCAAGCAATTGCTCAAAGAACAACCCAAGGCCATCGGTCTGGCCGTGCCTTCGATGCCCCCCGGATCACCCGGCATGGAAGGCGAGCGTAGCGTTCCATATGACACCTTGCTGGTTACGCAGGATGGCAATTCCAAAGTTTTTGCGCATCACTAATTTCGCCAGGTGAGTGCATTGCCCAAGGAGTGAAGATGAATAAATCAAGTTATCTGGTTGTTATGCTGTTCTCATTGTGGCTGTTACCTGCCTATGCAGTTGAGGATCGCGTACTGGGTTCCAATCTCACCGGGTTGCTCGACTATGCGCGCGAGCACAATCCCGAGTTCGCGGCGATGCGCTACGAGGCGGATGCCGCAGCACAGCGCGTGCAGCCTGCCGCAGCCTTGCCCGATCCGGTATTCCGCGCCGAGTTGATGGACATCACCAACAACGGCATGGATAAGAGCCCCAGCCTGTTCCCGTCACAGGTGGGCAGCACGCGCTACCGGCTGATGCAAGGTGTGCCGTGGTTTGGCAAGCGTGATTTGAAGCGCGGGGTTGCCGAGGCGCAAGTTGCACAGGCCAATAGCCAAACTTCTGCTACGTGGGCGGAATTGTCGAGCCGGATTAAATCCGCCTACGCGCAGTATTACTACTTATTCGGTAGCGAGAGACTGATCCGGGAAACGCTGGTCTTGCTGAGCAGCCTGGAGCAAGTGGCGCAGACGCGTTATGCCAACGGGCTGGGCGCGCAGCAGGATGTCATTCGCGCCCAAGTCGAGCAGACCGATTTGCACACCGAACTGATCGATCTGGAAAAGGAGCAGCATCACGTACATGGAAGGTTAAATGCTTTATTGTCGCGCCCTGCGATGGCCTTGATGGCGCAACCCGTGCAACTGCGACAATTACCCGTGGCGGCACAACTCGATTACTCGGTGTTGGAAGAAAAATTGCGTGTACGCAACCCGCAATTGCAGATTGCCGATGCACGCATAAACGAAGCCGAGAAGAGCCGCGATCTGGCTTACAAGAACCGTTATCCGGATTTTGCGCTGGGTATTATGCCGACCCAAGTTGGCACTGCGGTGCGCGAGTGGGGCGTGATGGTCGACATCAACATTCCGTTGCAGCAAGAGACGCGCCGTTCGCAGGAGCGTGAATCCGAGGTGATGCTGGCAGCCTCCAGCGCACGCAAGGAAGCGCTGATCAACCAGATATTGGCTGATTTGTCGGAAAGCGTGATTGGTCTGGAAGCCGCGCGGCATACCGAATCGTTAATCGCGACGCGCTTGCTTCCGCAAGCCGAACTGACCTACCAGTCCGCTCTGCCTAGTTATGAAACCGGCAAGGTGGATTTCGCCACCTTGCTGGACGCACAGCGGCAAATCCTGAAAGCCAGACAGCAACAGCTAAAGGCACAATTCGAAGCGCAGGTGCGTTTGGCCGAAATCGAACGATTGTTGGGAGAAGATCTATGAAACCGATCAGCAAAATAATTATTGGCGCCCTGGTTGTGCTGGGCATAAGCGCAGCCGGATATTGGTTCGACACACGCATGGCTACCCAAGTGCCGACCGAAGCAGCTTCCGCCGTTGCCGCCAGGAAGGAACCAAAAATACTTTATTACCGCAACCCGATGGGCCTGCCGGATACCTCGCCGGCGCCCAAGAAAGATAATATGGGGATGGATTACCTTCCAGTGTACGAAGGAGGGGATGAGCCGGGTAGCACCAATCAACTAAAAATCAGCGTCGAAAAGGTGCAGAAGCTGGGGGTGAGAACCGAGCAGGCAGCGATGCGCGTGCTGGATAAAACGGTACGCGCTGTGGGCAGGGTGGAAGCCAACGAGCGGCATATTTACAACATCGCGCCCAAATTCGAGGGCTGGATAGAAAAACTGTATGTGAACACCACCGGGGAGCCGGTAAAAAAAGGGCAGGCGCTGCTCGATGTGTATAGCCCGGAGCTGGTATCGGCGCAGCGCGAGTACGCGATTGCCGCGCAAGGAGTCGAGTCGTTAAAAGAGGCGGATGGCGATACCAGACGGAGCATGCAGCAGCTTGCCGAATCCAGCCTGCTGCGCCTGAAGAACTGGGATATTTCCGCGCAGCAGGTGCAAGGACTGGCTAAGTCCGAGACGGCCAAGCGCGACCTGACCTTCCATGCGCCGGTGAACGGCATTGTGCTGGAGAAGAAAGCCTTGCAGGGGATGCGCTTCATGCCCGGTGAAATGCTGTATCAGATTGCCGATCTTTCATCGGTGTGGGTGATAGCCGATGTCTTCGAACAGGACATCGCCCTGGTAAGTACCGGAGTTAAGGCCAGGGTGAAAATCAATGCCTACCCGGACAAGGTGTTCGAGGGTTTCATCACCTACGTTTACCCGACCCTGAATCCGGCAACACGAACCGTTCCGGTGCGGCTGGAGATCGCCAATCCGGACGGACTGCTCAAACCCGCCATGTTTGCACAGGTGGAAATTCCGGTGCCTGGCAAAGGTAAGGTGCTGGCCGTGCCGGTCTCTGCGGTGATTGACAGCGGCACGCGCCAGATTGTGCTGGTGCAACTGGCTGAAGGGCGCTTTGAGCCGCGTGAAGTCAGGTTGGGCAGCCGCAGCGACAATTATGTCGAAGTGCTGGATGGGATTGCCGAAGGAGAACAGGTGGTCGTGGCGGCCAACTTTTTGATTGATGCCGAGAGCAACCTCAAGGCAGCGCTCGGCGGGCTCGGGCACGCGCACGGCGGCGGAACACCCCAAGGAGATGCGAAAGGAGCGATGGAGCAGGCAAAGCCAGCCGTGGTGGGGCATCAGGCAGAGGGCAAGCTGGATGGGGTGGATAGCAAAGCGGGAAGGGTGACCATCACGCACGGGCCGATCAAAACACTGGACTGGCCGGGAATGACCATGGATTTTGCCCTCGCCAATCCATCGCTGGCGACAGGTATCCAGCCTGGCAGTGCAATCAGCTTTGAGCTCGTCGAGCGCAAGCCGGGCGAATGGGTGATTACCAAGCTGCAAGCCAAACCGGCTGCACCTTCCGGCAATCCGCACGCGGGGCACTGACATGCTAAATAACATCATAGACTGGTCGGCACGCAATCATTTTCTGGTGATCCTCGCCACGCTGTTCATCACGCTGGCGGGCATTTATACCGTGGTTAAAACCCCTCTGGACGCGCTGCCGGATTTATCGGATGTGCAGGTGGTCGTTTTTACCGAGTATCCCGGCCAGGCGCCGCAAGTGGTGGAAGATCAGGTCACCTACCCGCTGACCACTTCCATGATTTCGGTGCCGAAATCCAAGGTGGTGCGCGGCTTTTCGATGTTCGGCGCATCCTTCGTGTATGTCATTTTCGAGGATGGCACCGACCTCTACTGGGCACGCTCGCGGGTGCTGGAGTACCTCAACTCCGCTGCCGGCAAATTTCCCAGGGGCGTTACCCCGCAGATCGGCCCGGATGCGACCGGTGTCGGCTGGGTGTACCAGTACGCGGTGATCGGCGTGAACAAGACGCTGGCCGAACTGCGCACCATTCAGGATTGGTTCCTGCGTTATCAGCTCACCAAGGCGCACGGGGTATCGGAGGTGGCTTCCATCGGCGGCTTCGTGCAGCAGTATCAGGTGGCGGTGGATCCGGTGAAGTTGCGCGCATACAACATCCCGCTGATGAAGGTCATGCAGGTGATCCGCGAGTCCAATCGCGATGTGGGCGGGCGCGTGGTGGAAATGGCCGAGACCGAGTACATGGTGCGCGGCAAGGGCTACTTGCGCGGCACGGGCGACATCGAGAATCTGGTGGTCAAGGCGGAGAAAGGTACGCCGGTGTTGATCCGCGACATCGCGCGGGTCGAACTAGTCCCGGATGAGCGGCGCGGCCTTATTGAGTTGAACGGTGAAGGCGAAGTGGTGTCCGGTATCGTCATGGCGCGCTATGGCGAGAATGCGCTGGAGGTGATTGAAAATATTAAAAGCAAAATTGCCGAGATTGCTCCCGGCTTGCCGGAAGGCGTGACTATTCAGGCGGTGTATGACCGTTCCGATCTGATCAACCGCGCCATCGAAACCCTCAAAAGCACATTGCTTGAGGAAAGCATTATCGTCGCCTTGGTGTGCGTCGTGTTCCTGATGCATGTGCGCAGTGCGCTGGTGGCCATCGTGATGTTGCCCATCGGCGTGTTGATCGCCTTTATCGCCATGCACGCGCTAGGTATGAATTCCAACATCATGAGTCTGGGCGGCATCGCGATTGCCATCGGCGCGATGGTGGATGCCGCGATCGTGATGATCGAGAACGCGCACAAACACCTAGAGCGGCTCAAGGAGGGCGAGTCGCGTTTTGAAGCGATGCTAACAGCGTGCAAGGAAGTCGGCCCGGCGTTATTTTTCTCGCTGCTGATCATCACCGTGTCTTTCCTGCCGGTATTTACGCTGGAGGCGCAGGAAGGGCGGCTGTTCTCACCGCTGGCCTTTACCAAGACCTTCTCCATGGCGGGTGCGGCGTTGCTGTCCGTCACGCTGGTGCCGGTGCTGATGATGCTGTTCATACGCGGCAAGCTCATGCCGGAACACAAAAACCCGCTGAACCGTTTCTTGATCTGGGTTTATCGCCCGGTTATCAAGGCGGTAATGCGCTGGAAGAAGATGACCCTGGTTGCCGCACTCGTGGCGCTTGCGTTGACCCTTTATCCCGCGATGCGTTTGGGCTCCGAATTCATGCCGACCCTTAACGAGGGGACATTGCTCTACATGCCCGTTTCGCTGCCTGCCATGTCCGTCACCAAAGCGGCGGAACTGTTGCAGACGCAGGACAGGATCATCAAGAGCTTCCCAGAAGTCGCGTCCGTGTATGGCGAAGCGGGGCGCGCGCAAACCGCTCTCGATCCGGCACCGCTGGAAATGTTTGATACGGTGATCAACCTCAAGCCGGAGGCGGAGTGGCGACCCGGTATGACCACCGACAAACTGATTGCCGAGATGGACAAGGCGCTGCAATTTCCAGGCGTGGCCAACGCCTGGACTATGCCGATCAAGAATCGCCTTGATATGTTTGCCACCGGTATTCGCACGCCCATCGGTATCAAGGTGTTCGGTAAAAATCTTGATGAAATGGAACGCTTGGCCAAGGATATCGAAGCAGCGGTCAAGAATGTTCCGGGCACCACCAGTGCCTTTGCCGAGCGCATTACCGGCGGTTATTACCTCGATATTGTGCCGGACCTAGAAGCGCTGGCGCGCTACGGAATGGCCGTGGGCGACTTGCTCGACGTCATCTCCACCGCACTCGGCGGCGAGATGGTGACCACCACGGTGGAGGGGCGCGAACGCTTTGGCGTGATTGTCCGCTATCCGCGCGAATTGCGCAGCAGCCCTGAGCTGATTGCGCGGGAGGTGCTGGTGCCGGCCCCGATGATGGGTAATGGGGAAGGCGCGATGATTCCACTCGGTCAACTGGCACGGGTGGAAATCAACAAGGGCGCGCCTGCCATCCGCACCGAGAACGCGCTGCTTTCCGCCTATATTTTTGTGGACATCCGCAATCGCGATATTGGTTCTTATGTGGCGGATGCGCGCAAGGCGGTGGCTTCGAGCGTGAAATTCCCGCCCGGCTACTACGCGACATGGAGCGGGCAGTTCGAATACATGGAGCGTGCCGAAGCCAAGATGAAGATCGTGGTGCCGATCACGCTGCTGATTATTTTCCTGTTGTTGTATCTCAACTTCATGCGTGTCACGGAGGCGTTGATCGTGATGCTCTCGGTGCCGTTCGCCTTGGTCGGCGGCGTATGGCTGCTGTGGCTGCTCGGCTACAACCTGTCGGTCGCAGTGGTGGTGGGCTTCATCGCGCTGGCTGGGGTGGCGGCTGAAACCGGGGTGGTGATGCTGATCTATCTGGAACATGCCTGGGAACAGATCAAGGCGAAACGCAAAGCTGAAGGACAAGATCCAACCACTGGCGATCTCTACGCAGCGGTCATGGAAGGTGCGGTAGAGCGGGTGCGCCCGAAAATGATGACGGTGGTGGCAATCATGGCGGGCCTGCTGCCGATCATGTGGGGGACAGGCACCGGCTCTGAAGTAATGCGCCGCATTGCGGCACCGATGGTAGGCGGCATGATTTCTTCCACTGTGCTGACACTGCTGGTGATCCCGGCAATTTATGCGCTGGTGAAGGAAGCGAGATTGCGTAAGCCGTAACAAGTTTTGACTGTAAACGGGCAGCAGCCTAAGCGTCGTTGGAAATGTCCGGCAAAGTAACGAATGGAGAGCGCAATGAAAAAGCGGATTGGGATAATCGCCCTGTTGTTGGCTGGCGTGGCGCCACTGTCACTGGCTGCTCAGTCGATGGCGGGTATGGAGGCGCAGAAAAAAGCCGAACAGGCCGGCCATCAAGGCATAGGCAAGGTGGTGGCCGTGGACCGTACAAAATTGAGCATCAAGCTGGCGCACGAGGCGATCAAATCGCTCGGCTGGCCGGGCATGACGATGGACTTCCGCGTGGCGAACGCCTCACTGCTGGATGGCCTCAAGGCAGGAGATGCAGTGCGGTTTGAACTGATGCAACTCAATCCAAAGGAATGGGTAATCGTCAAAATCGAACGCAAATAATCAATGACTAAGGAAGGGCGTCATGGACAAACTGAACCCTTGGCGTGTTGGTGGTGCGCTGGCTTTGACAGCGGGCACCGTCAGCCTGATTTGTGCGCTGGCCGTTTTTCTGCTTCAGGAAGGGATGATCAATTTTGTGAACGCATGGTTTCACGGGCTGGACCTGTCCCTGATCAGGAGCAACAAGCCATGGACGCTGGGTGGACTCGTCTATGGGCTATTCGGGGCAACTGTAAGCGGGTTTCTGGGAGGCGTAATATTCGCTTGCTGCTACAACCTGGTGGGCTATTGCCCGGCCTGCAGCCGGAAGTCTTAAGTGACACAGAGAATGTGCAACTGAAAGGGGGGTTAACATGACACACCATCTATCTGAAGCAGCCCATACCGCAGCCCTCGCGGAGGCTGGTGCCGGCAAAGACCCCGTGTGCGGCATGACGGTATCTTCCGTCAGCCGGTTTCATGAAGTTTACCAAGGCCGCACTTATCTGTTTTGCAGCGAGCGCTGCTTGGCGAAATTTCGTGCCGCGCCATCCAGCTATGCAAACACACGTGAGAATTTAAATAGCGTATGACACACACAGCTCGCATTGGCGTTGTGCTCAGTTCAGGTGGTGGCCGAGGCATCTACGCGCATACCGGGTTCTTGCTGGCCTTGCAAAGTCTGGGCATCGAGGTCAGTGCCATTGCCGGTTGTAGTGCCGGTGCAGTGGTTGGCGGCATTGCCGCAAGCGGTGCTGATTTACAGCTATGGTCGGATGCGATCGCCAGCGTCAAGACGCGGGAATACTGGACGCCAGACCCATGGTTGCAGTTTATTTGGCGGTTGACCGTTAACAAGGGTCGCGGCTATACCGGGCTGTCTGACACCGAGGCGGCGATTGCCTTTTGCCGCCGCAACCTAGCGGTACAGACTTTCGAGGAGTGTCGGGTGCCATTCTACAGCTTGGCGATGGACCTGGGTCGCGGCACCAAGAGGATGTTCTCGGGAGGAGATCTGGCACCGCGCATGATGGCCAGCGCCGCCATGCCGCTGCTGTACCGGCCGGTGGAGATCGAAGGGGGAATGTATACCGACGGTGCAGTGATTGAACTGGCATCCACCGAGGCGATTTGTTGCAAACATGGCTTGGACGCGCTCATCGTCCATCACACTGCAGTGCATCGTGAGGGTGTGGGAGGTATGGCAAGGGCGGTGAAACAACCGTGGTCATTGGTAGAAATCCTGTATTTGCTGCTTTACCGCCACCGCCCGTGGTATTTATCTGATCAACCATTGGCTTTCCATTCCTGTCGTTGCGGCTGCGGCGCACTAATTGTCGTGCTGGAACCCGATCTGCCGGAGCTGGTCTGGCCGCTGAATACCGGCGGCCCAAAGATTCAGGCCGCCGCCATGTCACAGGCATTGGCAAGCTTGCAACCCTATGCGGAGATGTTGATTAGAGATCCGCGCCGTTTGCTGCTACCGCGAACCGGCGAGAGGCGTGCCGCTACACAGGCGGACCGGCGCAACACATGCCATGAACCGGAACAAGGAAAGGACCGGCATGAATGTAGAAGCTGATAATTTAGTGCGGGCAGATGCCGCATTCGCCGAAGCGTTAGTCGAGGCGCTGGACATTCGTGAGCATGAAACCGGCGACCACTCCAAACGGGTAGCCTGTCATACTTTGGTGCTGGCGCGCCGCTTTACCGCAGATACCGATCAACTGCGCCAAATTTACTGGGGTGCCTTGCTGCATGATATCGGCAAGATCGGGATTCCGGATGCAATTTTGTTGAAGCAGGGAGCGCTCAATAAAGATGAGTGGCAGGAAATGCGGACGCATCCCGAAAAGGGACACCGTATCGTGGCGCAAATTCAGGGTATGGAAGAAGCCGCTGAAATCGTGCTCAGCCATGAGGAGCGTTTCGATGGGACGGGTTATCCGCGCGGACTCAAGGGCGAGCAGATTTCTCTGGGGGCGCGACTGTTTGCGTTGATTGACACGCTGGATGCGATGACTTCTGATCGCCCTTATCGCAAGGCGTTGTCATTCGACCAGGCTTATGCGGAAATCGTCAAAATGAGCGGAATACAATTTGATCCGCTAGCAGTGCAGGCATTTCTGGCAGAGGAAACAACGTTGCGCGAAATGGTGGAAGCCAAGTGCATGCAGTCGCACGATCCGGCCATCACGTCAAAGGCAAATGAAAGGAGCAGGCCATGACACCCAGCATTGATCCGGTTGGCGGCATGGTAATGGAGCCGCGCAACGCCCCGGCGGAAGACAATACCGAATTGCGCGATATAGCGCGACGCTTCTGGGCGAGCGCGGTGCTAGCCCGCAGGTTTTTTTGCCGGCAACGATGGCCGGTCTTTTTCCGCCCGCGATACCGGACGCGCTCGCGCCGGTGTTGCTGCCGCTGTATTACGGCCACAGCGGCTGCGGGTGGATGAGGATGTGCTTTGAATATTCCTTGGTCAAGGCGCGCTATTCGCCTGTAGTTACAACTTGGTGAGCAAATGCAGTGTTTCGCAAAGCCATTAATTTCCTGCAGCTTGCGGGTACAATTGCCCTGGCTGCATAACCGGCTATCAGACTAATGGAGTCAGTCCCCTTGGAACAGATGACGCAGCCCATGCAACCCGCGAGCGAGCCGATCGGTATGATCGAGGAGGTGCATGGGCCGGTGATAGATGTCGTCTGCGACCGGTTGCCTCCGCTGCATCAGGCGCTGTTCTGCGCGTTCGATCACGAGCATTACACCTTCGAGGTTTATCGCCATCTCGACGAGCGCCGAGTGCGCGCGATCGCCCTGCATCCCACCGCCGGTCTCAAGCGCGGCCTGCCGGTATTCGACAGCGGCGGGCCGCTGCGCATTCCGGTTACGCCGGATTGCCTGAACCGTTTGCTTGACGTGTTCGGTGCGCCGCTGGATGGTGGGCCGCCGCTGGTCGCCAGGGAAATGCGCAACATCATCGCGCACTCGGCATCGCTGGCGGAAACGATCCCTGCGGCAGGCATCCTCGAATCCGGCATCAAGGTGATCGATTTGCTGTGTCCGTTCGTCAAAGGCGGCAAGACCGGGCTGTTCGGCGGCGCGGGGGTGGGCAAGACGGTGCTGATCATGGAATTCATGCACGCCATCGTCAGCCTGCATCAGGGCGTGTCGGTATTCGCCGGCGTCGGCGAGCGCATCCGCGAAGGCCACGAGGTATGGCATGAGATGCAGGATGCCGGGGTGATGCCGCACACGCTGATGGTGTTCGGCCAGATGGACGAATCGCCCGGCATGCGCTTCCGCGTCGGCTTGTCTGCCGTGGCTTACGCGGAATATCTGCGCGATACGCTGGGCAAGGAAGTGCTGCTGCTGATGGACAACGTGTTCCGTTTCGTGCAGGCGGGTAGCGAAATTTCCGGTCTGCTCGGGCGCATGCCGGCTACGGTCGGTTACCAGCCAACGTTGATAAGTGAAGTGGCGGAGATGCAGGAGCGCATCATTTCAACCCACAGCGGCAACATCACCGCGGTGCAGGCGGTGTACGTGCCGGCGGACGACATGACCGACCCGGCGGTGAGTGCCATCCTGTCGCATCTCGACACCATGGTGATTCTGTCGCGCAACCAGGCGGCCAAGGGTATTTATCCGGCGGTCGATCCGTTGCTGTCGTCGAGCAAGATGATGGATCGCAGCTTCCTCGGCGACCGCCATTACAACGTTGCCAAGGAGGTGCGCGAGCATCTGGCGCGCTACAAGGAGCTGGAGGACATCATCGCGATGCTCGGACTGGAAGTCTTGTCGGAAAAAGACCAGCGCATCGTGCGGCGCGCGCGCAAGCTGCAACGCTATCTGACCCAGCCGTTTTATGTGGTAGCGGCGCATACCGGCATCAAGGGCGTGTCGGTGCCGCTGGAGCAGACGCTCACCGATTGCGAGGCCTTCATGCGCGGCGACTACGACGCCGTTCCCGAGGAACAGTGCTACATGCGCGGCGCGATGACTGACTCCGGGCAGGAGGCGGCATGAGGACTTTTACGATGCATGTGCAGAGCGCGACACAATACGAGCACATCGAGGGCGTGACCAGTTTTGTCGGCGAGGACGAATCCGGCAGTTTCGGCATCTGCGCCCGCCATGCGCGCATGATGACGGCGCTGAGTTACGGCCTGGCGCGCTACCAGTTGCAGGACAGCAGTTGGCGTTACCTTGCCTTTCCTGGTGGTATCCTTTATTTTTTGAATAATGCGCTTTACATCAGCACTCGGCGTTTCTTGCACGATGCGGACTATCAGCGCATCAGCAAGGGCTTGCTGGAGCAACTGCTCAAGGAAGAGGAAGAGCTGCGGGTAATCAAGGAAAACCTGTATCGTCTGGAGCAGGAGATGTTCCGGCGTTTGTGGCAATTGGGTCGCGGGTGGCCGGCATGAACGAAGAAGAATTGCGCAAGAGCGTCGAAAAGCAGGTGAAGCGCATGCAGCGCGCGGATAAAGAGCGCCCCACGCTGTTGGCGCAGTCGGTGTTCATGGGTACGCTGACGCTGTTGTTCGTGCTGCCGGTGATTGTCGGCGCCTATCTTGGCAACTGGCTGGACGACATGACACAGGGTTATTCGATGCACTGGACGCTGGGGCTGATCTTTATTGGATTAGTCATAGGCGTGGTGAATGTTTATATGTACATCCGGGAGCACGATTAATGGAAGCGGTAGCAGTCCTGTTTCGCATCGGGCCGTTTGCGATCACCTCGATTGTGGTGACGACGTGGGGCATCATGCTGGCGTTGGGCGTGTTCTGTTGGCTGGTCACGCGCAACCTCACGCTCGATCCGGGGCCGTTGCAGGCGGCGCTGGAAGGGGTGGTGTCCGCGATGGAGGAAAGTATAGCTGCGGTGTTGCCGGATCGCGCGCAACTGTTGCTGCCGTTCATCGGCACGCTGTGGATTTACATCGTGTTTGCGAATCTGGTGGGGGTGATTCCGCACCTGCATGGCCCCACCGGCAATCTGTCGGTGACCGCCGGTCTCGCGCTGCTGGTGTTTCTGTCGGTGCACTGGTTCGGCATACGCAGCGAGGGGCTGCGGCGTTATCTCAGGCACTATCTCAGCCCCAGCCCGATCCTGCTGCCGTTCCACTTGCTCAGCGAAGTGACGCGCACCGTCGCACTGGCGGTGCGTTTGTTCGGCAACATCATGAGTCTGGAAATGGCGGCGCTGCTGGTTCTGCTGGTGGCCGGCCTGCTGGCGCCGGTGCCGTTGCTGATGCTGCACATCGTTGAGTCTTTGGTACAGGCCTATATTTTCGGCATGCTGGCTTTAATCTACGTGGCAGGAGCGATGCAGTCGCAACAAAATCTTGAACGAAACGAGGAGGGGAATGAGCAATGAATGACATGACATGGTTTACGATACTTTCCACAGTAGGGGCGGCACTGGCCATTGCGCTGGGTGTGATGTTCCCGGCACTGGCGATGGGGCGCGCGATTGTCCAGGCGCTGGATTCATTGGCGCGTCAGCCGGAAGCGGAAAAATCCATCATGCGCACCTTGTTCATCGGCCTTGCCATGATTGAGTCGCTGGCGATTTATGTGCTGGTGATTGTGCTGATCATCCTGTTCCGCAATCCGTTGTTGCAATATCTCCTCAAGTAAGCTGCGGGCAAATATCGTGGATTTCGACTGGTCGACTTTTTTTCTCGAAATAATCAACTTCCTGATCCTGGTCTGGATCTTGAAGCGGTTTTTGTATCGCCCGGTACTCGATGTGATCGCCAAGCGCCGCGCCGGCATCGAAAAAACGCTGGCCGATGCCAGGCGCATCGAAACCGAGGCGAGTGAACTCAAGCGGCAGAACGAGTACTGTTTGGCGCAATGGGAGGAAGAAAAGGAAGCGGCTCAGGCACGTTTGCACGAGGGGTTGGCGGCAGAACGCGAGCGCTTGATGGCTGAGATGGAAGCCGCTGTTGCCGAAGAGCGCGAGCGTTGCCGTGTGCTGGACGAGCGGCATCAGCGCGATTTAAAGCGTGCCGTCGAGGAACAGGGCATCGCACAGGGCGCGGCGTTTTCCGCAAAATTGCTGGCACGCGTCGCCACGCCGGAATTGGAAGCGCGCTTATATGCACTGTTGCTGGAGGATTTGCGCAGTTTGCCTGCCGGGGACAAGCGCGCTATGGCGGATGCCGCCGTCATCCCCGGATTGCAACTCAATGTGCAAAGCGCGTTTGCGCTCGACGAAAGCAAACGGGCCGAGTTGACGCGCGCGCTGGCAGAAGTGGCGGGCAAGACGCTGCCGGTCGAATACAGCGAGAATCCAGAGCTGCTGGCGGGATTTCAGGTGAGCCTCGGGCCGTGGATTTTGCATGCCAACCTGCGCGACGAATTGAAATTTTTCAGCGGCGCGCTGCGTCATGCCGGATAGGAATTTGATGGCCGCTGATTCGCCGCTCGCCGCGCAAGCGCAATGGCTGGCGCGCTATCGCTACGGCCTGCGTTTGTCGGAGCAGGGCACGGTAGCGTCGGTCGGCGACGGCATCGCCTGGATCAGTGGCTTGCCCTCGGCGAGCATGGACGAAATCGTGCAACTGGAAGACGGCAGCAGCGCGCTGGTGTTTCATCTAGCGCGCAACCAGGTGGGGGCGATCCTGTTGCGCCAGACCGAGCGGCTGACCGCAGGCACGTCGGCCTTTCTGACCGGCAGGCGGCTGAGCATAGCGGTCGGCGACGATTTGCTGGGGAGGGTGGTCGACCCGCTCGGCGCGCCGCTCGACGATGGCGGGCTGCTTAATCCCGGCGTGCGCCGTTTATTGGACGTGCGTTCGCCGCCGATCACCGCTCGCGACTTCGTGGCGCAGCCGATATACACCGGCAACAAAATCGTCGATACGCTGATCCCTATCGGCAAAGGCCAGCGGCAACTGATCATCGGCGACAACGGCACCGGCAAGAGCGCGCTCGCCATCGATGCGGTGATCAACCAGAGCGGCAAGAACGTCTATTGCGTCTACGTGCTGATCGGCCAGAAACGCTCCACCGTGGTGAGCACCATTGAAACCCTGCGGCGATCCGGTGCGCTGGACTACACCACGCTGGTGGTGGCGGAAGCCACCGCCATGCCCGGCC
>JACREC010000085.1 GCA_016218445.1 Nitrosomonadales bacterium
ATCTTTCTACTTCAGTAAGGTGTGTGTAATTCATCTCGTGCAACTCGATTTGGCGATCAAGAAGCTCGGCAGATTACCTCACCTTACTCCTTGTCGCGTTGACTCATCGTTGCACTTCGTTGTTGAATCCGCGGTTACTTTCTTTTGGCGAAGCAAAAGAAAGTGACTAGCTGCCGGTCTACCACCGGCGAAGTTGCTTTAGATTTTGGATGCGGCGGGTAACGCCGCCACACATCCCCTCACCTCCCCTGTACCCATTCGATCAATGCATCCTGCGCGGCCTGTCCGTGCTTGGCGTTGGGGTGGGAGATGAAGAACACCACCACCCATTCCTTGCCGTTGCGCGAGCGCACGTAGCCCGCGACGGTCTTCACGCCTTCCAGCGTGCCGGTCTTGAGGTGGGCGTGGTTGGCGGCTGCGCTTTCCCTGAGACGTTTTTTCATCGAGCCATCCACCCCGACAATAGGCAGCGAGGCTTGCAGTTCGGCGCTGAGCGGGTGGTTAGCGGCGCTTTGCAGCAACAACGCCATGCTGTGCGGGCTGATGCGCTCGGCGCGGGATAGCCCGGCGCCGTTTTCCAACACCAGTTCGGGGAAGTTGAGGTGATGTTTTTGCAACCAGTCATGCACGGCTTGGGTGCTGCGCGCAAGGTTGGTGAACATCGCCCCCTCTCCCTTCACCCGTAAAGGGTATGCCGCCATAACCGGCGACTTGATTGGCGTTGTTTGCCCATCTGGTCGATTGGCTAGTGGTTCCATCAGGCGCTCGCCCTGCGGGCGGTCTTGGCGCAGTCCCGCGATGGAAGATGGAATAGAAGTGGCTGCGCCCAGTGTCAGGAACAACTGGCGCGCCATGACGTTGTTGCTGAATTTGTTGATGTCGCGGATGACCGTGCTCAATGGATCGGAGAGGTGCGTGGCAAAGAGTTGCGCGTTACTGCTTACCGTTTCCTCGCGCAATTTGCCGCGCAGCGTACCGCCGAGTTCCTGCCACAGCACGCGGAACACGGCTTCCACATAGCGCGTGTGCGGCATCAGGCTGAGATTCTGTTCGCGCTCGCCGCATTCACCCGGATAGCCGCCTTGCAGGATGACGCTGTCGCCGTCCGGCTGCACGCGGATGGCGTCGTCCCATTTGTCGCAATCCCCTTTCGATGGGTGCGAGGCTGTTTGCGGCGTGAGCTGGTTATCCAGCTTCACGCCATCGAGCGGCGGCTCGCTGATGACCTTCAGCGCGTTGCCATCCGGCAGGTAGCGCAGGCGCAGGGTGTTGAAATTCAGCAGCAGCGCATCCGGCCCGACGTTGTAGGCGCGCACCGGGTCATTGTCGAAGGCGGCGGGGTCGTGTGCGGGCAAATCGAAAAAGCTGCGATCCAGCACCAGGTCGCCGCTTATCTCGCGCAGGCCGCGCGCGCGCAGTTCACGCAACCACAGCCAGAATTGCTCGATGGTGAATTTCGGGTCGCCATAGCCTTTCAGGACCAGATCGCCTTGCAGCACGCCATCTTTCAGCTCGCCGTCCAGATACGCCTCGGTCTTCCAGGTATAGGCGGGGCCGAGGATATCCAGCGCGGCGTAGGTGGTGAGCAGTTTCATGGTCGAGGCCGGATTCATTGCCTGCGTGGCGTTGATGCTGATGAGCGGCTTGCGCGCATTCACCTCGCGCACTTCGATGCCGGTGCCGTCGAGCGGAATGTTCGCCTGGTGCAGCGCATCGCGCACGGCAGGCGGCAGCGCGGCAGCATGGGCGTTGAACGCGACAAACAGCGCGGCGATAAAGGTGTGCCTGAGTCTCACGTCAGCGCCTCCACAATGCCCAGCGTGCGCTCCACCAGCATTTGCATTTCTTCCTCTCCAATCACATACGGCGGCATGAAATATACCGTATTGCCCATCGGGCGCAGCAGCAATTCCTGTTGCAGCGCGAGCGCAAAGCAGCGCTGCGCAAAATCAACGTGCGGGCTCTCCACCTCGAATGCCCAGATCATTCCCGTGTTGCGAAAGTTCCGCACCTTGTGGTATTCGCGCAACGGCGCGGCGATGCGGTTGAAATACGCGGCTTTGCTGTAATTGGTGTTTAGGACATCGTCCTGCGCGAAAATATCCAGCGTCGCCAGAGCCGCGCGGCAGGCCAGCGGGTTGCCGGTGTAGGAGTGCGAGTGCAGGAAACCGCGTGCCACCTCGTCGGCATAAAACACCTGATAAATTTCATCGGTGGTCATCACCACCGAAAGCGGCAGATAACCGCCGCTGATACCTTTGGAGATGAGGAGGAAGTCGGGTGTGATTCCGCGACCCTCTCCCCCAGCCCCTCTCCCGCCAGCGGGAGAGGGGAGTGTTCCGCTGTTTTCATTCCCTCGCCCCTTGGGGGAGAGGGCTAGGGAGAGTGGTGATGCCTGCTCACACGCAAACATCGTTCCCGTGCGTCCCATGCCCACCGCAATTTCATCGGCAATGAGATGCACCTCATATTGATCGCACAACTGGCGCGCGCGTTGCAGGTAAACCGGATGGTACATCGCCATGCCTGCCGCGCCCTGCACCAGCGGCTCGATGATGAAGGCGGCAATGCTGTCGTGATGCTGTTGCAAGTGTGCCTCAAGTTGCGAAGAACAACGTAAGGCAAAATCTTCCGCGCTTTCGCCGGCCCCTGCATTGCGCCAGTCCGGACTTGTCACCGTGGCGTTCTGTTTCAGCAGCGCGCCGTAGGCATCGCGGAACAGCGCCACATCGGTGACCGAGAGCGCGCCCAGCGTCTCGCCGTGATAACTGTTTTGCAGGCTGATGAAACTGGTTTTTTGCGGCTTGCCCTGATTGCGCCAATAATGCGCGCTCATCTTCAGCGCAATCTCCGTCGCCGATGCGCCGTCCGAAGCATAGAAACAATGTCCCAGTCCGGCGGGCGCCAGTTGCGCGAGCCGCTCGGACAATGCCACCACCGGCTCATGCGTAAACCCCGCCAGCATCACATGCTCCAGTTTGCCGAGCTGATCGGTAATCGCGGCGTTGATGCGCGGATTGCAATGCCCGAACAAATTCACCCACCACGAACTCACCGCATCCAGATAACGCTTGCCGTTGAAATCGTACAGCCACACCCCTGCGCCGCGCGCAATTGGCACCAGCGGCAAAGTCTCGTGCCGCTTCATCTGCGTACAGGGGTGCCATACGGCGGCGAGTGAGCGGGCGAGCAAATCGGCGTTGGTCATGTCAGGCATCAAAGGTTGTCGAGCGGACTTCATACATCATTGTAACAACAATAAGTTTGCTGTCGGCATCCTTGCCGCACTGAGGGTGTATCTGGCGCAGGGCAACCCGGGCGAATCGCCCGCAAAACGCATCACCTGTATGTGTTGTGTTGTTATGTCACCTACATCAGGAATTTTTTACTCCCCCTCTGCTTTCCGCCAGAAACATATTGCACTCTTTGACAGAGTGAGGAAGGCGGATGCAACAACTAGAACAAGGCTACGGGATATATGGCTGGGGGCGAATCAAGCGCTATGCTAGCCGGATGGAAA
>JACREC010000088.1 GCA_016218445.1 Nitrosomonadales bacterium
ACTGCGTGAGCTTCGCGGGAATGAAATTGCAGATACCTGCCGACGATGCCAGGCACCACTATGTCAAAGTGGCAGTGCGCGTGCATTGTTATGTGGATGGGACGCTGGGCGTATTCCACGGCCCGCGCAAATTGGCAGGGTATGATGCGCAGGGCAACTTGCCATTACAGGAGTTGAAACAGGCTGCCTGATGTGTCCGCCAGGCAGGGTAAACAAAGCGGACATTTCATGTGCTATAAAACCGGACAGGTCTATTTGCTCCTAACAATACGGCAGCGCACAAACTACCAGAATACGCTGAGAGGGTGCTTCGCCATCAGTTGCTTGCTAATGCGCCCTGATACAAGTAGCGCTGAATCCCGGAAAACAGGTTGCTGGTTTCCGCAATGTCACCGCCCAAGCCGGCGCCCGCATAGCAAGAAGAAATAAAAAACCTCGCGGTGAAACGAGGATTTTCCTTGAACAATATTCGTGGACTGGTACCGGTTACTGGGGCGGAGCGAATTCCCCCAAGGGCCGAAAACAAAACACAAAACGACCCTCGTCGAAATCCACCGCCAGCGACCCGCCCCGGTTCAGTGCGTAATCCCAAAAACCCTTGATCGGGCAGCCCTCGTGACACTCGCTGGCATGCGCCGGAGATTCCAGATCGCGTTCGCGGTCGAACCAGGACAGCAGCATGTTTTCGCCGAGCAGTTCGTCAGCGACCGCCGAGGCGCGCTTGATGGCAGCGTCAAAGTCGAGTGCTGTTCCGGTTGTAGCGATGCGGTGTATCTTCATGACTGCAGCTCAGGAAAGATTCCCGAATAATACCGTCAAATCCATCTCGCAGACCATGCCTGCTTTCTCGCCCACAATTCACAACATGCGCGGTGTAACATCGAACCATGAACACCATGCCCCGCTTTCTGTGCGACGAGATGCTTGGCCGGTTGTGCCGCTACTTGCGCGCCGCCGGTTATGACACACAGTTTGCGCGCAACGGTGCAAGCGATGCCGAGCTGCTGCGGCAGTGCCACGCCGAAGGCCGCCATTTCCTGACGCAGGATACGCTGGTGCGGGAGCACAAGGCGGCGCGGGGCATTGCGCTGATCCTGCCGCATGTGCCGCTCGACCAGCTTGCGGCGCTGCTCGATGCCCGCTTCCATCTGGATTGGCTCAGCCATGCCTTCACCCGCTGCCTGGTGGACAACACCCCGTTGGTCGCGGCGGACGATGCGGCGCTGGCGCGCGCGCCACAGGATGCGCGCCGGCATGATGAGCCGCTGTGCCACTGCCCAACATGCGGGCGCGTGTACTGGCGCGGCTCGCACTACAAGCGCATGCGCGCGAAGCTCAACGCGTGGCAAGAACTCAAGTGTGGCTAATAGGGGATAGGACAGCTTGATGCAAATCAGCTTCTGGGTGAACCAGTTGTAGGAGCGGGCCATGCCCGCAATTGTTTTTTTGTTCGCGGGCAGCACCCGCAAGAGGTACGCCGTGGTTGTAAGGGGCTAAAGCCCCAACAACACACGCAGGGCCCGCTCCTACAGGTGCCTGGCCAAAAGTTTTACGGACGGGTGCCCGGCTATAATTTTACAAACAAGTTTTTTAGGATTGTCAGTCTGCTCACGCCTTCCACAGCGTCCAGACGACGATAATGACGAAGCCCGCTCCGGCAAAGTAGTGCAGCAAGCCCGGATGGAGCACAGCGTAATCCGGGGCATTGAGCTACGTTTGCTGACCCCCGCATTGCGCGGGGCGGTATATTGCTTCCACCGAGCCGGTATCGCAGCTCCAGTCGGGTTTTCCGTTGGAAATCCGCGGGACGAAAATGAGTGTCTTGCCGGATACGGGTTCCTGGTTTGCCGAGAATGTCAGTGTGATGACGCCATTCGCGACGTTGACCGTATACGACAGGTCAGCATGCTCATCAAGGTCTGTCAAATAAGGGTTTGCCTGTTTGTCCGGAGCGCGCAGCGCATTGTTATCAGCCGGAAGAGTGTTGCGTTCCTGGTAATAGCGTGCAACCGCATCCTGTATTTTTCCGGCATTGGCGACCGCAAGCGCTACTTTAACGCGTCCCGCACGGTCATCCGTTCCGGAGAAAACCACCCAGAGCAAACCTGCAACGATTAATTGCGCAATGACAAACACTATTATTGCTGCCTTCTTGCGTTTGACTTCCGCCTGGCCTGCCATGAGTTATCTCCTTAATTGGGGCGGCTGCGTTTTTTCCGCGGCTGGCACCGGCGCGATGTGCGGCTTGAAAGACCGGATGAAGTTTTTAATTTTCAAGGCTCAGAGGCCGCTTAATCCAGCACGTGGGACACCATGCCGTCCGCCAGCTTGGGCTCGAACCAGGTGGATTTGGGCGGCATCACTTCATTGGCGTCGGCAACCGCCATCAGGTCTTCCATGCGCGTGGCGAACAGGGAAAAGGCCGCAGCCATTTCGCCGCTGTTGACGCGTTTTTCCAGTTCCGCCAGTCCGCGGATGCCGCCGATAAAATCAATGCGCTGGTCGCGGCGCGGGTCGCTGATGCCGAGCACCGGTGCGATCAGGTGGTTTTGCAGCAGGCTCACGTCAAGGCGTGCCACCGGGTCGTGTGTTGGGATCAGGCCGGCGCGGATTTGCAGGCGGTACCACTGGCCCGGCAGGTAGAGGCCGAACTCGCCGGGCTTGGCGGGCTTGACCGGCGCGGCGCTGGGCTGCACCGAAAAATTCTCGCTGATGCGCTGCAGGAATTTCGCCGCGTCCATGCCGTTAAGGTCTTTCACGACGCGGTTGTAATCCATGATCTTCATCTGGTGGTGGGGGAAGATGACGGACAGGAAATAGTTGTAGCTTTCATTGCCGCTGTGCGCCGGATTCGCGGCGCGCCGCGCTGCGGCCACACGCGAGGCGGCAGCCGAGCGGTGGTGGCCGTCGGCGATGTAAAGGGCAGGCATGGCATCGAATGCGGCGGTCAACTGGCTGAGCATCGCCGCATCGCGGATCACCCACAGGGTATGGCGGATGCCGTCACCCGCGGTTACGTCGGCGTCCGGTGTGCCGCTGGAGGCGCGCGCCAGCAGCTCGTCCACCTGCGGGGCGGAAGGATAGGCCAGCAGCACGGGGCCGGTCTGGGCATTGAGCGCATCAATCTGGCGCACCCGGTCATCCTCCTTGTCGGGGCGCGTGAACTCATGCTTGCGGATGCGGTTGATGCTGTAATCCAGCACCGAGGCCGCAGCCACCAGCCCAGTCTGGGTGTGGCTGCCCATGACCAAACGATAGGCGTAGTAGCAGGGTGACGTATCGCGCACCAGCACGCCCGCTGCCAGCATCCTGCCGAGGTTTTCCGCCGCCCTGGCATAGACCTCAGGCGCATAGGGATCGGTGCCCGCGGGCAGGTCAATTTCCGGCTTGGAAATGTGCAGGAAGCTCCACGGCCTGCCTGCCGCGCGCAGGCGAGCCTCATCGGTGGAAAGCACATCGTAGGGTGGGGCGGCGATTTCGGCGGCACGGGATGGCGCGGGGCGCAAACCGGTAAAGGGGCGGATCAGGTTCAATTGGAATACCTTGTGAAAAGTTGGCTATTTTACCAGTTCGCTGAAAAAATTCTTGATCGCGAGTACACGCTGGTTCAACTCACCGTATTTCAATTCGATCCGCAGCTTGTCTGGCCCGCTCAGTTTGTAATGCCGCTTGGTCTGGATGAGGTTGATGATGCGCATCGGGTCTATCGGCGGGTTGGGCGTGAACTGGATTTGTATCGCCTCGCTCGACGCATCCACCTTGACGATGCCGAGTGCCTTGGCGGCGATGCGCAGGCGGTGGCAGTCGAGCAGCGCCTGCGCGGGCTGCGGCAGCAGGCCGAAGCGGTCGATGAGTTCCTGGTGCATCTCGTCGAGCTCTTCCGGCGTGTTGCAGTTGGCGAGGCGCTTGTAGATTACCAGCCGCTGGTGGATGTCGCCGCAATAATCATCGGGCAGCAGGGCAGGGGTGTGCAGGTTGATTTCGGTGGTGACGCCGAGCGGGTGCGCCATGTCCGGTTCCTTGCCCAGTCTTAGCGAGGTGATGGCGGCGTTGAGCATGTCGGCGTAGAGCGAGAAACCGATCTCCTGCATCTCGCCGCTCTGCGATTCGCCCAGCACTTCGCCCGCGCCGCGTATTTCCAGATCATGCATGGCGAGAAAGAAGCCGCTGCCGAGTTGCTCCATCGCCTGGATCGCCTCAAGGCGTTTCTTTGCCTGCGCAGTGAGTGATTCGGTGTCCACCAGCAGATAGGCGTAGGCCTGGTGGTGCGAGCGCCCGACGCGGCCGCGCAACTGGTGCAATTGCGCGAGGCCGAAGCGGTCGGCGCGGTTCATGATGATGGTGTTGGCGCTGGGCACGTCGATGCCGGTCTCGATGATGGTGGTGCACAGCAGCACATTGAAACGCTGGTGGTAGAAATCGCGCATCACCGCTTCCAGCTCGCGCTCGTTCATCTGGCCGTGCGCGATGCGGATGCGCGCTTCCGGCAGCAGCGTCTCCAGCTTTTCCGCCATGTTGGCGATGGTGTCCACCTCGTTGTGCAGGAAGTACACCTGCCCGCCGCGTTTTAGTTCGCGCAGCACCGCTTCGCGAATCACGCCCTGGCTGTAGTTGCTGACAAAGGTCTTGATCGAAAGCCGCCGCTGCGGCGCGGTGGCAATCACCGAGAAATCGCGCAGCCCTTCCAGCGACATCGCCAGCGTGCGCGGGATCGGCGTGGCGGTGAGCGTCAGCACATCCACCTCGGCGCGCAATGCCTTCAGTCGTTCCTTCTGCCGCACGCCGAAGCGGTGCTCCTCGTCTATGATGACCAGGCCGAGGTCGTGGAATTTCACGCCTTTCTGGATCAGCTTGTGCGTGCCGATGATGATGTCGAGCTTGCCATCCTCCATATCTTTCAGGGCTTGCGTCTGCTCCCTGGCGGAACGGAAGCGCGACAGCTCGGCAAGCTTCACCGGCAGGTCGGCAAAACGGTTGGAGAAGCTCTGGAAATGCTGTTCGGCGAGCAGCGTGGTGGGCACCAGCACCGCGACCTGCTTGCCATCCATCACTGCGACGAAGGCGGCGCGCAACGCCACCTCGGTCTTGCCGAAACCCACATCGCCGCAGATCAGCCGATCCATCGGCTTGCCGCATTTAAGATCAACCAGGACGGCTTCGATGGCGGCAGCCTGATCCGGTGTTTCTTCAAAACCGAAACCGGATACGAAGGCCTCGTAATCGTGCGGACTCAGCTTGAACGCATGACCCTTGCGCAGGGCGCGCTGTGCGTAAAGATTCAGCAACTCCGCGGCGGTGTCGCGCACCTGCTGCATGGCGCGGCGCTTGGCCTTGTCCCATGCGCCGCTGCCCAGTTTGTGCAACGGTGCTGCTTCCGGCGCGCCGCCGCTGTAGCGGCTGATCACGTGCAGTTGCGCCACCGGTACGTAAAGTTTATCGGTGCCCGCATATTCCAGCAGCAGAAATTCGTTCTCGCCCTCGCCACGGTCGAGAGTCACCAGCCCCTGATAGCGCGCGATGCCGTGTTGCTCATGTACTACCGGATCACCAGTCTTGAGCTCGGACAAGTCACGCAACATGCCTTCCACGCTGCTCTTTTTCGCGGCGCGCGAAACACGGCTGCGGGGTTGCGCGGCATACAGTTCGCTTTCTGTGACGAGGGCGATTTTTTCATCCGGCAGGATGAAGCCGTTTTGCAGCGCAGCGATGCCGAGCATGAATTTCTCGCGGCTTTCGAGGAATGCCGCATAGTTTTCACACAGTGCAGGCGACAAGCCGTATTCGTTCAGGTAGCCGGAGATGATTTCGCGCCGTCCCAGGCTGTCCGCCAGCAGCAGCGTACGCCCGTCGTAACCTTGCAGGAAATTTTGGAATGCCTGCGTGGGGATTTCGGCGCGGCGGTTCACGGCGATGGGGGGCAGGGGGGCGGTGGGGCAGGGTGTGAACATGCCGCCTTCGGCCTGGTTGGCGACAATGTCCAGCCGCGCAAACTCCTGTACGCGAATAAAGAACTGCTCCGCATCCAGAAACAGTTCGCGCGGCTCCAGCAGCGGATGCTGCGGATCGCCGCGCAGCAGGTTGTAGCGTCCAGCCGCATCCTTCGCAAAAGTGGCGATGGCTTCGTCCACCTCGTGATGCAAGCACAGTGTTGCACCGCTGGGCAGATAATCGAACAGCGTGGCGGTGCGCTCGAAGAACAGCGGCAGGTAGTATTCGATCCCGGCGGGCGCGATGCCCTTGCTCACGTCCTTGTAGATGCGGGCCTTGGACGGGTCGCCTTCGAAGCGTTCGCGGAAATTCTGGCGGAAGCGCGTCTGCCCGGATTCATCCAGCGGAAATTCGCGTGCGGGCAGCAAACGGATTTCCGGCACCGGATAGATGGTGCGCTGCGTGTCCACATCGAAGGTGGCGATGGTCTCGATCTCGTCGTCGAACAAGTCGATGCGGTAGGGCACCGGGCTGCCCATCGGAAACAAATCTATCAGCCCGCCGCGCACACAGTATTCGCCAGGCGTCAGTACCTGCTGCACATGGTTGTATCCGGCAAAGGTCATCTGCTCGCGCAGCCTGGCGATGTCCAGCTTCTCGCCGCGCTTGAGGAAAAAGGTAAAGGCGGCGAGATATTCCACCGGCGGCAGCGGATACAGCGCGGTGGTGACCGGCACCACTGCCACGTCGAACGATTTACTGCGGATGTGATGCAAAGTGGCGAGCCGTTCCGACACCAGATCCTGGTGCGGCGAGAAATGGTCGTACGGCAGAGTCTCCCAATCCGGCAGCAGATGCACGCGCAGCCCAGGAGCGAAGAATGGAATCTCCTCCACCAGCCGCTGCGCTTCCAGCGCGCTGGCGGCGATCACCACCAGTGGCGTAGTCTTGGTGGCGTATTGCGCCAGGGCCAGCGCGTCGGACGAGCCGTGCATGTTGGTGTAGCGCGGGCGGGTATGGGGTGAGTCGAAAAGCATTGAATTGAACAGGCACAAAGGCGCGCATTATAAGGCAAGCGGGTCATTTTCCATTACAATTCGCCCATGTCTGAATTCTACGCACTTGTTCCTGCTGCCGGCTCCGGCTCCCGCATGGGCAGCGAGTTGCCAAAACAATATTTGCCTCTTGCCGGGCAGCCGATGATTTTCCATGCACTCAACGCGCTGTGTAGCACCACGGATATCGGCACGGTGTTCGTGGTGCTGGCTCCCGATGACGCGCTGTTTCACGCCTACGATTGGTCGCGCTTCGGCAACAAGTTGCAGCCGCTCTACTGTGGCGGTGCAACGCGCGCGGAGAGTGTGCTGAACGGGCTGTTGGCTTCCGAACAGGAGCCGGATGATTGGGTGCTGGTGCATGATGCGGCGCGCCCCTGCCTGACACAGGCGCACCTGGTCAAGCTGATCGCCGAAGTGCGCGACGATGAAGTCGGCGGCATCCTTGCCGTGCCGGTGGCGGATACGCTGAAGCGCGCGGATGGCACACAGCGCATCGCGCAAACCGAGAACCGCGAAGGGCTGTGGCAGGCGCAAACGCCGCAGATGTTCCGTATTGGCTTGCTGTTGCAAGCCCTGCAAAGTGCACGTGATGTCACGGACGAGGCTTCCGCAGTGGAAGCGCTGGGGTTGCATCCAAAACTGGTGGCGAGCGAACCGACTAATTTCAAGGTGACCTACCCGCAGGATTTGTTGTTGGCTGAATTGTTGTTAAGCCAAAAAGGCAATTAGCCACAGAGTACACAGAGATCACAGAGAAAATCAGCCGGTTCTCTCTGTGTCCTCTGTGATCTCTGATGTAACTACTAGCCATTCGACTAGGCTGTCAAAAAACGCCAGCCAAGTCGCTGGTTATGTGGCTTGAATCTGGGTTTTGATTGAGGGAATAACATGAGAATCGGACAAGGTTTCGACGTTCACCAGTTGGTCGAAGGCCGCAAGCTGATTATCGGCGGCGTGGAGATTCCTTACGGCATGGGCCTGCTCGGCCATTCCGATGCCGACGTGCTGCTGCATGCCATCTGCGACGCCCTGCTGGGCGCGGCGGCGCTGGGTGATATCGGCAAGCACTTCGCCGACACCGATGCGCAATACAGGAACATAGACAGCCGCATCCTGCTGCGCGAAGTGGCGCGCATGGTGACGAATGAAGGTTTTCATATCGGCAACGTGGATGCCACCATCATCGCACAGGCGCCGAAGATGGCGCCGCACATCCCGCGCATGGTGGAGAACATCGCCGCAGACCTTGGCGTGGCGATGAATGCGGTGAATGTGAAAGCGACCACCACCGAGAAACTGGGCTACACCGGGCGTAGCGAAGGCATCGCGGCGCAGGCGGTGGTTTTGCTGCTGGTGTAATCGCGGTGCGCGTACTGGCATTGGAAACTTCCACCGAATATTGCTCGGTCGCATTGTGGCAGGACGGTGCAGTCATTGACCGTTGCGAACTGGTCGGGCAGAAACATTCCGAAGTGTTGATGAAGATGCTGGACACACTGTTGAGAAAAGCCGGGGTGAAGCTCACGCAGCTCGACGGCATTGCCTTCGGCATGGGGCCGGGTTCGTTTACCGGCGTGCGCATCGCCTGCGGCGCGGCGCAGGGATTGGCGCTGGGCGCGGACCTGCCGGTGGTGGGTGTATGCACGCTGCATGCGCTGGCGCAAGCCTCCGGCCACGACAAGGTGATCGCCGCGCTGGACGCACGCATGGCCGAGGTCTATCACGCTGTATATGAAAAACGGGAGGGGGAATGGGTAACGGTGTGCGAACCGAGTCTGTGTTTGCCGCAGGATGCTCCCCGAGTTGATGGGGTGAACTGGTTCGGTGCAGGCAGCGGGTTTGCCGTGCATGGCGTTGCATTGGGAGTTCGCTATGCCGGGCAACTCGCAGGCAGCGACGCACAGGCCGTGCCACAGGCCAGCGCCATTGCGGTGCTTGGCGCATCGCGGTTTGCCGCCGGGCAGGGCGTGGATGCGGCGCAAGCCATGCCGCTGTACTTGCGCGACAAGGTGGCCCTGAAAACCTGCGAACGTGGCCAGCAAACCAATGAACGTGACGGATGGCAAACCAGCAAGCAATGATGCGCTTGCGCGAAATGAACCTGGCGGATATAGATGCGGTGATGCGCATCGAACAGCATGTACATGCGCATCCGTGGACGCGCGGCAATTTCACGGATGCGCTCAAGAGCGATTCAGTCTGCAGGGTGTATGAAGCCGAGGGGACGATGCTGGGCTATGTGATACTCATGCCTGCGGTAGACGAGGCGCAACTGCTCAACATCAGCATCGCCGCCGCGCACCAGCGCAAAGGACTGGGGCGCAAGCTGATGGGCGAGATAATGGAAATTGCGCGCGGCATGAATATGCGGCGCATATTGCTGGAAGTGCGCCCATCCAATGTGGCGGCGCTGGGTCTGTACCGTGATGCCGGGTTTAGCCAGATCGGTTTGCGGCGCGGTTACTATCCCGCAGATAATGAACGAGAAGATGCCATAGTTATGGAATGTGTATTGTGAATCGGGAAGAAGCGGTATTGCGCGAACTCAACCTGTACCCGCTGTGGCAGCGGCGTGATACGGTTGCGCCCACTGCTACGCAGGCGGCTGAGCTGGTTGAACAGAAAATTGAAACGGCCTCGAACAAGAGCCGCGGGCAGTTTATCAGCGAGCTTGGCTGGCCGGAGCTGAAAACGATGGTGCGCGACTGCACCGCGTGCAAGCTGCGCGCCGGCTGCACACAGACCGTGTTCGGCGTGGGCGACGAAAAGGCGGACTGGCTGTTCGTGGGCGAAGGGCCGGGTGCGGATGAAGATGCACTGGGCGAGCCGTTTGTGGGGCAGGCGGGCAAGCTGCTCGACAACATGCTGGCCGCAATTAAATTGAAACGCGGCAACAACGTGTACATCGCCAACATCGTGAAATGCCGCCCGCCCGGCAATCGCAATCCGGAGGCAGACGAGATCGCGCAATGCCTGCCGTACCTGCAACGGCAAATCGCACTCATTCAGCCCAAGCTGATCGTGGCATTGGGCAAGACCGCCGCCTCAGCAATGCTTGGCAAGGAGGCTACACTGGGCAGCCTGCGCGGCAAGTTGCACGATTACCGCGGTATTCCCCTCATCATTACCTACCACCCGGCCTATCTGCTGCGCAGCCCGATGGAGAAGGCCAAGGCGTGGCAGGATTTGTGTCTGGCAGTGGAGACGATGCAAAAGGCATAGAGTGCGTCGTACGGAGTGGCAGTTTTATCCGGGCCTGCGAAGCTGGAACACCGCATGCTTTTGTGCGCCGGAAGCATTGGCGCATGGAATGCACTTACTGTTTATGAACAACGCGCACTACAATGCTCAGGCATAGGTCATGCTGGTGGTTACAAAGGTATGGTGATGGCAGACAACAGCGGCAAAAAAAATTTAATGCAGGCATTCTTTTCTCCTGCCGTAGCCCTGATGAACCGCCTGGACGTCACCCGGAAATTCGTGCTGCTGGGGTTGATGTCGTTGGTCGCGGTTGCGGTAGTGGTGTACAGCCTGTTTGCCAGCCTTGACCAGGTTATCAGCTTTTCGCAGCGGGAACTGAAAGGCCTCGAGCTGATCAAGCCGTTTCCCCGGGCTGTACAGATCCTTCAGCAACACCGTGTGCTTTCGGCCGGGCTTCTCGGTGGCGATGAGACCATGCGGGACAGTCGTGCCAGCACGGAAAACGAAGCGGCTGAGGCATTGAACGAGATTTTGGGTAAGCCGTTTCCCGGCATGACCCCGGGCGAAGGCTTGCAGCACATCAGGACAGACTGGGAGCGCCTGCGCAAAGAGGGACTCAACTGGACGGCGGCTGAAAACTTTGCCGCGCATACTCGCCTGATCGACCGGTTGCAGTCATTCGAGGGAATGGTTGCCGATGAATACGCGCTGACTCTGGATACTGAGCTCAGCACGATCTACCTGGTTGATGCCATCATTAACAAGCTACCGCATGCGCTTGAGCATCTTGGTCAGTTACGCGCATACGGCACCGGTATTTTGGCCAAGAAACAGGCCACCGCACAGCAGAAGATGGAAATGAACATCCTGGTTGCCGAACTCGATGACGCGCTTGGGATACTCAAGACCAACCTCGACAAGGCCGGTCGTTACAACCCGGCACTGCAGGGTTTAATCCCGGCAGTTCTCAGAGACATTACCGATTCGGCGCAGCAGATTACCGGCCTCGTGGCATCGGAAATTCTCACTGGCCATTTTGCTACACTCCCCAATGATTTTTTCGGGATGTCCTTTGTGGCTATCGACAGGAGTTATACGCAAATATACGAAGCACTGCTGCCGATGACTGAAACTCTCATCAAGGCGCGTATTGCACGGGCGGAAAATACGTTACGCACCAGCATCGGCATCGCCTTTCTGCTGTTTCTGGTGGTAGCCTATTTCTCGATTGGCATCTGCCGCGGCATTATCGGCAATATTCAGTCGCTTGCCCGCTCAGCACACGCCTTTGCCGGCGGCGATCTGCGCGAGCGGGTCGATCTCGGCGCACGCGATGAGCTCGGTCAGGTGGGCGATAGTTTCAACGAAATGGCAGACGGATTCAGCGCGTTACTGAAAGCGTCCCGTGAAAAAGAAGCACGCCTGCAAGATCTGTCGGCGCACCTCGAAGAGCGGGTGAAAGAAAGCACCCGCGAATTGAATGTGAGCAATGAGCAGTTGCAGGAAGAAATCAACGAGCACAAGCAGGCCGAAGAGGCGTTGCGCATTGCAGCGGCGGCCTTCGAAACGCATGATGCCATCATGATTACCGATGCCGGCGGCAATATTATCCGCGTCAACCAGGCATTTCAGGACATCACCGGTTACAGTTCCGCAGAGGTGCTGGGCAAGAACCCGCGCATGATGAATTCGGGACGGCATAACAGGGCTTTTTACGCCGAGATGCGGCAACAGTTGACCCACACCGGCGCATGGTCGGGCGAGATTTGGGACAAGCGCAAAAACGGCCAGATTTATCCGCAGTGGATGACGGTGACCGCCGTAAAAAATGAACAGCAGGAAACTACACAGTACGTCGCCACCTTCAGCGACATTACCGCGCGCAAGCAGGCCGAGGAGGAAATCCGCAATCTGGCGTTTTACGATGCGCTGACCAAATTGCCCAACCGGCGTTTGTTTATCGACCGCTTCCGCGCGGCTTTGCCTGTTTCCGCACGCCACAATAACTACGGCGCGGTATTGTTCATCGATCTGGACAGGTTCAAGATGCTTAACGACACGCTCGGCCATGACTGCGGCGATTTGCTGCTGATTGAGGTGGCCAGCCGGATCAAGTCCTGCGTGCGCGAAATGGATACCGTGGCAAGATTGGGCGGGGACGAATTCGTGGTGCTGATCGAGGAAATCAGCGATGAACGGGATGAGGCTTCGCGCAAGGTCGTGCTGGTTGCCGAAAAAATCCGCGAGGCATTGGCGCGCCCCTACCGGCTTAAGGAGCACGAGCATCACAGCTCGCCCAGCATCGGCATCAGCTTGTATCACGGCAACGAAGAAACGGTTGATATACTGCTGCAGCATGCCGACATGGCGATGTACCAGGCCAAGAGTTCCGGGCGCAATACGGTACGTTTTTTCGATGCTGTCATGCAAAATAACGTGGCAGCGCATGCCGAACTGGTGAGTGACTTGCGCTGTGCCATAGAACAGCGGCAATTGCATTTGTATTACCAGGTACAAGTGGATGACAATAATCGTCCGCTAGGGGCGGAGGCGCTGCTGCGCTGGATTCATCCGCAGCGCGGTATGATCATGCCGGATCAGTTTATCCCGATCGCCGAAGAGAGCGCGCTGATCATCGAACTCGATGAATGGGTGCTGGAAACGGCCTGCCGGCAACTTGTCCTGTGGGGCGGAAATGCGCAAACGCGCGATTTGCTGCTGACCGTAAATGTCAGCGCCAAGCAGTTCGCCATGCCGGATTTTGTGGATAAGATGGCCGGCATGTTAAGGGCGCACGAGGTCAACCCTGCGCGCCTGAAATTGGAACTGACCGAAGGCATGGTGCTGGACGACCTGGCCGGTACGGTGAAAAAAATGCATGCGCTTAAAGCGCTCGGTGTCAGTTTGTCGATGGACAATTTTGGCACCCGCTATTCGTCACTGTCCTACCTGAAACAACTTCCGCTCGATCAGCTCAAGATAGACAAGGGCTTTGTGCAGGCTATTACCAAAGGCAGCGATGACGCGCTGCTGGTGCAGAATATCATCGATTTGGTGAACAACTTCAACTTGAGCGTGATCGCCGAAGGGGTGGAAACCGAGGCGCAATTGGCTTCGCTCAAACAGCGCGACTGCATAACCTATCAGGGTTTCCTGTTCGGTAAAGCCGTGCCGATCGAGGAATTTGAAGCGTTGCTCGTAAAATCTGCGGTTCCTTAACAGGGTGTTGAAAAACGTAGCGAGCGATGGCAAAACAAGACGCGAAGGGGCGAAAAAGCGGAGTTTACTTGCAGTAAATGAGCATTTTGAGCCTATGAGCAACGCAGTTATGCCGAGCGGAGTAGTTTTTCAACACCCTGTTAGGGGTTGCCCCTAGATTCGCCCCTTGTCCTGGTCGTGCCAGTGTTTCCTGTACAACACGGCCATGATGCCCGACAGCAGCAGGCCGAACACCAGGATGATGATGTAGATGCTGAACTCCAGTTTTTCCATCAGGGCATACAGCGAGAGCATGGCGAAGATGCTGAAGTTTTCGTTGAAATTCTGCACGGCGATGGAGCTGCCCGCGCCCATCAGCAGGTGGCCGCGGTGTTGCAGCAGGGCGTTCATCGGCACCACGAAGTAGCCGCCCATCGCACCGATGATAATGAGCAGCGCGATGGCGAGCGGCGGGCTGGTGACCGGGATCATCGCCAGCACGGCAAGGCCCATGGCGATGCCGACCGGCAGGACTTTCACCGAGTGTTCCAGTTTCACGAACCTGGCCGCGAGCACCGAGCCGATGGCGATGCCGACGGCGACCCATGCGGTGAGCCTGGCGGCTGAGCTGATGTCATAGTGCAGCGCGGTGGCGGCCCACGCCAGCACCAGCAGGCGCAAGGTGGCACCCGCCCCCCAGAACAGTGTGGTGACGCCGAGCGACACCTGCCCCAGCGGGTCTTTCCACAGCAGCCTGAAACAGTGCGCGAATTCAGTTGCCAGAAAAACCGGGTTGCGGCTTAGCGGCTTGTGGTCGATGGGCACGCGCGGAATATGGAGGTTGAATACCGCCGCGACGAGATAAATGGCGGTGATGATGGAGATGGCCAGTTCCGGCGGGGTATCAATGCCGGTGTCTATCAGCGGCACGTCCCACCATTGCAGCATGGGGTTGGCGATTTCCGGGTTGATGAGTATGCCGCTGGACACCGCACCGAGGATGATGGCAAGGACGGTCAAGCCTTCCATCCAGCTATTCGCCAGCACCAGTTTCTCCGGCGGCAAATATTCGGTGAGGATGCCGTATTTGGCGGGCGAGTAAGCCGCCGCGCCGAAGCCTGCCACGCCGTAGGCGATGAGCGGGTTGACCCCGGCCAGCATGGCCAGGCAACCGCAAAGCTTGATGGTGTTGCTGATCAGCATCACGCGGCCTTTGGGCATCGAATCGGCGAATGCGCCGACGAGCGGCGCCAGCACGATGTAGGACACCACGAACGATCCCTGCAGCACGGGGGTGTACCACGAAGGTGCATGCATGTCTTTCAACAGGGCAATGGCGGCAAACAACAGCGCGTTGTCTGCGAGCGCGGAAAAGAATTGCGCCGCAAGACTGATGTAGAAACCGAGATTCATATTCTTTCGGCGGAGGCTAATGTGCGCAGCACGTTAAAGACGGTTTCATTGTCTGGCCGTAGCCAAAAGAACTGCGCCGCGAGGATGATGTAAAAACCGAGATTCATTAAACAGGCTGTTGAAAAACTATTGCGCTCGCCGATACGGCGTCAAAAAGTGGCCCCGAATGCGGGGTCGCGTAGCGATAAACTTTGTGTAAACTCCGCTTTG
>JACREC010000090.1 GCA_016218445.1 Nitrosomonadales bacterium
ATGGTATGACTTCCTCACTTTCGCCTCGCTGGCCACCTATTTCAGCACGCTGTTTTTTCCCCAGGAAAATCCGGTCGCCGCGCTGCTGGCGAGCCTTGCCACCTTCGGGGTCGGCATGCTGGTGCGCCCGCTCGGCGCCGCGCTGTTCGGCTCGCTGGGTGACAAGCATGGCCGCCGCCCGGCGTTCATCGCCACCATTGTGCTGATGGGACTGACGACTTTCAGTGTCGGCTTATTGCCGACGTACGACCAGGTCGGTTTGCTGGCTCCCGCATTGCTGCTGGTGTTGCGCCTGTTGCAGGGATTCGCGGTCGGCGGCGAAATCGGCGGCGCGGCAGTGTATCTTACCGAGCATGCCCCAAGCGGCAAGCGCGGCTTTTATACCAGCGTGCTGCAATTGATGGGGCCATTGGGCATACTGGCCTCCACCTTGCAGGTGGTATTGCTGCAAGCGCTGTTGAGTGCCGCCGATTTCCAGGCTTGGGGATGGCGCGTGCCATTCCTGCTTTCCATCATCCTGCTGCTGGTCTCGCTCAAGAGCCGGGTGAACATGTTCGAGTCGCCGGTGTTCCTGCACTTGCGCGAAAAGCATGCCTTGTCGAAAGCGCCGCTGCGTGAATGCTTATCCAATCCCCACACGCTCGGACGTATGGCGCTGCTGTTCTTCTGCATTTCTGCCGGCGGCTCGCTGCTGTTTTTTTCATCCCAGGTCTACGCCAACGTGTATTTGAAAAGCGTGGTCAGGCTCGATCCGCAACTGGCCGGAACGCTGGTGATGTTAGGCACCATTCTGCTGTTCCCGCTGACTATTTTTTTCGGCTGGCTGTCGGACCGCATTGGCCGCAGGCCGGTGCTGCTGGCCGGACTGCTGCTCGGCAGCCTGGCCATCCTTCCCGTGTTCAAGGGCTTGATGCATTATGGCAACCCGGCGCTGGAACGCTTCAACCGCGAGGTGCCGGTCGCGCTGCACGGCGAATCCTGCGCCTACGACCCGTTCATCTCGGCGCGCAACGACTGCGAGCGCAATCAGCAACTGCTCGCCAAACTGGGCGTGTCCTACACGCTTTATCCCGCACCGGAATCGCATGGCACAGTGGTGCGTATCGGCAGCAAGAGCGAAGTTGCCGGCTATCAGCCGGAGGAACTCACGCAGATGTTGAAGTCCGAGGGCTGGACGGAACAGGCCGATTCGCGCCATGCAGACCGGCTGATGATATTGCTGCTATTGCTCATCCCGGTCGTTGCCGTTGCGCTGATCACCGGGCCGCAAACCGCCACGCTGGCCGAATTATTTCCGGCGCGCACACGCTACACGGCGGTGGCGCTGCCGCACAACCTCAGCGCCGGCTGGATAGGCGGCTTGTCGCCGTTCATGATCACCCTGCTCAGCGTGAAAGCGGGAAATGCGTTATCCGGCATGTGGTATCCGGTCGGGTTGCTGGCGGCAGCCTTTGTCATTGGTTTTATTTTTCTGCCGGAGACACGCAATGCTTCACTTGACAGTTAAATGCCACGGGACTGAAAACAATCCTGAGTAAGCAATTGCAATGATGAAATGGATATTTTGATATGGGCAGCATAGTGCCAATTCAGCAAAATCACTCAAGTAAGCGGGAGTTTCCGCTACGGCTTTTCGCGGTCGCATTTGTGATCAGCCTATTGACCACCGTTTTCGGCGGGTGGCAAACGTGGCAGATGCACAGCCGCTTTCATGAGATGTCAGACAAGCATGTACACATTACAGAAAATATCGGACGCATCATGCTGTTTGACGAGGCGCTAACCATGTCGGCGCGCATGGCTGCGGCAACGGGGGATTTCAGCTACGAAAAAAGATATGACCAGTTCGATCCGCAACTGACGAGGGAGATTGATGAGGTAAGAGCCGTGCTTCCGCAACCGGAAATAGAACGGTTTGTAAGGGAGACGGATGAAGCTAACCTCGCTTTGGTGAAAATGGAACGGCAGGCTTTCGCGTTGACGCATCAGGGCAGACGGCAGGAGGCGATGGCGCTGCTGACCGGCGATGAATACATGAGATTAAAAAAAGTTTACGCGGGCGGCATGGAAAAAACCGCCGATGCGGTGAAACTGGTTATTGAAAGGGATCATCGGCATCTTCACTCCCTGTCTATCTTCTCGGTGGCCGCAAGTGCCATGGGTGTTCTGGTATTGCTGGCGACCTGGTTTTTTGCCGCCAGGTCTGTGCGCAGTTGGGCAACAGAGCGCAGGGAATCGTGGGACGCGTTACGCAAGGCCCGTGACGAGTTGGAAGTTCGGGTTAAACAACGCACTGCAGATCTATTGAGCGCCAATGAACAACTCCAGCACGAAATTACCGAACACAAGACCGCCGAAGCGAAAGTTCAGCGGCTGACCCAACTCTACGCCGCATTAAGCCAGTGCAACGAGGCCATCGTGCGCTGCGCTAACGAGGAAGAACTGTTTCCACAAATCTGCCGCGACGCAGTGCAATTCGGCGGCATGAAAATGGCGTGGCTCGGACTGGTGGACGAGGCAAACAAGCGGGTTGTGCCCGTTGCCTCTTATGGTGATGGCATTGCATATCTGGATGGCATCCGGATTTCGACGGATGCCGGCGATCCATTCGGGCGTGGTCCGGTCGGCACCTCCATCCGCGAAAACCAGCCGTTCTGGTGTCAGGATTTCCTGAATGACCCGGCCACCGCGCCGTGGCATGAGCGCGGCGCGCGCTTCGGCTGGGGTGCCGCAGCCTCGCTGCCGCTGCACAGGAATGGTGTTGCTATCGGCGCTTTCACCCTGTATACCGGCGTTGCCAACGCCTTCGACGAAGCCGAGCGCAACCTGCTGGTTGAAATGGCGATAGACATCAGCTACGCGCTGGACAATTTTGCCCGCGAAGCCGGGCGCAAACAGGCTGTGGAGGCTCTGCGGGAGAGCGAACAGCGCTTGCGGACAATCTTCGAGGCGGAGCCGGAATGCGTAAAAGTCATTGGCCGCGACGGCAAACTCCTGGAGATGAACGCGGCGGGCCTCGCCATGCTCGAAGCGGATTCGGTAGAGGAAGTGCGGCAGCACACTCTCTTAAACCTTATTCTTCCCGAATACCGCGCCCCTTTTGCCGCGCTGAATGAACGCGTGATGGGCGGCGAAAGCGGTACTATGGAATTTGAAGTCACGGGACTCAGGGGCACGCGGCGCTGGCTCGATACTCACGTTGTACCGATGCGTGATGCGACGGGCGAAGTTGTGATGTCGCTTGGCATCACCCGCGACATCACCCAGCGCAAGGAGGCCGAGGAGCACATCCAGCGGCTGGCGCATTTCGATGTGCTCACGGGGCTGCCGAACCGGGTATTGCTTACCGACCGCATCAATCACGACCTCAGCATGGCCCAGCGCAACCACGCGCAGTTGGCGGTATTGTTCATTGACCTCGACCACTTCAAGAACATCAACGATACGCTCGGCCACAGCATCGGCGACGAGTTGCTGATAGGGGTTGCAAAACGCCTGAAATCCGCAGTGCGCGAGGAAGATACGGTTTCGCGTTTGGGCGGGGATGAGTTCATCCTGGTGTTGCCGGGCACCGGCGCCGACGGTGCGGCGCATGTGGCTGAGAAATTACTGGAGAGAGTCGCCCAGCGCTACCAGATTGAACAGCATGAGCTGGTCATCACGCCATCCATTGGCATCGCCATGTATCCCGGCGACGGCGAGGATTTCGATAAGCTCGCCCAGTGCGCCGACGTCGCGATGTACCGCGCCAAGCACGATGGCCGCAACAATTACCGATTTTTCACCTCCGAAATGCAGACGCATTCAGCTCGCACCCTGCAACTGGAAAACGCCCTGCACCGCGCGCTGGAACGCGACCAATTGCAGCTGCATTATCAGCCCCAGGTGTCGTTGCAAGACGGGCGCATTATCGGCGCGGAAGCGTTGCTGCGCTGGCAACATCCCGAATTAGGCATGGTTTCACCGGCTGAATTTATCCCGATCGCTGAGGCCAGCGGCCAGATTCTGCAAATCGGCGAATGGGTGTTGCGCAGCGCGGCAAGCCAGATGAAGACCTGGATGGACAGCGGCTTGGAGCCGATGATCATAGCGGTTAACCTCTCGGCGGTGCAGTTCCGTCATGCCCGTCTGCCCGAGTTGGTCACACAAATTCTCGATGAAGTGAAGCTGCCGCCGCAGTATCTGGAGCTGGAGCTGACCGAAGGTGTCGCCTTGGACGACCCGCTCGGCGCTATTGCGGTGATGAACAATCTGCACGAACGCGGCATCCGCATGTCAATTGACGACTTCGGCACCGGCTATTCTTCATTGAGTTACCTCAAACGCTTCAAAGTTTACAAGCTCAAGATCGACCAATCCTTCGTGCGCGATATTACCGAAGACCCGGAAGACAAGGCCATCGTCGCCGCCATCATCAGCCTGGCGGGCAGCCTCGGCCTGCAAACCATCGCCGAGGGCGTGGAAACCGAAGGGCAACTGGCGTTCCTGCGCGAAAAGGGTTGCAACGAAGTGCAGGGCTATTACTTCAGCAAACCGCTGCCGGCAGAACAATTCGAGGCGTTCGTGCGGGGGAAGAGCAAGGCCTGAGATTAATAGGGCGTTGAAGAGCGGCAATAATCCTGGAAAAAATTTGTAGGTGCGAATTTATTCGCACATGACTCGTTATTCGTGCGAATAAATTCGCACCTACAAAACCGCCAATTGCTTTTTTTAGGATAAATCTCGTCCCCTTACAATATTTCACTATTGATTTAAAAATGGAATAAGGCGTCTAGCCTACCCATTTGCGCGCATTCTGGAACATGCGCATCCAGGCTCCATGCTCTTGCCACTCCGACGGATGTCATGAATGCTGCACAGCGCGGAACACGCGCTCCGGATGCGGCATCACGATATTGAAACGCCCAACTCCGCACACAGCTTGCCCATCATCGCCCGCAACTTGCTTACCTCCGCTTCAAGCTTGGCGACGTTGGCCTTGAGCGCGGCAATTTCGGCGCACCGTCCGTATCGCCCCGGTTTTGGATTAGAGATTGCGCTGGCGGAAATTACCAAACAACGCGGCATATATTACGACCCGCAAGCTGTGGATGCATGTTTGTGCGTCATCAAGGAGAAGTGTTTCGTTTTCGCCAGGTGACTCTTAATTGGAATGCGGAATGAGTCGAGTGGGGAATTCGGAATGAAAAATTCCGTATTCCTCAATCAGCACTCCGCATTCGACTGGCTCTGAATTCCGCATTTATTGACCTTTACATAATTCACGACACACATACTGTCATTCCGGCGCAGGCCGGAATCCAGCAAGACAAAAATGCCTTTTGTTCAAACCCACTGGATTCCGGCCTGCGCCGGAATGACGTGGTAGCTTTATTATTTTTCAAGTTCCATTCTGGATGATGCGACCCTGTCTTCAATTATGTAATGCTCAATAATTTGTTCCGCATTCCGAATTCATCGACATAAATCCTGGCCGTTCGCGGTGAGCCATCATCATCCTTTGCTTTTAACGAAAAAACGCCTAATATTGCCGCCATATAAGGAGATTGATTATGCGAACAGTCAAATTCACATACTGGCGGGATGGCGAGTTTTTGATCGGTTTCCTGAATGAATACCCAGACTACCAAACCCAAGGAAAACATAAAGAAGAGCTTGCCGAAAACCTGAAAGACTTGCTGGATGATCTGGAATCGGGGCATGTGCCATACGTCCGCAAGGTTGAAGAGTTGTTGGTTGCGTAAATGAAAAGGCGTGACTTGGTCAAGGCGCTTGAAGACATGGGATGCATCCTCGTCCGTCACGGTGGCCGGCATGACTGGTATACCAACCAGCAGACCAAGCAATCTCAACCCGTTCCCCGTCACAACGAAATCAACGAGAACCTGGCAAGGTCCATAATCAAGAAACTAAGCAGCGCCTAGCAATCCGGCATAAATTAGCTTTCTACATCCGTTCGGCCTGAGCCTGATAAAACAACCAGCCATTCCGTTAAGCCACAAAGAACGTGGCAAGATGCCAAGGAATGCTGCACGGCGCGAAACACGCGCACCGGGTGCGGCATCATGATACTGAAACGCCCAGCTCCGCGCACAGCTTGACCATCATCGCCCGCAGCTCGCTCACCTCCGCTTCAAGCCTGGCGACGTTGGCCTTGAGCGCGGCAATTTCGCCTACCGTCACATCGCCCGAGGGAGCGGCAGATGCCGCTCTGGCGGGCACGCGCTCCTCGATGACGGGGGCGCCGGAGAGCAGGTGCATCCAGCGGTTCTCGCGCGAGCCAGGCTGGCGCGGCAACTCCACCACCATGCCACCCGCCGCGCGCTCGGCCAACTCGACCAGAAAACTTTCGACCGAAGAAATGTCGGCGAACTTGTGCAGCCTTTCGCAATTGATGCGCAACTCCCCCGCCGTCTGCGGGCCGCGCAACCTCAGCATGGCCAGCAAGGCGGTGGACTGCGTGGGAATGCGCAGCGCCCGCTCGATGTTATGCGCATAGCGCGACGCCCTGCCCCCGCTGGTTTCCACGATCAGCGACAACCCCCTCAGGCTATCCAGCGCCGCCTGCACTTCCGCTTCGGAAGCCTCGATCACCGGATCGCGGCTGCTCTTCTGGTTGCAGCCGGAAACCAGGGAATTCAGCGTCAACGGATAAGTGTCCGGCACCGTGCGCTGCTTCTCGGCGAGCACGCCGAGGACGCGGGTTTCAAGGAGGGAGAGAATTGGAAGTGTGGTGGACATCATTTATCTTCTGTGCATGGTGGTTCGAAAAAATTGCGTGCTTGTGCATGAATCAATTCTTGGTTCTTCCATAATTAAAGACACCAATCAGCTTGAACAAGATAGCTCCAACGCCAAAAACAAAGGCGCGCATTATACCTGCACCGCTGTATCCGCCCCCTGCATAGCCAATTGACGACCCAGCATCCCGGTGCTACCTTGTCCGCTCTTTGTGAAAGAGGCAGTCATGGCATCCACCACGACACTGAAACTACCCGGAGAATTGAAAGCGCGCATCGTTGAAGCCGCTAAGGCATCCGGCAAGTCTCCACACGCCTTCATGATCGAAGCGCTGAATAATCACGTCCGCCTAGCCGAAATGCGGCGATCATTCATCAATGACGCAGTTGCATCTGCTGCCGAAGTGAATGCAAATGGGAAGGTGTACACGATGGAAGATATACAGGCATATATCCTCGCCCTCACCGCAGGCAAGGCGGCGAAACGCCCCAAGCCTATCACTCTCGACGACGATTATTCACATTGAATCATGCCTACCGTTCTACGTTTGTTGAATTGGCGCTTCCACTTCTAATCTGACGAAGGAATGGAACCGCCACACATCCATGTGGATACGGGAGATGGGGAGTGCAAGTATTGGCTGGAACCAGTAAGATTGGCGAGAAGCCGCAATATCAGCCCCACCGAGTTGCGCCGCATTGAAGTGGCTGTTTTCGAGTGCCAGCAATTTTTCAAGGAGAAATGGCATGAATTCTTCCAACACTGAACTGGAATATTGCGCCACCCGTGTTTGGGTGTCAGGCCGGATTGTGTTCATCGAACTCACGGATGGCCGTCAAATCGGCTTCCCCGCTGCACGCTTCAAATTGCTGTGCAATGCAAACGACGAACAGATCAAACAAGTTACCCTGCGCGCAAACGGCACCGCGCTGCGCTGGGAAGAATTGGACGAAGATATTTCAGTGAGCGGCATCGTCCAAGGCTACTTTCAACTTCCCCTCCCGCTGGCAGCATAAAGAAACGCGGCTCCCCGCCCGCCCTGATGCGGCTTCATCGATTTGATCGTGCGCAGTGACGGTCGGGATGTAGTGAAGCGGTGCGTGGTTGTTGGGGCTTCAGCCCCTTAGTGTCAATTCTACACGCAGCTTGCTGCGTAGTGGATTGCCTGCCTTTGGTACAACCACGGCCTACCCCTTGCGGGTGAAATCCGGGGTTTGGTGGGCGTGGCCGAAGTTCCCCCGGACTCCATTGCATTCCATCCGGGCCCGTTCAAGTTTTTTCGCTACCCCACCCACTTCCTCGCATTCTGGAACATCCTCAGCCATGCGCCATTCTCTTTCCACTCACGCGGAAGCCATGAGTTTTGCACGGCGCGGAACACGCGCTCGGGGTGCGGCATCATGATACTGAAACGTCCGTCCGGCGTAGTGAGTCCGGTGATGCCTTGCGGCGAGCCGTTGGGGTTGAGCGGATAGGTTTCGGTGGGCTTGCCGGTGTTATCCACATAGCGCAGCGTGACCAGCGCTTGCGCGGCTTGCAGTTTTTTCGGATTGCCAAAACGAAGTTTCAGTGAAGACTCATGCCCGGTTGCGGGCGTGATGTCGGAACTAAAATCGGCATAGCCTTCGCCGTGCGACACGACGATGGGCATACGGCTGCCTGCCATGCCGTCGAACAGGATCGAAGGGGACGCTTGCACTTCCACCATCACGAAGCGCGCTTCGAATTGCTCGGACTGGTTGCGCGCGAAGTGCGCCCAGTTTTCCGCACCGGGAATGATCTCGTGCAGCATGCTCATCATCTGGCAACCGTTGCATACGCCTAATGCGAACGTGTCTTTGCGCTGGAAGAAGGCTTCGAATTCGCCGCGCGCTCTCGGGTTGAACAGGATGGACTTGGCCCAACCCTCGCCCGCGCCCAGCACGTCGCCGTAAGAGAATCCGCCGCAGGCCGCGAAGCCTTTGTAATCTCCCAGCTTGACACGCCCCGCGATGATGTCGCTCATGTGTACGTCTACGGTGGCGAAGCCGGCGCGATCGAATGCCGCCGCCATCTCGACTTGGCCGTTCACGCCCTGCTCGCGCAGGATGGCGATTTTGGGGCGGGCACCAATATTTTGTCGCTCCCGCGAAGGCGGGAGCCCAGTCGAATCAAACAGCTGGATTCCCGCCTTCGCGGGAATGACAGGCTCCTTATTGCTTTCCTGAAATAGGGATTCGTTCGGATCATAAGTCAGCTTCGCATGTAGGCCGGGATCGTGCGCATCCAGGATGCGGTCGTATTCCTGCTGCGCGCAGGCCGGATTGTCGCGCAGCTGCTGCATCCGATAGGTCGTCTCCGACCAGATGCGTTGCAGCACAATCGCGTTCTCGCTGAATAATATGTTACCCGTGCGCTTGATCTCGATGACACCACGCGTATTCAGCGTCGCCACTTCATGCACCGCCTCCAGCCCGGCTTCGTCGCACAGCACAAAAATTTCCGCCAGGTCGCTGCGGCGCACTTGCACCAGCGCTCCGAGTTCCTCGTTGAACAGGATGCTGATGGCATCACCTTTCAGTTCGTCCAGATTGACGTCCAGCCCGATGTGCGAGGCAAACGCCATCTCGCACAATGCGGCGAACAGGCCGCCATCGGAACGATCATGGTAAGCCAGCAGCTTGCCCTCGGCATTGAAGCGCTGGATCAGCTCGAAGAAGATTCTCAACTGGCGCGCATCATCCACATCCGGCGCGACATTGCCCACCTGCTTGTACACCTGCGCCAGCGCCGAGCCGCCCATGCGTTTTTTGCCCTGCCCCAGATCGATCAGCAACAGCGTGCTGTCCAGATCGGCGGCGAGCTGCGGCGTGAGCGTATGTTGCGCATCCACGCACGGCGCGAAGGCCGTCACGATCAGCGACAGCGGCGCAGTCACCGCTTTGTTTTCCTGGTCATCTTGCCAGACGGTCTTCATCGACATCGAATCCTTGCCGACCGGGATGCCGATGCCGAGTTGCGGGCACAGTTCCATGCCGATCGCGCGCACGGTATCGAACAGCGCGGCGTCTTCGCCATGATGTCCTGCCGCCGCCATCCAGTTCGCTGACAGCTTGATGTCGCCGATTTTTTCGATCCGCGCTGCGGCGATGTTGGTGATCGCCTCGCCGACCGCCATGCGCCCGGAAGCGGGTGCGTTCACCAACGCCAGCGGGGTGCGTTCGCCGAGCGCAAACGCCTCGCCGCGCTGGGTGTTGAAACCCATCAGCGTGACCGCGACATCCGCCACCGGCACTTGCCACGGGCCGACCATCTGGTCGCGCGCGGTCATGCCGCCCACGGTGCGGTCGCCGATGCTGATCAGGAAAGTCTTGTTCGCCACGGACGGCAGACGCAATACCCGCTCGATCGCGTCGCGCAAATCGATCTGGCTGCTGTCGAAAGACGACAGGCGCGGCGTTTCGCGCACCACATTGCGCGTCATTTTGGGCGGCTTGCCGAGCAACACCGACAGCGGCATATTCACCGGATCGTTAGCGAACTCGGTGTCGTGTACGGTGATCTGATCGTCCGCCGTCGCCTCGCCCACCACCGCGAACGGGCAGCGTTCGCGCTCGCACAACGCACGGAACTCTTCCAACCGTTCCGGCGCAATCGCCAGCACATAGCGCTCCTGCGATTCATTGCACCAGATCTGCTTCG
>JACREC010000089.1 GCA_016218445.1 Nitrosomonadales bacterium
CGGACAATTTCTTGTTGGATGGCGATACGCATTATCTCGGAATCGGCAATTTCCAGTTTTCGCATAACGGCGTCTCCTTTGGCATGGAACCGCCAACAGTATACGCCGTTATGCGGCGTTATTTATGTCGCTATGTTTAGTCGCAATTCATGAAGTTCGCGCTGTCATTTCTTGTTGCCCTGCTGTTTCCCTCCCTTGCTCTTGCGCAAGCGCAGCAATCCGGCTTGCCGCCTGCGCCGGCTCTGGCAGCCAGATCCTGGCTGTTGTATGACTACACCAGCAACCAGATACTGGTCAATGCAAACGGAAACGAGCGCATCGAACCGGCCTCGCTGACCAAGCTGATGACGGCCTACCTGACCTTCACCGCACTCAAACAGAATGAACTTTCACTGACGCAAACAGTGACCCCATCGGCGGAAGCCCTGCTCATCCAGGGTGAAGAATCGCGCATGTTCCTCGACAAAAACAAACCGGTAACCATCGCGGAACTGCTGCACGGCCTCATCGTCCAGTCCGGTAACGATGCCGCGCGCGTGCTGGCAGAGACTATCGCCGGCAGCGAGGAGAAATTTGTCGAACTGATGAACAGGGAAGCGCAGCGGCTGAACATGAACGACACACACTTCGTCAATGCCACCGGCCTGCCGCATTCGCAGCACTACACCAGCGCCCATGACCTGGCATTGCTCGCCGCCGCCATCGTGCGCGACTTTCCCGGGAACTATCCCATGTATTCGCTGCGCGAATACCAGTACAACAACATCAAGCAGACCAACCGCAACCGCCTGTTGTGGATAGACCCCTATGTGGACGGAATGAAAACAAGCTACCTGGAAAGCGCCGGATTCTGCCTCGTGGCCTCGGCCAGGCGCGACAACCGCCGCCTGATTTCGGTGGTGCTGGGCGCCGCTTCCGACAGCCTGCGCGCCACGGAAAGCCAGAAATTATTGAACTATGGCTTCCAGTATTTCGAAGCGGTGCGCCTGTACCGGAAGAACCAGCCGGTAGCCAGTATGCGCCTGTGGAAAGGCACAGAGGACAAGATTAAGGTCGGGTTTCGCAGCGATATATTTCTATCCGTGCCGAAAGGACAGTTTGCGCAACTCAAGGCAACCATGGAAACGCAACAGCTGCTGATTGCCCCAATTACCGGCGGGCAGAAAATCGGTATGATGAAACTTGCGCTGGGCGGCAAGCCGTATGCCGAGTTCCCGCTGGTGGCACTGGAGTCTGTGCCGCTGGCCAATGTATTTTCGCGTGGATGGGATAATATCCGCCTGCTCTTCCAATGAAAACCCAGATTTCATCCCAACCGCTGTGTTGCTCAAGAATTTGCTTGCTTACATATCGGCACATATGCGGCGCGGCGCAAATTCTTTCGCGCCTTGCGGTTGGGCGAACTCTGAATTTTCAGGAACTCTAATTTTATAGGGACATCAACGATGACAGTCTTTTTGAACGGGCAATTCATGCCCATCGAAGAAGCCAGGATTCCAGTTCTGGATCGCGGCTTTATTTTCGGCGACGGCGTGTACGAAGTTATCCCGGTATATTCGCGCCACGCGTTCCGCCTCGCGGAACACTTGAAGCGCCTGCAACACAGCCTGGACGGCATCAGGCTCGCCAACCCGCACGGCGATGGCGAGTGGACCAAGCTGATCAACACACTTATCGCGCGAAATTATGCAGAAGATCAATATCTCTATCTGCACATCACGCGCGGCGTAGCCAAGCGCGACCATGCCTTCCCCCAACCGCCGGTCAAGCCCACCGTGTTCATGATGAGCAGTCCGTTGCCGGCACCCCCCGCCGAATTGCTGCAAAGCGGCATCGCCTGCATCACCGCGCCCGACAACCGCTGGCTGCGCTGCGACATCAAGTCCATCGCGCTGTTGCCCAACGTGCTGTTGCGCCAGATGGCAGTGGATGCGGGCTGCGCCGAGACCATCCTGATCCGCGACAACGGCTTCATGACCGAGGGCGCCGCCAGCAACATCTTCGTGGTGAAGAACGGCACGCTGCTCGCCCCGCAAAAAGATAATCTGATGCTGCCCGGCATCACCTACGACGTGGTGCTGGAACTCGCCGCCGCCAATGGCATCCCGCATCAGGTGCGCAAGATCGCCGCCGCCGAAGTGTTCAACGCGGACGAGTTGCTGCTCACCTCCTCCACCAAGGAAATACTCGCCATTACCACGCTGGACGGCAAGCCGGTGGGTAACGGCAAACCCGGCGCGATATTCGCCAAATTGCACCAGCTGTATCAGGATTTCAAGCGCGACGTGATGCGGAAAACTATGTAGGTTGGGTTAGGCGCGCTTTCTGCGCCGTAACCCAACATTGCACCTGTTGGGTTACGCGATGAACCCACTAACCCAACCTACGGCAGATTGATACCGGAACAAAATGAAATTGGAAGGCTCCCTCATTGATTACCCGTGCGACTTCCCGATCAAGGTGCTGGGGTTGTCGCGGCAAGGTTTCGCGCAAGCGGTGATGGAAGTGGTGGTGCGCCACGCCCCGAGTTTCGAAGCCGGTTCGATGGAAATGCGCAGCAGCAGCAAGGCGCGCTACCTCAGCCTCACCTGCACCGTGCGCGCCACCTCGCGCGAACAGCTCGACGCACTGTACCAAGAGCTGTGCGACCACCCGATGGTGGTGATGGTGTTATGAGGACTGAAGATTCAGGACTGAGGACTGAGGACTCAGGACTCAGCACCCCGAACTCAGTCCTCAGCCCTCAGTCCTCACCCCTTATCCGTTTTCTAGGCTTCGTCGAATACCAACCCGCCTGGCAGGCGATGAAGCAATTCACCGTCCAGCGCAACGCCGCAACGCGCGATGAAATCTGGCTGCTGCAACACCCGCCCGTGTACACCCAGGGGCTGGCGGGCAAACCGGAGCACCTGCTGCGCGCCAGCGACACCCCGGTGGTGAAGATTGACCGCGGCGGGCAGATCACCTATCACGGCCCCGGCCAGATCGTTGCCTACCTGCTGCTCGATATGCGCCGCTGGAAGCTCAACGTGCGCGAGCTGGTGCGGCTGATGGAACAGGCCGTGATAGACTTGCTCGCACATTATGGCGTTGCTGCAAAGGGACGCAAGGACGCACCGGGCGTATACGTGGATGATGCAAAAATTGCCTCGCTCGGTCTGAAGATAAAGAACGGCTGTTGCTATCACGGCCTGGCATTCAACGTGGATATGGACCTCACCCCATTCGCCAACATCAACCCCTGCGGTTACGCCGGGTTGCGCGTGACCCAGGCACGCGATGCCGGAATCAATGCGGCGCTGAACAAAGTTGAACAGCTACTCGCGCACAACCTGGTTGCGCTGTTGCAGCAGCACCTCGAATCGAAGCAGCATCAGCAACAAGGATAAACCATGCCGTTAAGCTGGAACGAAATCCGCAACCGCGCCCACGAGTTCTCCAAGCGCTGGGAAGGCGAAAGTTCGGAGCGTGCCGAAGCGCAGAGCTTCTGGAACGAATTCTTCTCGGTGTTCGGCATCGAGCGCAAGCGCGTCGCGATATTCGAAAAGCAGGTGGAAATTACACGCGCCGGGCAGAAGCTCAAGCAAGGCCGCATTGACGCCTTCTGGAAGGGCGTGCTGCTGATCGAGCACAAGAGTCTGGGGCAGGATTTGAGCCGCGCTTTCGCGCAGGCCGCCGATTATTTCGAGGGGTTGCCCGAGCGCGATTTGCCGCGCTACATACTCGTCTCCGATTTCGCGCGCTTCCGCCTTTACGATCTCGAAGAACTCCCCTCTCCCTCCGGGAGAGGGGATGGGGGTGAGGGAGGTGTTTGCGAATTCCCCCTCGCCGACCTGCACAAGCGCATCAAGCACTTCGCCTTCATCGCAGGCTACCGCACGCAAACCATCGCGCCGCAGAACCCGGTCAACATCAAGGCCGCCGAGCGCATGGGCAGGCTGCACGATGCGCTCAGGGCGGCGGGCTACGAAGGGCATCCGCTCGAAGTGCTGCTGGTGCGCCTGCTGTTCTGCCTGTTCGCGGAAGACACCGGCATCTTTCAGCCCGCCAGCGCGTTCCGTGCCTGGATCGAGGAGCGCACCGCGCCCGACGGCTCCGACCTTGGCGCGCAACTGGCGCTGCTGTTCCAGGTGCTCAACACCCCGAAAGAAAAGCGCCTGAAGAACCTCGACGAGCAGCTTGCCGCCTTTGAATACATCAACGGCAAACTGTTCGAGGAGATGCTGCCCATTCCCTCGTTCGACCTCGCGATGCGCTGCTTGACTGCTGCGCGCTCGACTGGAGTTCCATCTCGCCCGCGATCTTCGGCGCGCTGTTCCAGAGCATCATGGACGCCAAGGCGCGGCGCAATCTCGGCGCGCACTACACCAGCGAAGAAAACATCCTCAAGCTCATCCAGCCGCTGTTCCTCGACGACTTGCGGGAAGAATTCAAGCGTGTGCGCGGCAACAAGAACAAGCTGTTCGAGTTCCACAAGAAGCTGCGCACGCTGACCTTCTTCGACCCAGCCTGCGGCTGCGGTAATTTTCTGGTGATCGCCTACCGCGAATTGCGCAAGCTGGAACTCGATGTGCTGCGCGCCGTGCATGAAGGCCCCGGCTCGCGCTTTCTCGATATTCATCAGGAGATCAGCGTGGACGTGGACCAGTTCTTCGGCATCGAGATCGAAGAGTTCCCGGCGCAGATCGCGCAGGTCGCGCTGTGGCTGATGGATCACCAGATGAACGTGCGCGTGTCGGAAGAATTCGGCATGTACTTCGCGCGCATCCCGCTCAAGACCTCACCGCACATCGTCAACGGCAACGCGCTCACGCTGGACTGGAACGACGTGCTGCCGGCGGAGCGCGCGAGCTACGTGTTCGGTAATCCGCCGTTTGTGGGCGCGAAATTCATGGACGATGCACAGCGCGAGGACGCGCAACGCGTGTTCGCGGATATCAAGAGCGGAGGGCTGCTGGATTTTGTTGCCGCATGGTATGTGAAAGCGGCGCGTTATATAAATGCCGTTCGGGCTGAGCCTGTCGAAGCCCGTTCCCCTTCGACAAGCTCAGGGCGAACGGATGTGCGCTGTGCCTTCGTCTCCACCAACAGTATCACCCAAGGCGAACAGGCCGGTGTGCTGTGGGGCTGGCTGCTCGCGCAAGGCATCCGCATCCACTTCGCCCACCGTACCTTCCAGTGGAGCAACGAAGCGCGCGGCATGGCGGCGGTGCATTGCGTCATCATCGGTTTTTATCTCCCCTCGCCCTCTGGGAGAGGGGCAGGGGGTGAGGGTGAGCCGAAAAAGACCATTTACGAATACGAGGACATACGCGGCGAAGCGCACGCCGTATCCGCACACAACATCAATCCCTATCTGGTTGACGCACCAAATGTTTTGATAGAAAAACGCAGCATACCGATTTGCTCTGTTCCTGAGATTCGGTTTGGGAACCAACCTATTGATGGTGGACACTTCATCCTAAGTGAAGCTGAACGAACAGAGTTTCTAAAGCAAGAACCAGATGCCGAGAAGTTTATCCGTCCATTTCTCGGTGCTGATGAATTTATCAACAACATCCCGCGCTACTGTTTGTGGCTTAGAGACGCAAAGCCTGATGAACTGAGGCGCCTGCCACTCGTCATGCAGCGAGTGCAGGCGGTAAAAGCATTCCGCCTCGAAAGCAAACGCCAAGCTACCAATGAATTAGCTGCAACACCCACGCAGTTTGCTTTCGTCTCACATCCGGATTCGCATTATCTGCTTATCCCCAGCGTTTCATCCGAACGGCGCAGCTTCATTCCGATTGGTTTCATGCCGCCAGAAGTTGTTGCCAGCAACCTTTGCCTGATCGTTCCAGATGCCACGCTTTACCACTTCGGCATCCTGACCTCGACGATGCACATGGCCTGGGTGCGCTACACCTGCGGAAGATTGGAAAGCCGTTACCGCTATTCGGCGGGCATCGTGTACAACAACTTCCCGTGGCCCGACGAACCGACGGACAAACAGCGCGCCGCCGTGGAAGCCGCCGCGCAAGCCGTGCTGGATGCCCGCGCGAAATTCATGCAACCCTCTCCCCTACCCTTCTCCCGCTCGCGGGAGAGGGAAGAGCGCAGCGAAGGGAGAGGGAGCAGTTTGGCTGACCTCTATGATCCGCTCACCATGCCGCCCGCGCTGGTCAAAGCCCACCAAGCCCTCGACCGCGCTGTTGATGCCTGCTATCGCAAGGCCGCCTTCGCCAACGACGCGCAACGCGTGGAGTTCCTGTTCGAACGCTACCAGCAACTCACCAGCCTATTGCCTACCGAAACTGCCAAGCCGAAACGCAACACAAAAAAGAAAACAACAACATGAGCGACATCGCAAAAAGCAAGCGCATCGTGATCATCGCCGGGCCGAACGGCGCAGGCAAAACGACTTTTGCTCGCGAGTTTTTGCCTAACGAAGCGGATTGCCCCAACTTCGTGAATGCCGATTTGATCGCCGCCGGGCTTTCGCCTTTTGCGCCTGATCTCGCTGCTTTCAAGGCCGGTCGGCTGATGCTGGAGGCGATTGCCGAACACGCCGAACGCGGAGAAAGTTTTGCCTTCGAGACAACGCTTTCCGGCTTGACTTACACGCAGATGATCCCGGTTTGGCGGGCAGCGGGTTATACGGTGAAGCTGGTCTTCCTCTCTTTGCCGAATGCGGAAATGGCCTTGGCGCGGGTGGCAGCGCGCGTGGCACAGGGCGGACATAACGTCCCCGAAACAGTTGTGCGGCGTCGCTACGCTGCTGGCATCCGAAATCTTGGCCGCTACAAGCTACTGGTGAATAGCTGGCAACTATACGATAATTCGGGCGCACCACCCATATTGCAGGAAGAAGGATGACCGCCATGAAAGCACCCGTTTCCCATTCGAAAGACCCCGATCTTCAAAAAGCCCCGCAAGCATTGCTGCGCGCATCGGAAAAAGCGCGCTTGCTGGCCGAACAGACCGGCACACCGTTTATCGTGCGCCAGCCTGCCAAACCTCCCGTTACTGCGGATAAGCGCAAGTAGTCCGTAAGCGATCCATTTTTGTCAAACCAGATTCTCGCCTGAACGCTCGCCCTTTACTCTGAGATTGCATAAGGGGGGTGTATGAAGACCCAAACCAAACATGAATGCCACTGAGAAACAGACCGGTCATTCCAAGACCGCGCGCAATCCGATCAAGATCGTGCCGTTGCAGCAGCGGCTGCGCAAACCGGAATGGATACGCGTCAAATCCGGCAGCGGGCAGGGCTATCACGATGTAAAGCGCATCCTGCGCGAACACCGGTTGCACACGGTGTGCGAAGAAGCCTCCTGCCCGAATATCGGCGAGTGCTTTGGCAAGGGCACGGCGACCTTCATGATCCTTGGCGACGTGTGCACGCGGCGTTGCCCGTTCTGCGACGTGGCGCACGGTAAACCGCTGCCGCCCGACCCGAATGAACCCGCGCAACTGGCGCAATCCATCGCGCTGCTCAAGCTGAAATATGTCGTGATCACCAGCGTGGATCGCGATGACCTGCGCGACGGCGGCGCGCAACATTTCGTGGATTGCCTGAGTGCCATCCGCCGCAGTTCACCGTACACCAGGCTGGAAATACTGGTGCCGGATTTTCGCGGTCGCATGGAACCGGCCCTGGAAGCGCTTTCTCAAGGCTTGCCCGATGTGCTCAACCACAATCTGGAAACCGTGCCGCGGCTGTATCCGCTGGCGCGCCCCGGTGCGGACTATGCCCATTCGCTGCAACTGCTCAAGCAATTCAAGGCACGCTTCCCGCAGGTGATGACCAAGTCCGGCCTGATGCTGGGGCTGGGCGAAACCGATGAGGAAGTGCTGCAAGTGATGCGCGACCTGCGCGCGCACGATGTCGAAATGCTCACGCTGGGGCAATACCTGCAACCCTCGGACGGCCACCTGCCGGTGCTGCGCTACGCCGCGCCGGACATCTTCAGGATGTTCGAGCAGGCTGCGATTGAGATGGGATTTTCACATGCCGCGTGCGGACCGATGGTCAGGTCGAGTTATTTTGCCGATGAGCAGGCGCATCAGGCCGGAATTTAACTGGTTAATTGTGCTTGCTTGCACAAAAAATTGTGCTACGATGCCCCATCTGGTTTTGTTGTTGTGTTCAATCCAGTTCTCTCGGGAGGAGAAAAAATGGCAATTATCGCCACAGCCTGTGCAGTCGGTACCGCAGTGATAGCACTTTTGTTTTCCTTTTGGATGCTGAA
>JACREC010000093.1 GCA_016218445.1 Nitrosomonadales bacterium
ATTACCTCACCTTACTCCTTGTCGCGTTGACTCATCGTTGCACTTCGTTGTTGAATCCGCGGTTACTTTATTTTGGCGAAGCAAAAGAAAGTGACTAGCTGCCGGTCTACCACCGGCGAAGTTGCCTTGTATGTATCCATTCATGTTTCGACATCACCCGCAAATCCGCGCCGCGAATTAAACCGGATTATCCATATCAAAAAAACGGTGCTCCACGCCGAAGCGCGCCGCAACGTGCTCACCCAGCGCCCGTATGCCGTAGCGCTCGGTGGCATGATGCCCCGCAGCGATGAAGGCCACGCCGGTTTCCTGCGCCACATGCACATTCTGTTCGGAAATTTCGCCGGTCAGGAAGGCGTCCACGCCCAGCGCCACAGCCGCCTCGAAGTAGCCCTGCGCCCCGCCGCTGCACCATGCGATGCGGCGGATGGTGCGTCTGCCATCCCCGATCACTTGCGGCGCACGCTGCAACACACCCTCGATGTACGCGGAGAGTTGTGCCAGCATTTGCGGCTGTGCCAGCTCGCCATAACAGGCAATGTCCTGTTCGCCGAAGCGGCCCTGTTCCACAAAGCCCAGCCGCTTGCCGAGCTGCGCGTTGTTGCCGAGCTCGGCATGTGCATCCAGCGGCAGGTGGTAGGCCAGCAGGCTCACGTCGTGCTGCAACAAATGTGCGATGCGGCGTTTCTTGATGCCGGTAATCGTCGCATCTTCACTGCGCCAGAAATAACCGTGATGCACCAGGATGGCATCCGCGCCCCATGCGGTGGCCGCTTCCAGCAGGCGTTGCGAGGCCGTCACCCCGCTGGCGATGCGTTGCACCTGCGCTTTCCCCTCCACCTGCACCCCGTTCGGGGAATAATCGCGAAAATGGCTGACTTCCAGCAGGCTTCCGATATAATCGCGCAATTCATTCAGCAGCATATTGCCCTCACCCTTTAACTTAGTGATTTCATCATACCATGCGTAAATTCTGGCTCTTGTTCGCACAAGCCACCACCATCGGACTGGCCGTGCTGTTCATCATCCACACGCTCAAGCCCGGCCTGCTGCCCAACGCGGCGCGCAGCGGCGTGGTGACGCTGTATGAAAACACGCCGGATAGCGGCAGCAAAATACCTGCATCGGGCTTCAGCGCGGCGGCAAAAAAAGTCATGCCTGCGGTGGTTAACATTTTTACCAGCAGCACCGTAAAAATCCCCAACAACCCCCTCATGGATGACCCGAACTTCCGCTTTTTTTTCGGCGACCAGTCCGAGGAGGGCGCGGTGCAGAAAAGCTCCGGCCTGGGCTCCGGCGTCATCGTCAGCCATGACGGCTACATCCTCACCAACCATCACGTGATCGAGGCCGCCGACCAGATCGAAGTGGCGCTGGCGGATGGGCGCAAGGCCAAAGGGCGCGTCATCGGCTCCGACCCGGAGACCGACATCGCCGTGATCAAGATAGACTTGCCGGGCAACATCCCCGCCGTCACCTTCGGCCATGCCGAGCAGGCTCAGGTCGGCGACATCGTGCTCGCCATCGGCAACCCGTTCGACGTGGGGCAAACGGTGACCATGGGCATCATCAGCGCGCTGAGGCGCAGCCACCTCGGGCTGAACACTTTCGAGAATTTCATCCAGACCGATGCCGCCATCAATCCCGGCAACTCCGGCGGCGCGCTGGTGGACGTGAACGGCAACCTGATCGGCATCAACAGCGCCATCTACTCGCCCAATGGCGGCTCGCTCGGCATCGGCTTCGCCATCCCCATCAGCACGGCGAAGAAAATCATGGAGCAGATCATCCAGAGCGGTTCAGTGACGCGCGGCTGGATAGGCGTGGCGATGCAGGAACTCACGCCGGAACTGGCGGAATCGTTCAAGCTCGGCGAGGTACAAGGCGTGCTGATTTCCGAAGTGGTGCGCAACAGCCCGGCGGATCAGGCCGGTATCAAGGCAGGCGACATCCTCACCACCGTGGACAACAAGCTGTTGACCGATTCCAGCGCCATGCTGGAAACCATTTCCAACCTGCAGCCCGGCAAGGTCGCCGTGCTCAAGCTGCTGCGCAACCAGCGCGAAGTGGTGGTGCAGGTGAAGATTGGCAAACGGCCGAAACCAAGGCAAAGGCCGCAGGAGTAATTATCGTAGGAGCGGGCCATGCCCGCGACCAAAATGCTCGCGGGCATGGCCCGCTCCTACGGGTGCCCGGCCAAAAGTTTTTCGGACACCCGGCAAAATTATTGTCGTTGTTTAACGCACGTCGGAATAATTTCAGAACCGGGAAACCAGAAACTCTAAACCGGTTTCTTCACCCACCCCGCCACCACGATGCCCGCTTCGTACAGCAACCACAACGGCATCGCCAGCATGAACTGCGACACCACATCCGGCGGGGTAAAGATGGCGCCGACGATGAATGCGCCGACAATCACGTAGGGGCGTATTTCCCTGAGTTTGGCGGTAGTCACCACACCCATCCTGACCAGCACCACCACGGCAATCGGCACCTGGAAGGTCAAACCGAAAGCGACGAACATATTCAGCACGAAGCTCAGGTATTTATCAATGTCGGTCATCACTGCCACGCCCCGCGGGGCAGAGGCGGTGATAAAACCGAACACCACGGGAAATACGGCGAAATAGGCAAAGGCCATGCCGCAAAAAAACAGCACGGTGCTGGATATGATCAGCGGCCACACCAGACGTTTTTCGTGTGCATATAAACCGGGGGCGACGAAGCGCCACGCCTGGTAAAGGATGTAAGGCAGGGAAATCAGGAACGCTGTCATCAATGCCACCTTGAGCGGCACGAAAAACGGGGTGGTAACGTCGGTGGCGATCATCTGCCCGCCCTTGGGCAACTTGGCGAGCAGCGGTCGCGCGAGCAGCGCATACAGATCCGCCGCCCACGGAAATAAACCAATGAATACCACGATCAAGGCCACGAAAGAATGCAGCAGGCGGGTGCGCAGTTCGATCAGATGGGCGATGAAGCTGTCACTGGTATTCATCAATCAATGGGGAATTTTTTCTGTTCCGCAGGCGGCAACCCGGGCTGGTCCTGTTGCACGACAACTTGCGGCGCAGACTGCGCCACCGCGCTGTTGACTTGTTGCACCTGCTGGTTCAGGGTCTGCGTGATTTGATTCGCCGCCTGTTCGACACGAAGCACTTCCTGATTCATCTTTTGCTGCAACTGGTGGAATTCCTCGATCGACATTTCGCGCGCGATGTCGGCCTTGACGCCATTGACATAGCGCTGTGCACGTCCCCACAAAAGGCCGAGGGTGCGCGCCACCCTGGGCAGGCGCTCCGGGCCGACGACAAGGAGGGCCACCACCAGGATCACCATCAACTCTGAGAAATCGACCCCAAACATGGTGATAAAATTTTAACAGGGTGTTGAAAAATGTAGCAAGCGATGGCAGAACAAGGCGCGAATGGACGAAAAAGCGGAATTTACATTTGAGTAAATGAGCATTTTAAGTCCTTGAGCAACGAAGTTATGCCGAGCGCAGTAGTTTTCCAACATCCTGTTATACGTTGGTGTGGGTCTTGTCCTTCACTTCGCCTTCGATGGTGCGTCCGTCCTGCACTTGCTTGGGCGCCTCTTCATCGCTCTTCATGCCTTCCTTGAAACCCTTCACCGCGCCGCCCAGATCACGGCCGATATTGCGCAGGTTCTTGGTGCCGAATATCAGGACGACGACCAACAAAACAATCAACCAGTGCCAGATACTTAGTCCACCCATTTTGTTTCTCCTAAAAATTGAGCCACGTTAACCGCGCCGCACCATGGGCGGAATGTGGCCGCCGCCAATGATATGTATGTGCAAGTGCATCACTTCCTGCCCGCCGCCCCTGCCGGTGTTAATGAAAGTGCGGAAGCCGTTGACCAGCCCCTGCTCCTTGGCCAGCTTGGGTGCCAGCAACAACATCTTTCCCAATAGCGCCGCATGGCTGGCGTCTGCTTCCAGCAGCGAAGCAACATGCAGCTTGGGGATCAGCATGAAGTGCACCGGAGCAACCGGGTTGATATCGTGAAAGGCAAAGAATTCACTATCCTCGTACACCTTTTTGCTCGGAATTTCGCCGCGCGCAATTTTGCAAAAGAGGCAGTCACCCATGCTCAGTCCTTTTTCCGGCCAGCCTTTTCGGCGATACCCGACACCCCCTCGCGCCGCGCCAGTTCGTCCAGCACATCGTCCGTGCTCAAACCGTGTTGCGCCAGCAACACCATGCAGTGAAACCACAGGTCGGCGGTTTCATGCACCAGATGCGCCTTGTCGCCGCCTTTGGCTGCCAGCACGACTTCGGTGGCCTCCTCGCCGATTTTTTTCAGGATGGCGTCCTCGCCCTTGCTGAACAATTTTGCGACGTAAGAGCTATCCGGCGCAGCCTGTTTGCGCGCTTGCAGGGTTTGCGTCAGCCGTTGCAGGATGTCGTTGTTCATTTCTTGTAAATGTCCTCCGGTGCTTTAAGCACCGCATCGGTTTCTACCCATTGCCCGTTTTCCAGACGGCTGAAGAAGCAGCTTGCGCGCCCGGTGTGGCAGGCGATGCCGCCGCCCTGCTCCACTTGCAGCAGCACCACGTCGCCGTCGCAATCGAGGCGGATTTCCTTAACCCGCTGGATGTGGCCGGATTCCTCACCCTTGTGCCACAGTTTCTTGCGCGAACGCGACCAGTATACCGCCTCGCCGGATTGCACGGTGCGTTTAAGCGCCTCGCGGTTCATCCATGCCACCATCAGCACACGCCCGCTGGCTGCATCCTGCGCGATGGCGGGCACCAGCCCGTCTTCCGCCCAATTCACTTTATTTAGCCAAACTTCGCTCATAAATATTCAAAATCAGCCACAGAGTTCACAGAGACCACAGAGAGTTTAGTAACACACTTCAAGTTCAACAGATTTTCTCTGTGACCTCTGTGTTCTCTGTGGCAAATGATTTTTTCACAATCTAACTTCAATTCCCTGTTGCGCCATATATTGCTTCGCCTGCTGCACGGTGTATTCGCCGTAGTGGAAGATGCTCGCCGCCAGCACCGCATCGGCGCCGCCCAGTTTCACGCCATCCACGAGGTGTTGCAGGTTGCCCACGCCGCCGCTGGCGATCACCGGGATTTCCAGCGCGTCGGTTACCGCGCGCGTCAGCGCCAGGTCAAAACCGCTTCTGGTGCCGTCGCGGTCCATGCTGGTGAGCAGAATTTCACCCGCCCCCAGCGCCTGCATGTTCTTTGCCCACGCCACCGCGTCCAACCCGGTAGCCTTGCGTCCGCCGTGGGTGAAAACCTCCCAGCGCCCCGGCACATCCTGCTTGGCATCTATCGCCACCACGATGCATTGCGAACCGTAACGTCCCGCTGCATCGGCTACCAGTTGCGGATTGAGCACGGCGGAGGTATTGATGCTCACCTTGTCGGCGCCCGCATTGAGCAGGTTGCGCACATCCTCCACCTGGCGCACCCCGCCACCCACGGTGAGGGGAATAAATACCTGCTCGGCCACCTGCTCGATGATGCGGAACAGGATGCCTCGATCATCGGAGCTGGCGGTGATGTCGAGAAAAGTCAGTTCGTCCGCGCCCTGCTCGTCGTAGCGGCGCGCAATTTCCACCGGGTCGCCCGCATCGCGCAACTCGACGAAGCTGACTCCCTTGACCACGCGTCCGGCGGTGACGTCCAGACAGGGGATGATGCGTTTGGCGAGCATATCGTAAATGAGGAAAGGGAGGGGTAAAAACCGCGCTTAAGGGTATCTCTAAAAATTCAAGTTTCTAAGCCAGACAAGGCGCGAGCAAAAAATTGCGACGCCGCATATATTTTGATATGTAAGGAGTGATTTTTTGTGAGTAACACAGTATAGCAACGAAGTGTAGTAAGCAGGCAATCCGCAAAGCGGATGCTCGCAAAATTGGATTTTTAGAGGTGCCCTTAAATCTTTGCGCCCATTTCCTCGGTTAGCTGGTCGGCCAGGGCCTGGGCCGGGGCGAACTCCAGCGTGCCTTCGTAGATGGCGCGGCCGGTAATCGCGCCGGTGATGCCCTCGTCCTGCACTGCGCACAGCGCACGCACATCATCGAGATTGGTGATGCCGCCGCTGGCGATGACGGGAACCGTGAGTTCGCGCGCCAGTTCCACGGTCGCGGGAATATTCACGCCGGACAACATGCCGTCGCGGCCAATATCAGTGTAAATGATGGCTTCCACGCCATAGCCTTCGAAACGTTTGGCCAGATCGAGCACGTCATGCCCGGTCAGCTTGGACCAGCCATCCACCGCCACCTTGCCAGCCTTGGCATCCAGCCCCACCATGATGTGGCCGGGGAAAGCATCGCAAGCTTCATGTAAAAAGCCCGGCACTTTGACCGCCGCCGTGCCGATGATGACGTAGGTCACCCCGATGTCGAGGTAGCGTTCTATGGTTTCCAGATCGCGAATGCCGCCGCCGAGTTGCACCGGCACGTCCAGCCCCACGGCTTCCACAATGCTGCGGACAGCGGCCTCGTTCTTCGGCTTGCCGGCAAACGCGCCGTTCAGGTCAACCAGGTGCAGGCGGCGGGCGCCCTGTTCCAGCCAGTGTTTAGCCATCGCCGCCGGGTCTTCGGAGAACACCGTGGCGTCTTCCATCACACCCTGGCGCAAACGTACACAATGTCCATCTTTCAAATCAATCGCAGGAATAATCAGCATGGTAGCATTTCAATCAAACGAAAGTTAAACAGGATTCCAATCCACAAAATTTCGCAGCAGGGCCAGCCCGGCGCTCTGGCTTTTTTCCGGGTGGAACTGCACGGCAAACAAATTATCACGCGCCACGGCGCAAACGAAAGGCTGCGGATAACAACTGGTGGCCTGCACCAGCGCGTCGTCCTGCGGCTGCACATAGTAGCTGTGCACGAAATAAAACCGCGCGTCTTGTGGAATGCCTTGCCACAACGGGTGCTCGTCAACTTTTTGGCTTCCACCAACGGTGGAAGCGGCCATTGCCCCCTCTCCCTCAGGGAGAGGGTTGAGGAGAGGGTTGGTTTTGTGATGCACCTGGTTCCAGCCCATGTGCGGCACCTTCAGCTTGTTGCCTTGCGCATCGCGCAGGTTGCCGGCGAAACGCACCACCTTGCCGTGCAGGATACCGAGACCCGGAATATCGCCCTCCGCACTGTGCTCGAACAACATTTGCAGGCCGATGCAGATACCCAGGAAAGGTTTGCTGCGCGCCGCTTGCAGCACCGCCGCGCGCAGGCCGCGTGCATCCAGCTCGCGCATGCAGTCAGGCATCGCGCCCTGGCCGGGGAATACCACGCGCGCCGCTTTTGCAATTTCGTCAGGGTCGTCGGTCACCACGATGGAAGCATCCGGCGCCACCGTGCGCAATGCCTGCTGCACCGAACGCAGGTTGCCCATGCCATAGTCTACAACTGCGATATCAACCATGCTTGTTTGCGTGTCTTGCTACAGGGCACCCTTGGTAGATGGCATCATGCCTGCCATGCGCGGATCAACCTCCAGCGCCATGCGCAGGGCGCGTCCGAATGCCTTGAACACGGTTTCCGTCTGATGGTGCGCGTTGTCGCCCGCCAGGTTGTCGATGTGCAGCGTCACCAGCGCGTGGTTGACGAAGCCCTGGAAGAACTCACGCACCAGATCCACCTCAAACTCCCCCACACTGGAACGCGCAAAATCCACGTTGAACACCAGGCCGGGGCGGCCGGAAATATCCAGCACCACGCGCGACAACGCTTCATCCAATGGCACATAGGCATGACCATAGCGGCGCAAGCCTTTCTTGTCACCCACAGCCTGGTTGAATGCTTGGCCGAGGGTGATGCCGATATCCTCGACGGTGTGATGCGCATCGATGTGCAGATCACCCTTGGCGACGATGTCCAGGTCGACCATACCGTGGCGCGCAACCTGGTCGAGCATGTGTTCGAGAAACGGCAGGCCGGTATCGAACGTGGCCTTGCCGTTGCCGTCCAGATTCAGCTTGACGCTAATCCGGGTTTCCAGGGTGTTACGGGTAACTTGCGCACTACGCATGATTTCGCCTTAAAACGATTTGATGAATACTTTCCTGCAACGCAACCATGAACCGCTCGTTCTGCTCCGGCGTGCCCACCGTAACGCGCAGGCAATCTGCCAGGGCCGTGTGTGCTCCATTCATGTTCTTGATCAACACACCGCGCTGCTTCAATCCCTCAAAAACCTTACCGGCGTGCGCCACATGAAACAAAATGAAATTGGCCTCGCTGGCATACGCCCGCACATCCGGCGTTCCCACCAGTCGCCCATACAACCAAATGCGGTCCTGCTTGATCTGTTCGGCCTGACGTAACAGCACGTCGTGGTGCTGCAACAATTCTTCCGCCACCAGCTGCGTCAGCACGCCAATATTATACGGCAAGCGCAGCTTTTCCAACTGCGCCAGCCATACCGGACTGCCCGCCAGAAAACCCAGGCGCAAGCCGGCCATGCCGAGCTTGGAAAAAGTACGCATCACCAGCAGATTTGGGTAGCGTTCCAGCATGGGGATGAAGCTGGCGCTGGCAAAAGCGTAATAGGCTTCGTCCACCACCACCAACCCGGGCGCAGCCGCGATAATTTGCGCGATGGCGTCCGCATCGAACAGGTTGCCGCTGGGGTTGTTCGGATAGGCGAGGAACACCAGCGCGGGCTGATGGCGCTCCATGGCAGACAACATGGCAGGCAAGTCCAGCGCGAAATCTTCCGTCAGCGGCACACCGACATACTGCATACCGGTGAAGGCCGCGATCATCCTGTACATCACGAATGACGGCTCCACACTCAACAGCGTAGCGCCCGGCTTGGCGAGCGCCAGCGCCAGCAACTGAATGATCTCGTCCGAACCGTTGCCAAGCAACAGCTCCGTGCCCTGCGCCAAGCCGGTCACGGCGCGGATTTTTTCTTTCAGGCGCCGGGCGCCGGCATCGGGGTAGCGGTTGATGGCGGCATCCGCCACCAGGCGGGCGATCCCCTCGCGCAGTTGCGGTGGCAGCGGATAGGGGTTTTCCATTGCATCCAGCTTGACCATGCCATTGCCGGGCGGCACATGGTAGGCATGCAGGGCGAGCACTTCCTCACGGAGCAGGCGATCAGGCGTTACGGCAGGCGTGGCGGAAGGCATTTGATATCAATACGAAAGGACGGCGGCATTTTACCGCAACTTCTCAATTTCAGAGGTTCATTTATACTACGCCGGTTACGTTACGGCATGCGGCACGCTTCATAGTAATCTGGTAATGGCAAAAATAACGACAAAACGATGTATAAGGGAATATGACTGTCAAAAAACTTCGCGTCCTGCTGGTTGAAGCGTCACCTGAAGATGCCGGTCGCACGCTCGCCAAGCTGGAACAGGGCGGCTATGCGGTTGAGCACCTGCGGGTGGATAACGCCCCCGCCATGCAAGCAGCCCTGGCCGGGAATGGGCGGCCTGAGGGCGGGTGGGAGATAGTGTTGTGCAGCCACGATCCGTCCGGCTTCTGTGGATTGGCCGCACTCCGCTTAATGCAAGCGGAAGGGGTTGACCTTCCCTTTTTGTTCCTGTCGCATGACCTGCGCGAGGAAACCATCATCCATGCGATACAGTCCGGTGCGGGGGGTTACATCTTCAAGGACAGCTTGAGCCGGCTCGCGCCCGCCATTGAGCACAGCCTGCGCGAGGCGCGTATCCGCCGCGAACACCGCGCGGCGCAGCTCGCCTTGCGTGAGTTGTCGTCGCACATTCAGGACGTGCGCGAGCAGGAGCGCCTCCATATCGCACACGACATTCATGATGACATGGGCGGCACGCTCACTGCCATCAAACTCGATATTGCCTGGCTGAGCGAACGCTTGGACGCCCAAAACCCCGAGCTGGTCGCCAAGGCAAAGGGCATCGAAGCGCTGGTGGACCGGTGCATCGCTTCCGCCAACAATATTTTGCGCACCCTGCGCCCCAGCGTGCTGGATTCCTTCGGCATCATCGCGGCGATCGAAATGGAGGCCGAGGAATTCGAAAAACGCACCGGTATTTCATGTCCGATCAACCAGGTGGACGAAGGCATGGAGATCAGCCCGGACACCTCGATTGCGCTGTTCCGGATTTTTCAGGAAATGCTGACCAACATCATGAAACACGCCAAGGCCAGCCAGGTGACCGTGGATATTGCCAACCGCAAGGATGGTGTGGACCTGATCGTCAGCGACAACGGGCGCGGCCTCAATGAGGCCGACCGCCTCAAGCCGCGTTCCTTCGGCCTGCGCGGCATCCAGGAGCGTGTCGCACATTTCAATGGCGAGATGAGGATCAGCAGTACGCCCGGCCAGGGCACCACGGTGGCAGTGCATATTCCACATACCCCGGTGAATCCGGCAGCGGACGGCTCCCTGCCGCAATCGCAGCGCACACTGTTCTAAGGCGAGAATCACGATGATAATAAAAGTGCTGGTAGCGGACGATCACGCACTGATCCGCAAGGGGCTGAAGCAGATACTGGATGACACCAGCGACATACGGGTAACCGGCGAAGCCGAAACCGGCATGCAGGCCATCACGATGGCGCGCGACAACAAGTATGACATGGCGCTGCTCGACATCACCCTGCCCGACAAACACGGCATTGACGTTCTCAGGCAATTAAAATTGCAATGCCCCGGCCTGCCCATCCTGATCCTGAGCATGCACCCGGATGAACAGTATGCCATGCGCTCCATCAGGGCAGGGGCGGCAGGCTACATGAACAAGCAAAGCGCCCCATCACAACTGGTCACCGCCATACGCCAGGTCGCCAGCGGCAGGAAATACATCAGCAGCACACTTGCGGAACAACTGGCCAACGACCTGGCGAAAGACAGCCCGCAGGAAGTATCGCACCAGATTTTGTCCAACCGCGAATACCAGACACTGTGCTTGATGGCATCCGGCAAGAGCTTGAGCGAAATGGCGGATATCATGTCGCTGAGCGCCAAGACGGTCAGCGTGTACCGCGCGCGCATGCTGGAAAAAATGGGGTTCAAGAACAATGCCGCAGCGGTTCGTTACGCGCTCAACCATCACCTGATCGAGTAATCCTGTTGATCCGGCATGACGGATTCTAGAGTTCCCCGATGACGCGCAGCGCGGCCATTAATGCTTGCCCGCACGCTCCTTGCGCGCCTTGTCTATCATGGCGTTCAGCACTTGCATGGTCTCTGCGGGGTGCAGGGCGGTAATCAGGTATTTGCCATCCACTATCAGCGTCGGCGTGCCACGGATGATGTAGCTTTGCTGCATCTGTTTGGCGCGCGTGATCTTGCTTTGCATGGAGAAGGAGTTGTAGGCATCGCTGAATTTCTTGCGATCCACACCGTGCTGGGCGACAAAGTCGGTAATCTTGGCTTCATCGGTCAAATCCATGTTGCTTACATTCCAGGCATTGTACAAATCGTCATGCAACTGCGCCCGTTGCCCCAGCATTTCCAGCGCATAAAAAGCACGCGCCAACGGTTCCCATGACGGGTTGAAGATGGCCGGCACAAAGGTCAGCTCGACATCCCTGGGCATCTTTTTTTCCCACGCGCTCATCAACGGATGCAACTTGAAACAGTGCGAGCAGCCGTAGAAGAAAAATTCCAGCACTTCAATTTTATTGCCGCTGTGCGTGGGTTGCGCCGGATTGAGCAGCGCATAGTCCTTGCCCGCCGCGGGTTCGGCAAATACCTGGGTGGCGCACAGCAAGGCCAGCATTACAAGAAATTGCCTGATGAGTTTCACGTGTACCTCCATTAAAAGTGGGAAGTTCAAAATTATTGCGCCTTCATTGGAGTGGCCTCGACTCCATTTTGTTTCAGCGCTGCCAGCGTTTTGTTCATTTCATCCGTGCCTTTGTACGGCCCCAGGCGCACGCGATGCCATACGCCCCTGTCAGGAATAGTCACTGTCTGAATGCTGGCTTCCATACCCAGCATGGCCAGCTTGGCTTTCAATTTGTCCGCATCATCCGCATTGGAGAATGCTCCCGCTTGCAGAAAATAGGTTTCTTTCGCAGCCGTCTTTTCCGCAGGCTGTACAGGTTTGGCAGATGCCGGTTCTGTCGCTAGCGGCTTGTCGCTGCCTTTTTGTGCGGGCACCGTCGCGTCTTGTTTGTCGGTCAACACCTTGTAGAACTCGAAGCGCGGCTTGCCTTCACCCGCGCCAGATGCCGCAGCCGCAGGGGCCGGGGCCGGTTTCGCGGCATCCGGCGCAAGCCGGACCGCCTCGCGCGATTCTTTGCTCACAAACGGGTTGGGGGTCTTCAAAATATACCACGCTATCCCGGCGGCGATGGCCAACCCAACCACCATGCCGACCATAATGCCGACCAGCAGCGAGCTGCCTTTGCGTGGCGGCGCGGACCGGGTACTGCTGTTTTTTGCCATGCTTGTTCCTTATATTTGTTTGTTACGAGCTGTCACATTTTTTCTGGTGCGGAAACACCCAGCAAGGCCAGGCCATTGCGCATCACCTGCGCCACGGCAGCGACCAGCGCCAGCCGCGCCTGCTTGACCTTTTCATCTTCGACCAGGAAACGCGACGCATTATAGTAGCTGTGAAAATCCGCCGCCAATTCTTTCAGATAGAATGCGATCAGGTGCGGCGCCAAATCTTCCGCCGCGTTTTCGATCACCTGCGGATAATTAATCAAATGTTGCAGCAGCGTCTTTTCGTAATCGCTCTCCAGCACACCCACCTCGGCCTGCCGTAGCGCCGCCGCATCGCCCTGCCATTGCTGCAGCACGCTGCAAATGCGCGCATGGGCATACTGGAGGTAATACACCGGGTTTTCGTTGCTCTGCGACTTCGCCAGGTCCATGTCGAAATCCAGGTGCTGGTCGCTCTTGCGCAGCACATAGAAGAAGCGCGTTGCGTCGTTGCCCACCTCATTGCGCAATTCGCGCAGGGTGACGAATTCGCCGCTGCGCGTGGACATCGCCGCTTTCTCGCCGTTGCGGTACAGCACCGCGAATTGCACCAGCGCGATGGTCAGCCTGTCGCTGTCCAGCCCCAGCGCCTTGAGCGCGCCGTTCACGCGCGCGATATAGCCGTGGTGGTCCGCGCCCCAGATGTTGATGACGCGGTCGAAGCCGCGCTCGAACTTGTTCAGGTGATAGGCAATGTCGGAAGCAAAATAGGTGTACAAGCCGTTCTCGCGCTGCACCACGCGGTCTTTCTCATCGCCGAATGTGGTGGAGCGGAACCACAGCGCACCGTCCTGCTGATAAAGATGCCCGCCCTGCTTGAGCGCATCCACCGCGCGCGCGACCAGTCCGCTGTCAAACAGCGATTGCTCGGAAAACCACACATCGAAACGCACGCCGAATTCTTCCAGGTCGTTGCGACAGTCACCCAGCTGTTCTGTCAACACATGGTTGTGGATGTAAGCGTAATCCTCGTCCAGCAGGCGCTTGGCATTGGCGATCAGCGCATCCAGATGCGCATCCGCATCTTCTTCCACGGACGGCGCGCTATGCATCGCCTCGGCGGCTGCGCGCACATAGCGCGCGCCATGTGCCGCGCTGATCTGTTGCGCCATGTCGCGCACATAAGCGCCCTGATAGGCATTCGGCGGGAATGGCACGGAAATATCGTGGAGAGCGAGATAACGCAGCCAGGCGGACAGCGCCAGAATATCCATCTGCCGCCCGGCATCGTTCACATAAAATTCGCGCGTAACCTTATAGCCCGCCGCATCCAGCACGTTGGACAGGCTCGCGCCATACGCCGCACCGCGGCCATGCCCCACATGCAGCGGGCCGGTCGGGTTGGCCGAGACAAACTCCACCTGCACACGGCGTCCCGCGCCGAGCTGGATATGGCCGTAACCAGCTCCCGCCTGCAACACGCCGCGCACCACGCTCTGCTTGGCCGCCACGGTGAGAAACACGTTGATGAAACCGGCTCCGGCGATCTCGACTTTTTCCACCACCCCGGATGCAGGCAGCGCGGCCATCAAGGCCTGCGCGATGTCGCGCGGGCTGCGCCTGAGCGGCTTGGCCAGTTGCATCGCCAGGTTGCAGGAATAATCGCCATGCTGCGCCTGCTTCGGGCGCTCCAGCAAGATGGTGGCGGCCTGCTCCGGCGCCACGGCGCGCAAGGCTTCTGCAAACAGATCGGCAAGATGGGATTTGAAATTCAATACGGCAGTCATTGCACAGCACCTTCAAACGAGGCGCGGATTATAGCATTTTGGGACTAGCGGATTGTTTATGAACTTGCTCACGGAGCAGAACTGGGGCTTTGTTTAACGTCAACTCTCAACATGTCAATATTAGTCATTACCATAACGGCCTGCTCGTTAGTCGGCTGCAGGCAACCGAATCGTATACTGGCTCGACTTCTCGTCGCGCACCACAACCAGCAGTTTGTGCTTCTGCGCGTCCTCGACCAATTCCTTGAACGAGCGGTAGCCGTAGGAGGTTTCGGTAAAACCCGGCTTGCGGCGCTGCATGGTCGTCTTGACCATCGAGCCCCAGATCTTTTCATCCGAGCCGCGCTCTGCGATCAAGGCTTCGACAGTCTCGACGATGAAATCGAGCGCTTCCTGGCGCTTGTCTTCCTCGATCTTCGCTGCTGGCGGCTTGGCCTTATCCGCTGCGGCTTTCTTCGGGGCCTTTTTCTCGGCGCGCTTTTGCTTTGCCTCCTGCGCGCGCACCAGGTCGTCATAAAAAATAAACTCGTCGCAGTTGGCGCTCAGCAAATCCGAGGTCGAGTCCTTCACGCCGATGCCGATCACGTATTTGTTGTTCTCGCGCAGCTTGGAAACCAATGGAGAAAAATCCGAGTCGCCGCTGATGATGACGAAGGTGTCCACATGTGATTTGGTGTAGCAGAGATCCAGCGCATCCACGACCATGCGGATGTCGGCCGAGTTCTTGCCCGATTGCCGCACGTGCGGAATTTCGATCAGCTCGAATGCCGCTTCGTGCATCGTCGCCTTGAATTCCTTGTAGCGCTCCCAGTCGCAATAAGCCTTCTTGACCACGATGCTGCCCTTGAGCAGCAGGCGTTCCAGCACCTTCTTGATATCGAATTGCGCGTACCTGGCGTCGCGCACGCCCAGCGCCACGTTCTCGAAATCGCAGAACAGTGCCATGTTGGTGATTTCAGGTTGAGCTGCCATGTGTATCTCCTATTTTCCTAGAAACGAGTGTAGATCCTATGGTTTTTTGCAAGCCTGAAATCCGAGTTTACCCGGATCAAAAGGTTTGTTGGAAGTCCACACTGCAAAGGCAATGCGAAGTATCTTGCGGGCGATGATTATAATGGC
>JACREC010000091.1 GCA_016218445.1 Nitrosomonadales bacterium
GCGTGGGGCGGGGGCGAGGGCGTGTTGCATGGGGAAGACACCCTCGCCCGGCCTTGCGGCCACCCTCTCCCGCAAGCGGGCGAGGGGAAGGTTTAATGGTGTCCCTTGAGCAACTCACCTTTGAATTTATACAGCGTGCTGCAATAGGGACAACGCGCCTCGCCCAGTTTGTCCACCGGAATGAACACTCTCGGGTGCGCATTCCACAGGCTCATGCCGGGCGTGGGGCAATGCAGCGGCAGGTCGGCGGCGGTGACTTCCACATAACTTTGTGTGGCGGTTTGCATAGGTGTCCCTCCTTAAACGTGAGCCAGCCATTCCGTATGCTGCGGATTTTTTCCGCTGACGCAATCGAAGAATAGCGCTTGCAGGCGGTGGGTGATCGGCCCGCGCGAGCCGCAGCCGATGGTGCGGTTGTCCAATTCGCGGATCGGCGTCACTTCCGCCGCGGTGCCGGTGAAGAAGGCTTCGTCGGCGCAATACACCTCGTCGCGCGTGATGCGTTTCTCGATCAGCGGAATACCCAAGTCGGACGCCAGCGTGAGGATGGAGTCGCGCGTGATGCCCTCCAGGCAGGAGGTCAGGTCCGGTGTGTACAGCTTGCCCTTCTTCACGATGAAAATGTTTTCGCCTGCCCCCTCGGCAACGTAACCGTCCACATCCAGCAGCAGCGCCTCGTCATAGCCGTCGTGCGCCACTTCCTGATGCGCCAGGATGGAGTTGGTATAGGTGCCGACCGATTTGGAACGGCACATGTTGATGTTCACGTGGTGGCGGGTGAAGCTGGAAGTCTTCACGCGTATGCCTTTCGCCATGCCCTCTGCGCCGAGATAAGCGCCCCACGGCCAGGCCGCAACGGCGACATGCACCGAGAGCGTGGTGGCGGCGAGGCCCATGGCTTCGGAACCGAAGAACACGATGGGGCGGATGTAGCAGGATTCCAGCTTGTTGGCGCGCACCACTTCGCGTTGCGCCTCCATCAGGGTTTCCTTGTCGAACGGCATTTTCATCTTGAAGATGTAAGCCGAATTAAACAGGCGGTCGGTATGCTCCTTGAGGCGAAAAATCGCCGTGCCACTGGTGGTCTTGTATGCGCGCACGCCTTCGAACACGCCCATGCCATAGTGCAAGGTGTGGGTCAGCACATGTGTAGTGGCATCGCGCCAGGGCACGAGTTTGCCGTCATACCAGATAAAACCGTCACGGTCAGCCATGGACATGGTTGGATTTCCTTAATGAGTATCGCGAGAAACGTGATTCTAGCTTCTTCTGCGCGGTTTATGAAGCGTTGGGGTGAAATTGTACAGGCCGAATGACTTATTTTTTTTCGTGTGGTTCATGTATCATTGCAAAAAATGTCATGTGGTTGCGGGGCCGGTTTGAATCCGTTGTATAAAATATTTCCATGGGGATAAAGATGGCTGAGTTGTCCGATTTGCCGGGAGAAGCAATAACCGGGGAAATAATAGATGAGCAGGAAGAACTGCTACACAGGAGCTTGCTGATTTTCGCCAGTGCCTTCATGACGTTCGCGATCACGTTGTGGCTGGCGATCTACTGGATGATGGGAACGAATTTTTCCAGCAACGTGCCCTTAGCCTACCAGGCGATTTCTGTCACATCCCTGGTGTATTACCATCAGACGCGCAATTTCGCTCTGTTCCGTTTCATCCAGTTATGCCTGTTCCTGTTTGCGCCCTTCATCATGCAGTGGAGTATGGGCAGTTCAGTGACTTCGAGCGGTGCGATGTTATGGGCGCTGCTCGCCCCGGTGGGGGCGGTGGTAGCGATAGGCTGGCGTGAATCGGTTCCCTGGTTCATTGCCTACATCGTGCTGACTGTGTTATCCGGTTGTTTCGATTATTTTCTGGCTGGAGGGCAGTATAGCGGCATCCCGCTGAAGACTATAGGAGTGTTCTTCGCGCTCAACTTTGCCGCGATGTCTTCCATCATCTATTTCCTGCTGCGTTATTTCGTGCTGGAAACCGAAAATATGAGAGGCAAACTTAACCGGCAACACAAGCAATTGCTTGAGGAGCAGGAAAAATCGGAAAAATTGCTGTGCAATGTGTTGCCGGCCCGTATTGCGCAACGGCTGAAGAGCAAACCGGGTTTGATTGCCGATGGGTATGCTGACGTGACGGTAATGTTTGCCGATCTGGTCAATTTTACGCAACTCACCGAGCAGATGTCGCCGGAGCAGATGGTGGGTTTGCTTAACACGGTTTTTTCCTGGCTCGACTCTTTTTCCGAGCAATACGGCCTGGAAAAAATCAAGACCATAGGTGATGCTTACATGGTGGCTGGCGGGCTCATACGCGATGACCAGAACTATGTCAGCAATATTGCCGACATGGCTCTGGAGATACGCGACTTCGTTGCCAGCCATCCCGATCTGGTCAAGCACAAGCTTGCCATCCATATCGGTATTGCCACCGGGCCGGTTGTGGCGGGAGTAATAGGCACCAAGCGCATCATCTACGACTTGTGGGGTGACACGGTCAATATTGCCAGCCGCCTGACCGATGAAGCGGCAGGGGGGCACATTCGGGTCGACAAGGCCACTTACAATCGCCTGCGTAAACATTACCAATTCGACCTGCCGAGTATCACCCACCTCAAGGGAAAGGGCGACGTGGCCACTTATTGCTTGACCGGGAAAATACACGGCACGGTGCAAACCTGAGCTATTCCGCCAGATTCCTTTCCATGAGCGTTTCCCATAATGCCAGCACCGCTGCGGTGCTGATTTCTGCCGCATCTACGCGGCATGGCGACTGGTTGCTCAGGCGCATCTTGTGTTGCAGGGCGCGCAGGCGGCGGTAAATGCCGCATACCTCCTCTGCCAAGTGTGCATCAATCAAGCCCAGTGTGCCGGCGCATTTCAGCAGCGCCAGATTGCCGCTGTTGGCAGTCAGTTCCGGATGTGTACTCGCATGGGCAAGCACCAGGAATTGCACCATGAATTCGATATCCACCATGCCGCCACGGTCATGCTTGATGTCAAACAAACTACTCTTGCCCGGATGTTCATCGCGCATCTTTTGCCGCATCGCAACGATTTCATGGCGTAGTGCATCTGGATCATGCGGTTTGCGCAGCACTTCCTTACGAATGGCTTCAAACTGCTTGCCCACGTGTGCATCTCCGGCACTGAAGCGCGCGCGCGTCAATGCCTGATGTTCCCACACCCAGGCGTGCCGCTGCTGGTATTCCGCGAACGCCGGGATTGAACTGACCAGCAGGCCGCTGGCGCCGTTCGGGCGCAGCCGCAGATCGATTTCATACAGGCGGCCGGACGAAGTGTGGCTGCTCAGCATGGTGTTGATGTTCCTGGCCAGCCGGGCATAGATTTCCGCCGCGTCCGGATGCGGATCGTCGTACAGAAAGATCAGGTCGAGATCGGAAGCATAGCCCAGCTCACGTCCGCCCAGCTTGCCGTAAGCGATGATGGCGAACTGCGCCTGCTCCTGGTGTTTCTTGCGAGCATCGCGCCAGCACAGTTGCAGCACATGGCGCAGGATCAGGTCGGCCAAGTCGCTGAGATGGTCGCTCAATTTTTCCAGCGGCAACAGGCCCTGCAAGTCCATTGCCAGTAGGTGAAAGGTCTGGCTGTGCTGGAACTGGCGCAGCACATCCATTTGCCGCTCCATGTCAGCAGCGCACCCCGCCAGTTGTTCCCGTAGCGCGATGTCGAGCGCCGGCCAGTCCGGCACACGATAAATTTCACGCTCATTCAGCAGTTCATCGAGCAGAATGGGGTACTGGATCAAGTAGTCGCACGCCCATTCACTGGCGCTGGCTATGCTCACCAAGCGTTGCAGCACCTGCGGGTATTCCGCCAGGAAGGCCAGATAGGAGGCGCGCCGGCTGATGCTTTCCACCAGATTAAGGACCCGCGGCAAGGTCTGGTCGCGGTTATCCAGTGTGGCACATAACGCAATGAATTGCGGAATCAGCATATTCATGCGTTGCCGGCTTGTTTCCGGCAACTGGCGGTAGCGGCCGCTGTCACGGATATGCAGCAGCCGTTCGGCCAGATTCATGGCATCGGCATAGCCCAGTTCTCCCAGACTGTCGCGCACTTCTTCCACGCGCATGTTCTCGCGCCACAGCGCGCTGTCCTGCACTGTGTTATCCGGCTCGGCGTTTTCCTGCGTGCTGAAAATCTGCGCGAACTGTTCGCTTACCAGCGCACGGTGCCGGTTCAGTTGTTCCAGCATGGCGCCGTAATCCGGATAGCCCATGCCTGCCGCCACCAGCGCCTGGTCGCCGGAGTTTTCCGGCAAGTCCTGGGTTTGTTGGTCGTCCAGATATTGCAGGCGATGTTCCAGGTTGCGCAGGAAAATATAAGCCGCACTCAATCCCGTCACGGTTTCCGGCGTGAGCTGGCCGCTTTCGCGCAGGAATTGCAGCACTTGCAGGGTGGGACGGGTGCGCAGGGGCGCATCACGCCCGCCGCGTATCAACTGGAATACCTGGGCGATAAACTCAATCTCGCGAATGCCGCCGGGCCCCAGCTTGATGTTGTTGAGCCGGTCGCGCCGCTGTACTTCCTGGCGGATTTGCGCGTGCAGCTTGCGCATGGATGCGAACGCGCCGAAGTCGAGATATTTGCGGAACACGAAGGGCTGCGTGAGTTGCATGAGTTCGTTAACGTAAAGTTCGCGCAGCGATTCAGATATTGACAATTGATCTTCTCGTTCGCCTCCTCTCCCTCGGGGAGAGGATTGAGGTGAGGGGATTCTTGCCCCCTCGCCCGCTGCACCCGCAAGGGGTACGCCGTGGTTGTAAGGGGCTAAAGCCCCAACAACACACGCAGGCGGGATAACCAGCGACTTGGCTGCGGCCTTTGGCAGCTTAGTCGAATGGCTAGTTGTTTCATTCAGAGGGTTGGGGAGAGGGGAAATTACGCGCGCCTTGATCCAGGCGTAGCGTTCCCATTCGCGTCCCTGTGCGACCAGATATTCCTCCAGCGCCGCATAGCTCATCACCAGCGGGCCGCTGTCGCCGTAAGGGCGCAGGCGCATGTCCACGCGGAAAACATAGCCTTCCCCGGTCGGATCGTGGATCAGGCTGATCATGCTGCGGCCAAGTTTGGAAAAAAATTCGTGGTTGCTGATAGTGCGCGAGGGTAACGGCGCTGTCAGTTCCACAGGGGATTTATCCCCTAGTGGACTGCGTACCTTTGGTGAAGCCGTTGGGTACCCTGCGGCCTCCTCCTTGCGGGGGCTGCGCGAGCCGTTGCTGTCGCCGTCTTCCGGGTAGACAAAAATCAGGTCGATATCCGAGGAAACGTTGAGTTCCCCGCCGCCCAGTTTGCCCATGCCGATCACCAGCAATTCCTGCGGTGTGCCGCTGAGGGCGCCCATCGGCTGGCCATATTGCGCAACCAGCGACTGCATGACGAAAGCCTGCGCGCGCCGCACGGCAAGCTCCGCCAGCGCCGTCATGCAGGCCATCACTTCATCCAGGCCGGCCAGCCCGCCCAGGTCGCGCGTCAGCAGCTTGAGCATCACGCGCTTGCGCAGACGGCGCAACGCGCGTGACAGCGAGTCTTCGTCGGTAATCGGCATGGCGTCCAGCCATGCTTCCATTTCCGCAGCGTTGCACGGTTGCGCGTAATGCGCGCGCAACCACGGGAGCAGTTCGCTATCGCCGTCGAGCAGGCGTTGCACATAACGGCTACAGTTCAGTGCACGCCGCAAAAC
>JACREC010000092.1 GCA_016218445.1 Nitrosomonadales bacterium
CGGCGTAGTCCATGTGCTGGGTATCACGGCGGCGCTGATGGGCTGGATTGGCCCCATCGAAGCCGCCTTTCTGCATCTGGGACCGGATGTTCTGGTGTTTTTGAACTCCGCCAAATTGCTGCGCGTTCGGATTGATGGGGCTTGACCTCCTCTCATGGCGCGCGCTCGATACCGCTCAAACCTTGAGTCGCCGCACTACAGATTTTAAAAGCTGAAAGGAAATACGATGAAAGCATTTTATTTGAGCATACTGGCTGTTTTGTTGCTAACTGGTTGCGCCAGCCAGACTCACCTGCTGGCCAAGGAAGACAATGCTCCGTTTTTTGGTGGTGAGCTGGTTCATGATCGAGGAGAGGACAATCGCCTCGTGCTGGAAGCACTGAACCGCCGTTATGAAGCTCGTGGATTTGTTGTCGAAAGCCAGACCAATTTGGCGGCTCTGCGCAAGCGCTATTACGGCGTCAATCCGAAGCACTGGGAGCGGATTTTTTCCGGTCTCGACACCGATCATGTGGTTTATTCCATCGAGACGATTGCCAAGTCAGCAGAAGGACATGAAGTCTCATGCCGTTTGATGGGGGGCGGTGCAAAGCCAGCGGATGTTTGTACGGATCAGGCTGGGGCGGCATTCCCGGCGCGTTTTGAGTAATTGTTTAAAGTATGCGATTTTGTGCCAAAGTTTTGATGCCTCCGTGCGGAGACTCCCCATTAACTATCACGAAAAATAAGGAGTTCAAAATGTCAAGCAACAGCATCAAGACTGATCGAAGTACATTCCAATTGGGCTGCCAACAAGGTATGTCCGGTGTCGGCAATTTTTTTCTGTGGGGAATCTTTTCGGTCATGATGGCCTTAAGCGGCAACTGCTTGGCTGCATCCGCCGATGAAATTCAAGTCTACGATGAGGCCATCAATAAGATGGGCGAACTTAACGTCGATATTCACCTGAACTATGTTCCTTCCGGTATCAAAACTCCCGCCTACAGCGGAGAGATTCCGGCGCATCATAATTTTAGAATGACGCCAGAATTCGCCTATGGATTCAGTAACAACATGGAAGGTGGACTTTATGTTCCTGTCATCCGGGATGCCGACGGTAATTGGTATTCTGAATTGGCAAGAGTGCGCCTGAAATATATCGGCGACAACCAGGAACATGGATTTTATTGGGGCATTAATTTTGAACTAGGCCCCAGTACAATACGTACCAGTGAACAACGCTGGAACCTGGAGACCCGCCCTATCATTGGATACAAATCCGATGATTGGAATCTTACAGTAAATCCAATTGTAGGTTTGACATTGTCTGGCAACTCACATACACCTGGTTTTTCTCCAGCATTTAAAGTCAGCCATAGGGCAACAGAAAAAACATGGCTTAACCTTGAACATTATGCTGACTTCGGGAACACGAACCAGATGCGCAGCATAAGCCAGGAAACTTATCTGACAGCAGATACGGAAATTTTCGGGCATGATATTAATATCGGCGTCGGTCATGGTTGGACAGGAGAATCCAATGATTGGACAATAAAAGCAATTTTCAATATCCCGTTATAAGTTCAAGTTTACTGCCTGACATTTCCGGAGGACGATTTTTTGGAGTGAAAGACCTTCAATTTTCTAAATCATCTTCCCTCAACCGAATAATGGCCGCAGTGGCGGGAGTCGTTATTTTTGGGGTAGAATTCAGCCCTTTTCGTAAGACAGGCATAGGGATATCGTGGCATTGATTGTTCAGAAATACGGCGGCACTTCGGTAGGCAGTGCGGAACGTATCAAGAGTGTTGCGCGCCGAGTGGCGAGATACAGGGGGCAGGGGCATCAGGTGGTGGTAGTGGTTTCCGCGATAAGCGGCGAGACCAATCGCCTGATTGCGCTGGCAAAGGAAATCCAGGCGCAGCCCGACCCGCGCGAGCTCGACGTGGTGGTTTCCACCGGTGAGCAGGTGACCATCGGCCTGGTGTCCATGGCATTGATGGAGTTGGGGCTGAAAGCCAAAAGTTACACCGGCGCGCAGGTCAGGATTCTCACCGACAGCGCCTTCACCAAGGCGCGCATCCTCAGCATAGACGAGCAGAATATCCGCGCCGATCTGGCCAGAGGCAATGTGGTGGTGGTGGCGGGTTTTCAGGGGATGGATGAGGACGGCAACATTACCACCCTGGGGCGCGGGGGATCCGATACCACAGGTGTGGCGATTGCCGCAGTGTTGCATGCCGACGAATGCCAGATCTATACCGATGTGGACGGGGTGTACACCACCGACCCGCGCATGGTGCCGGAGGCGCGCCGGCTGAAAAGCATCACCTTCGAGGAGATGCTGGAACTGGCCAGTCTGGGTTCCAAGGTGCTGCAAACCCGCTCGGTCGAGTTTGCCGGAAAATACAAGGTCAAGTTGCGTGTGCTCTCCAGCTTCGAGGAGGAAGGCGAAGGCACGCTGATTACTTTTGAGGAAGACAACAAAATGGAACAGGTGATTATTTCAGGCATAGCATTCAGCCGCGACGAAGCAAAGATTACGGTACGGGGAGTGCCGGACAAGCCGGGCATCGCGTATCAGATACTCGGCCCGGTGAGCGAAGCCAATATTGACGTGGACATGATCATCCAGAACGTCAGCGTGGACGGCTCCACCGATTTTTCCTTTACCGTGCACCGCAACGAATTCGATAAGGCGATGAACGTCCTGAAAAACCAGGTGCAGAAACACATCGGTGCCCGCGAAGTGATCGGCGACAACAAGACCGCCAAGGTGTCGGTGGTCGGTGTCGGCATGCGGTCGCACGTGGGCATTGCCAGCAAGATGTTCCGCACCCTGGCGGAAGAAGGCATCAACATCCAGATGATTTCCACCTCGGAAATAAAAATCTCTGTGGTGATTGACGAGAAATACCTGGAACTGGCTGTGCGCGTGCTGCACAAGGCATTCGATCTGGAGCAAGAGGCCATATAACCGCAGCTCCTGCGTAACTGTTGAGCGCAGGCGGGGCTGGTGGTACAATGCGCGCCCCGTTTGTATGGCGGTTCACAAACGGAAATTCACACACTCGTTCATGTTGGGGTGCCAGCAATGGTCAGGCTGACGGGTGGAAGAACTTAACCCTTAACACATGGAGTAAATTATGGCTGTAACTATGCGTCAAATGCTGGAAGCGGGCGTCCATTTCGGACACCAGACCCGTTATTGGAATCCCAAGATGGCCCCTTTCATTTTCGGCCATCGCAACAAGATACACATCATCAACCTGGAAAAAACCGTTGTCATGTTCAACGACGCGCTGAAGTTCGTGCGCAAGCTTGCTGCCGGCAAAGGTACCATACTGTTTGTGGCGACCAAGCGCCAGGCGCGTGAAATCATCAAGGAAGAAGCCATTCGTTGCGGCTGCCCTTATGTTGATCACCGGTGGCTCGGCGGTATGCTCACCAACTTCAAGACGGTGCAGCAATCCATCAAACGCCTGCATGACATAGAAGCCATGATTCAGGATGTCTCTGTGGAGAAGCTTTCCAAGAAGGAAGGCCTGATGATGCAACGCGAACTGGAGAAACTGGATCGCAGCCTCGGCGGCATCAAGAACATGAATGGCCTGCCCACCGCAATTTTCGTGATCGATGTCGGCTACCAGAAAGGCACCATAGTGGAAGCGCAGAAACTCGGCATTCCCGTGATCGGCGTAGTGGACACCAACCATACCCCGATCGGCGTGGATTACATCATTCCGGGTAACGACGACTCCAGCCAGGCGATACGCCTGTACGCACGCGGCATGGCCGATGCGGTGCTGGAAGGGCGCGAGCAGGCGCTCAACGAGGTGGTGGCGCAGGTCGAGGAACAGGCGGCTTGATTCATAGCTAGTAGCTGGTAGCGGGTAGCTTGTAGCTGATAAGTCGCGCAACGCGCGGTTTTGTTTGGCTACCCGCCACGGGCTACAAGCTACCCGCTACAAAGGGCGCAAGCCCTTTTTTTATAAGTTTTGAATTTCGAGGAGCAGGGCAATGGCGGAAATTACCGCAAGCATGGTGAAGGAACTGCGCGAGGCAACCGGCCTCGGCATGATGGACTGCAAGAAGGCGCTGGCGGAAACCAATGGTGATTTCAAGGCGGCTGAAGAGCTGCTGCGCATCAAGAGCGGCGCCAAGGCGAGCAAGGCGGCTTCGCGCGTTGCGGCTGAGGGTGTGGTTGGCGTCTTTATCAGTGCGGATGGCAAGACCGGCGCGCTTGCGGAAGTGAATTGCGAAACCGATTTCGTGGCGAGAAATGAAGAACTCATGGCATTCGCCAAAAATGTGGCGCAAGCCGTTGCGCAGAACAATCCTGCCGATGTCGCGGCATTGTCCGCCGTTATGCTGCCTGGCGGCGGAACTGTGGAAGAGGTGCGCAAGTCCCTGCTCATGAAGCTGGGTGAAAACGTCAGCGTGCGCCGCTTCGCGCGCTATGCCACGACCTCCGGCAGGCTGTCTTCCTATCTGCACGGCAACAAGATCGGCGTGATGGTGGATTATGCCGGCGGTGATGAGATGTTGGGCAAGGATCTGGCGATGCACATCGCGGCCAGCAAGCCGAAGGCGCTAGACGCTTCCGGTGTGAATGCCGGGGAAATTGCCACCGAACGCCGCATCGCGATCGAGAAGGCGCGCGAAGCCGGCAAACCGGATGCAATGCTGGAGAAAATCGCCGACGGCACGGTGCAGAAATTCCTCAAGGAAGTGACGCTGCTCGGGCAGGTGTTCGTCAAGGCCGAGGATGGCAAGCAGACCATCGAACAGTTGCTGAAGGTCAAGGGCGCTTCCGTGTCCGCGTTCCAGATGTTCGTGGTGGGCGAAGGCATCGAGAAGAAAGTCGAGGATTATGCTGCCGAAGTAGCTGCTGCCGTAGCTGCCGCGAAGGTGTAAGCAGATGGCCACCCCCTACAAACGCATCCTGCTCAAGTTATCAGGCGAAGCATTGATGGGCGATGACAGCTACGGTATTAACCGTGCCGTGATTGAACGCATTGTGGGTGAGATTGGTGAGGTGGTTGCGCTGGGGGTGCAGGTGGCGATAGTGATCGGCGGCGGCAACATTTTCCGTGGTGTGGCGCCTGCCGCCGCAGGCATGGATCGCGCCACGGCCGACTACATGGGTATGCTGGCCACGGTGATGAACGCCATGGCTTTGTCGGATGCGATGAATCGCTGCGGGCTGGAATGCCGCGTGCAGTCCGCACTCAACCTGGAGCAGGTGGCTGAACCGTTTATACGCGGCAAGGCCTTGCGCTATCTGGAAGAGGGCAAGGTGGTGATTTTCGCAGCAGGCATCGGCAGCCCGTTCTTCACCACCGACACCGCCGCCGCCTTGCGTGGCGTGGAAATGGACGCGGAAGTCGTCATCAAGGCGACCACAGTGGATGGCGTGTACACCGCCGACCCGAAAATTGACGCTTCCGCCAGCCGTTACCAGAAATTGAGTTTCGATGAGGCGATTGCCAAAAACCTCAAGGTGATGGATGCCACTGCGTTGACCCTGTGCCGTGACCAGAACCTGCCCATCATTGTGTTCAGCATTTTCAAACCGGGTGCGCTGAAACGCGTGGTGACAAAGCAGGATGAAGGGACGCTGGTACATTGCAATTGATGGAAGGAAAAGTGATGATTTCTGATGTCAAAAAAAGCACCGAACAAAAAATGAGCAAGACACTGGAAACGCTCAAGGTGGACTTCGGCAAGGTGCGCACCGGCAGGGCGCACACCGGCATTCTGGACCATGTGACGGTGGATTATTACGGCAATCCCACGCTGATTAGCCAGGTTGCCAATGTGACCCTGATTGATGCGCGCACGATAGGCGTGCAGCCGTGGGAAAAGAACATGGTCGGGCCGGTGGAAAAAGCGATTCGCGATTCCGACCTGGGGCTGAACCCGGCGACCAACGGTGATGTCATTCGCATACCGATGCCCACGTTGACCGAAGAACGCCGCCGTGACCTGATCAAGGTGGTGCGCGGTGAAGCGGAAAGCGCCAGGGTGGCGGTGCGCAACGTGCGCCGTGATTCCAACGAGCACCTCAAGAAACTGCTCAAGGATAAAAAAGTCAGCGAAGACGATGAGCGCCGCGCGCAGGATAACGTGCAGAAATTGACCGATCGCTTTGTCGCAGAAATAGACAAAGTGCTGCAAGCCAAAGAAGCCGACCTGATGGCGGTTTAACGGCGGCCTGTAGCTTGTGGCGGGTAGCTGGTAGCTTTGATGCCGCGCGCGAAGCGTGCACTTTGTAAGCTACAGGCTACGAGCTGCCGGCTACAAGCTTTAAGGACTCCCAATGGCGTTATTCCAAAGCTCAACCCGCGTCATCCCCAACGCTCCCGGTGTTCCGCGCCATATCGCCATCATCATGGATGGCAATGGCCGCTGGGCAAAGAAGCGCTTCCTGCCGCGCGTGGCAGGGCATCAGCGCGGCGTTGAGGCTTTGCGCGAAACGGTGAAAGCCTGCCGCGAACTGGGTGTGGAATATCTCACCGTGTTTGCTTTCAGCAGTGAGAACTGGCGCCGCCCGGCGGACGAGGTTTCCTTCCTGATGCAGTTGTTCCTGAAAATGCTGGAACGCGAAGTGGCCAAGCTGCACGAAAATAACATCTGTCTCAAAATCATCGGTGACCGCAGCCATTTTGATGACCAGCTCAACCGCCGCATTGCCGAAGCGGAACAGCTTACTGCAAATAACACCGGCCTGACGCTCACCATTGCGGCCAATTACGGCGGGCGCTGGGACATCATGCAGGCAGTGCAGGCAATGTTGCGGGCACACCCCGAGCTGTCTGCCGGCTTTAGCGAAACAGAACTCGAACCCTATTTCTCCATGCATTATGCGCCGGAGCCGGATTTGTTCATCCGCACCGGCGGCGAGCAGCGCATCAGCAATTTTCTGTTGTGGCAGATGGCTTACACCGAATTGTATTTCACCGATACGTTGTGGCCGGCCTTTGGCCGCAAGGCATTGCAGGCCGCCATCCAGTCCTACCAGGCACGCGAGCGGCGTTTCGGGCGGACCAGTGAACAAGTACGGGGTGAGCAGGTGCCGGAAGGTAAAGTTGATGCTTAAGCAGCGTGTCATCACCGCGATCATCCTGCTGGCGCTGTTCCTGGCGGCGTTGTTTTTGTTGCCTGCACCGGGATGGGTTGTGCTGGTCGTTGTCATGGTGATGCAGGGAATATCGGAATGGGCGCGCCTGTCCAAGCTGTCCGGGAAGGTTGCCAATGGCTATTGGTGGCTGACCCTGGCCGTGATGATAGTCATCGTGTTGCTTGACATGAACCATGCTTTGCCGCACCTGCCGGTTTATGCGGTGTCGGTGCTGTTGTGGCTGGGGGTGGTGCCGGCCTGGCTGATCAGCGGCTGGCAAGTGCGCCAGCCATTGTTGATGGCGTTAACCGGCTGGGCGCTGTTGATCCCGACCGGCTTGGCGCTGATGGACTTGCGCGCGGCCAACCCGTGGTGGCTGCTCGGTGTGATGGGGCTGGTGTGGGTGGCGGATATCGCCGCCTATTTCACCGGACGCAAGTTTGGCAGAACCAAACTTGCACCCCGTATCAGCCCCGGCAAAACATGGGAAGGCGTGATCGGCGCGCTGCTTGGTGTGGCCGTCTATGTGCCGCTGGTTATCTGGCTTGGCGGCTTGCCCGGCGCTGCCTATCAAGCGTTACCCGTGCTGACTCTGGTAGCGTGGGTGTGGGTGGGGTTGGCGGTGCTCGGCGACCTGTTCGAATCCGCCATCAAGCGCCAGGCCGGGGTCAAGGATAGTGGCGCGTTGCTGCCCGGCCACGGCGGCCTGCTGGATCGCATCGATGCGCTGACTTCCACATTGCCTTTGGCCGCTCTGGCAATGATGCTCCAGAAATAGCAATGAGCCGCATTACGCACCTTACCATCCTCGGTTCCACCGGCAGCATAGGCGCCAGCACACTGGATGTGGTGGCACGCCATCCGGACAGGTACCGCGTGCTGGCACTCACCGCACAACGCCAGGATGATGTCCTGTTGGAACAATGTATCCGCTTTGAGCCGCGTTACGCGGTGTTGCTGGATGAGGTTGCCGCTGCGCGGTTGACGCAAAGAATTGCCGCCGCCGGCCTTGCTGTGCAAGTACTGTGCGGGGTCGAAGCTCTCGAACTTGTTTCGTCTCTGCCCGAGGTGGATGCGGTGATGGCGGCCATTGTCGGTGCGGCCGGTTTGCGCCCGACCCTGGCAGCGGCGCGCGCCGGGAAGAAAATCCTGCTGGCGAACACGGAAACGCTGGTGATGGCAGGACGGGTGTTCATGGAGGCGGTGCGCCAACACAATGCCACACTGCTGCCCATAGACAGCGAGCACAATGCCATCTTCCAGGCCCTGCCATCCAATTTTGCGGGTGACCTTGCCGCCAGCGGCGTGCGCCGCATCCTGCTCACCGCATCCGGTGGTCCATTCCGCAACACCCCTTTTTCCGAATTGCAGCGGGTTACGCCGGAACAGGCATGTGCACACCCGAACTGGGTGATGGGGCGCAAGATTTCAGTGGATTCCTCCACCATGATGAACAAGGGACTGGAGGTGATTGAGGCACACTGGCTGTTCAATGCGCCGGCCGATGCCATCCAGGTGGTGGTGCATCCGCAGAGCGTGATTCATTCGCTGGTGCAGTATGTGGACGGTTCGATGCTGGCGCAGTTGGGCAACCCTGACATGCGCACCCCGATTGCCCATGCGCTGGCTTATCCCGAGCGCATCGATGCCGGAGTCGAACCGCTTGACCTGGCCAAGGTGGCGACACTCAATTTCATGGCGCCGGATCTCGCGCGTTTCCCCTGCCTGGCACTGGCCTACCAGGCTTTGCGGGCGGGCGGCACAGCGCCAACCGTGTTGAATGCGGCAAATGAAGTAGCCGTGGCTGCTTTCCTCGACAGGCGGATTCCCTTCCTTGCCATTCCGCGCATGATTGCAGATGTGCTGGCTGCCTTGCCGGTTGCTGCGGCCAATACACTGGATGAGGTGCTGAATGCCGATGCTGCCGCCCGCGCAACAGCGCATGAGTTGATGCAGGTTCACCTGCCATGACCACGCTATGGGCTTTCGTTCTTGCCATTGCGGTGCTGGTGGTGGTGCACGAACTGGGACACTACTGGATTGCGCGCTGGTGCGGGGTAAAGGTGCTGCGTTTTTCCATCGGTTTCGGCAAGCCGCTTCTCGCCAGGCATTTCGGCAATGGTGAAACCGAATGGGTGATCTCCGCCATTCCCCTGGGCGGCTACGTCAAGATGCTGGACGAGCGGGAAGGGGAAGTGGCCGAACATGAACTGCACCGCGCCTTCAATCGCCAGCCGGTAGTGCGGCGCATGGCCATCGTGGTGGCCGGACCGGTGTCCAACCTGCTGCTGGCTGTAGTCCTGTATTGGTCGCTGTTCATGCATGGAGTGCCGGGGCTGAAACCCATCCTGGGTGAGATTGCGCCGCAAACGCCCGCTGCGGTGGCGCAATTTCACGAGCAGGAAACCATACTCAGCATCAACGGGGAACCTGTTCCGAGCTGGCAGGATCTGCGCTGGATATTATTGGATCTGGCTTTTCAGGGTGCGCAGGTGCGTATCGAGGGACGCACTGCACAGGGAGAAACCGTTCAACATGTGCTCGATCTGAAAGTGCTTGCGCCCGGCGATCTGGATGGTGATTTTTTGCAAAAGCTTGGCTTGCAGTTGTTCCAGCCGCTGGTGCAGCCCATTATTGGCAAGCTGACAGAAGGCGGAGTCGCCCAACGCACCGGCTTGCGCCCGGGCGATCACATCAGGCGCTTGGACGGGCGCACCATTACGCGCTGGACGGAACTGGTGGAGATGGTGCGCAGCCACCCCGGCAGCACACTCCGCGTAGAGATTGAACGTGATGGCAGCTTGCTGGCGCTTGATGTTACGCCGGATGCGGTCAACGAGAATGGCAAGCAGGTGGGCAGGATCGGTGCCGGGCCGTACCTGGACAAACAGGCGTTTGATGCGTTGCTGACGGAAGTACGTTACGGGCCTTTCGCCGCTTTCAGGCAGGCAGTGCGCAGGTCATGGGAAACCGCCGCGGTGAGTTTGAAGGTAATGGGCAAGATGGTAATCGGCGAAATTTCCCTGAAGAACCTGAGCGGCCCGATTACGATTGCCGATTATGCCGGGCAGTCGGCAAAACTGGGGGCGGCGTCCTATCTGGATTTTCTGGCGCTGATCAGCATCAGCCTGGGAGTGTTGAACCTGCTGCCCATTCCCTTATTGGATGGGGGGCATTTGTTGTATTATATGGCCGAGTTGATAAAGGGCAGCCCTGTGTCCGAGAAGGCGTGGGAGGCTGGACAGAATGTAGGTATCGCGCTGCTGGTTACCTTGATGGCTTTTGCGCTATACAACGACATTAGCCGCCTGGTTCTACCGTGAAACTCGCGTAGCGAGTCTTCGTCCCCCTCGCCCGCTTGCGGGAGAGGGCTGGGGAGAGGGGAACGGGCATGGCGAGTTTTTGATTAAGGGCGGCATTTTGTGTCATGCCCGTTAGGTTGAACAATAGATGAAATTAAAAAAACTGGCGGGCCTGATTCCGCTGCTGTATGCCACTTCTGCTGCAGCCATCGACCCATTCGTTGTCAAGGACATCCGGGTGGAGGGGATACAGCGCACTGAGGCGGGCACGGTGTTCAGCTATTTGCCGGTCAAGGTCGGTGACACACTGGATGATGAACACGCGGCTGCCGCAATCCGCGCATTGTTTGCCACCGGCTTTTTCAAGGACGTGCGCCTGGAAGTGGAGCAGGGGGTGCTGATCGTGCTGGTGCGCGAACGCCCATCGATTGCCAGTGTGGAAATTGACGGCGTAAAAGATTTTCCGAAGGATCAACTGCGTGACAACCTCAAGTTTGTCGGGTTGGCGGAAGGCCGCATTTTCGACAGGTCTACATTGGACAAGGCAGAGCAGGAACTCAAACGCCAGTATGTGGCGCGCGGCAAGTACGGGGTAACGGTCAATGCCACCGTCACCGAACTGGAGCGCAACCGTGTTGCCGTCATCCTTAACGTGGTGGAAGGTGAAGTCTCCAAGATCAGGCAAATCAACATTATCGGCAGCCATACCTACAGTGAAACAGAATTGCTGGATATGATGAAGCTCGATACGCCCAACTGGATGAGCTGGTTCAGCAAGAGCGACCAATATTCCAAGCAGAAACTGTCCGCCGACCTGGAAACCTTGCGTTCATTCTATCTTGATGAGGGTTATCTGGAGTTTTCCATAGAATCCACACAGATTTCCATCACGCCGGACAAGAAAGACATTTACATCACCATCAACCTTGCCGAAGGTGACAAATATACGGTTTCCGGCATCAAGCTGGCCGGACCGGAGAGCATCCTGTCCCACGAGCAGATGCGCAAGCTGATTACGGTCAAGCCGGGCGATACATTTTCGCGCAAGGAATTGACCGCATCCACCTCAAGGATCGGCGAGAGCCTCGCAGATGACGGTTATGCCTTTGCCAACATCAATGCGCTGCCGGAACTGGACAAGGAAAAGCACCAGGTGGCGTTTACTTTCATGGCCGATCCGGGGCGGCGTGTGTATGTGCGGCGCATCAACATCGCGGGTAATGTCAAGACGCGTGATGTAGTGATCAGGCGCGAATTCCGCCAAATGGAAGGCGGGTGGTTTTCCGCATCCAAAACCAAAAAATCCAAGCAAAAGGTGGATCGCCTGGATTTTTTCGGCGAGGTGAATATGGAGACGCCTCCTGTGCCGGGTACGAATGACCAGTTGGACGTCAACCTGGCGGTGAAGGAGAAACCCACCGGCGATTTCTCCGTCGGCGCCGGTATATCCAGCGGGGAAGGGCTGGTGTTAACCGGCTCGGTTACCGAGCGCAACCTGTTCGGTTCCGGCAATTACCTCTCCACAAAGATCAATACCAGCAAGGTCAACAAGGTGTATTCGGTGTCGTACACCAATCCCTATTACACCGATGAGGGGATGAGCCGCGGCTTCGATATATACCAGCGCGACGTGAATTCAGCTAGAACGGCGGTCAGCCAGTACAACTCTTCCACGCTGGGCGGTGGGGTGCGTTATGGTTTGCCGATCAGCGACGATGAAACTGTCCATTACGGCCTGGCGGCGGAACGCACCAAGCTGGGACTCACCGCCTCCAGCCCGCAGCGTTTTATAGATTACGTCAACACATTTGGCGCTTCCACGACTAACTTGCTGGGTACGGTGGGTTGGAGTCATGATAGCCGCGACAGCGCAATCTACGCCACGGAAGGAATGGTGCAGCATGCCCTTGCGGAAATCGCTCTGCCGGTATCGAACCAGCGCTATTACAAGCTGACATATCAGCAGCAGTGGTTTCATCCGGTGAGCCGTGATGTCACCCTGATGCTGAACGGCGAAGGCGGGGTCGGCAACGGTTATGGGGGCAGGCCCTTGCCGTTCTTCAAAAACTTTTATGCGGGCGGCACCGGCTCGGTGCGCGGGTATGAACCCAATTCCCTGGGGCCGCGCGATATAAACAATAATGCGCTGGGCGGCAACAAGCGCATCATCGGAAATGCTGAATTGCTGTTCCCCGTGCCGGGGATGACCAAGGAAAAATCAGTGCGCCTGAGTGTCTTTGCCGATGCGGGCGCAGTGTATGGACCGGACAACCTGATAGCAGGGGCAACCGGCTTGCGTTATTCTGCCGGTGTGGCGATTGCCTGGATATCGCCGGTCGGCCCGCTCAAGATCAGTTTCGGGAAAGCACTGAACCAGAAACCCAGCGACAAGCTGCAGAAGTTCCAGTTCACGCTGGGCTCGATATTTTAATTTGAGGAGGAGCGAAAATTGAAAACCCAAAAAATGAAAAGATGGATCATGAAGCTCATACCGATCCTGCTGCCGGTTGTTTTCAGCCAGGCCATTGCCGCGGACTTCCGGATCGGGGTGGTAGATACCGAGCGCATCCTGCGCGAGTCCGTGCCCGCATTGAAGGCCGAGAAGAGGATCGAGAAGGAATTTGCCGTACGCGACCAGGAAATCAAGAAAACTTCCCAGCAGGTCAAGGAGATTCAGGCCTTGCTGAACAAAGAAGGAATGACGATGCCGGATGCCGAGCGCCGCAACAAGGAGCGCGAACTGGACAGTCTGAACGTGAACCTGCAGCGCTCCCAGCGCGAGTTTCGCGAGGACTTGAACCTGCGCAAGAATGAGGAACTGGTACTGGTTCTGGGGCAGGCCAACAAGGCCATACAGCAGATCGCGGAAAGCGAGAAATATGATTTGGTGTTGCAGGAAGCGGTTTACCGCAACCCAAAAATAGACATCACCGAAAAGGTGCTGCAATACCTGGCGAATGAAAAATAATTTCGTGGCGTGAATGAAGCGGACAGCTTATCGTTTGGCGGATATCGTGGTGCGGTTTGGTGGCCGCGTGCTGGGTGATGCCGACACCATGATTAGCCAGATAGCCACACTGGACAGCTCGCAAGCCGGGCACCTCACCTTTCTGGCGAGCGGCAAATACCGCGCGCAGCTTGCCGCCACGCGCGCCGGAGCCGTCATTGTGGGCGAGGCGGATGCCGCGGCGACACAGCTACCGCGCATCGTATGCGACAACCCCTATGCCTATTTCGCCAAAGTTTCCGCTTTGCTGAATCCGGTTCCACAGGCCTTGCCCGGCAACCATTCCAGCGCCGTGATCGGGGAGGGCGCACAGATTGACCCGACAGCCCATATCGGCCCCCATGTAGTGGTCGGGGCAGGCGCCAGAATCGGCGCGCACTGCGTCATCATGGCGGGATGCAGCATAGGCGCAGGAACGGTCATCGGTGAAGGGGCACGCTTTTATCCGCAGGTCGTGGTGTACCACGATTGCATACTGGGAAATAATCTGATTGTGCATTCCGGCGCGGTGATCGGTGCGGACGGCTTCGGCATCGCGATGGACGAAGGCCGTTGGCTGAAAATCCCGCAGATCGGCCGTGTGGTGATCGGCGACGATGTGGAGATCGGCGCGAATACCACGATAGACCGCGGCGCGCTGGATGACACCGTGATTGAGGACGGGGTCAAGCTGGACAACCAGATACAAGTGGCGCACAACGTGCGCATCGGCGCACATACCGCGATTGCCGGTTGTGTCGGCATTGCCGGCAGCACCACCATCGGGCGCCATTGCCGCATCGGCGGCAGCGCCGGCATCCTGGGGCATTTGCAGATAGCGGACCATGTGGAAATTTCCTCCTTTACGCTGATTAGCAAATCCATACGGGAATCCGGCAGCTACACCGGAATTTATCCGTTCAGCAGCAACGGGGAATGGCGCAGGAACGCCGCCCACCTGCGCCACCTGGATGAGCTCGCGGACAAAATTAAAACGCTGCAACAGGAAATTGAGGCTTTAAGGAGAAAAGACTGATGAGCACCCAGATGGACATCCACGAAATCATGCAATACCTGCCGCATCGCTATCCATTTTTGTTGATAGACCGGGTGCTGTCCATAGAGCCGGACAAGCAGATCGTGGCACTGAAAAATGTGACGATCAACGAACCGTTTTTTCCGGGACACTATCCTCACCATCCGGTGATGCCCGGCGTGCTGATGATAGAAGCAATGGCGCAAGCCTCCGCGCTGTTGTCGTTCAAGTCCATGGGCGGAATGCAGGATAAAAACTCGGTATATTACTTCGCGGGCATAGACGGTGCGCGTTTCAAGCGGCCTGTCGGCCCGGGCGACCAGATGATAATCAAGGCGAGCCTCATCCGCAGCATGCGCGGTGTGTTCAAGTTTGGCGCGACCATCGAAGTGGACGGCCAATTGGCTGCCGAGGCCGAACTGATGTGCACCGTCAAGTCGGTGGCATGATGCTCCATTCCACCGCCATCATTCATCCCAACGCCAGACTCGCCGGCGATGTCGAAGTCGGGGCTTATTCGCTCATCGGCGAACACGTGGAAATTGGCGCAGGCACGGTAATCGGACCGCATGTGGTAATCAACGGCCATACCCGCATCGGCAAAAACAACCGCATTTTCCAGTTCAGTTCGCTGGGCGAAATCCCGCAGGACAAGAAATATGCGGGCGAACCGACGCGGCTGGAAATCGGCGACCATAACACCATCCGCGAATTCTGCACCCTCAACATTGGAACGGCGCAGGATGCCGGCGTGACGCGCGTGGGCAACCACAACTGGATCATGGCCTATGTGCATCTGGCGCACGACTGCCAGATCGGCAACCACACCATTTTCGCCAACAACACACAACTCGCCGGGCATGTATGCGTGGACGATTACGCCATCCTCGGCGGCTTCACCGGGGTGCACCAGTTCTGTCAGATCGGTGCGCATGTGATGACCGGCGTGGGCACTGTGGTATTGCAGGATATTCCGCCTTATGTCACCGCCTCCGGTAATCCCGTCGCCCCCCACGGCATCAACTCGGAAGGCCTGAAGCGGCGCGGTTTTTCAAGCGGCGCGGTGATGGCGATCAAGCGCGCCTACAAGACGCTGTACAAATCCGGGCTGGCGCTGGATGAAGCGAAAGAAGCCATACTGGAGCAGGCAGCGGAACATCCTGAACTCAATGCGTTGGCGGATTTTCTCAGCCGGTCGCAACGCGGCATCATCCGTTAATCCAACTCATGACGCAGCCCATCAAAACCATCGCCATGGTGGCGGGCGAAGCATCGGGCGATCTGCTTGGCAGCCACTTGATGGAAGCGCTCAAGCAGGTCATGCCCGAGGTGCGCTTCGTCGGCATCGGCGGGCCGAAGATGCAGGCGGCGGGCATGGAAGTCTTGGTCCCGATGGAGAAGCTCGCGGTGCGCGGCTATGTCGAAGTGTTGCGCCATTACCTCGAGATCGTCGGCATCCGCCGCAAGCTGCGCGCGCAGCTTATCTCCAGTCCGCCGGACTTGTTCATCGGCGTGGATGCGCCGGATTTCAATCTCGGCCTGGAACTGGCGCTCAAGCAGCGCGGCGTTCCCATCGTGCATTACGTCAGCCCGTCCATCTGGGCGTGGCGCAGCGGGCGCATCCACAAGATCAAGCAGGCCGTGTCGCATATGCTCACGCTGTTTCCGTTCGAGGCGCCGCTGTATGAAAAAGTGGGCGTGCCGGTAACCTATGTCGGCCATCCGCTGGCCGACATGCTGCCGGACATGCCCAACCGTAATGCCATGCGTGAACAGATGCGCCTGCCCATGCATACCAGGGTATTTGCGCTGTTGCCCGGCAGCCGCCAGAGCGAGGTACGGCAACTGGCCGCGACTTATATTGAAACCGCGAAGCTGATTTTGCACAAGCTGCCCGATGCGCAGTTTCTGGTGCCGCTGGCCAGCCGCGAAACGCGCATCATTTTCGAGAACATGCAGTGGAAGCTGGAAGCGCAGGATTTGCCCATCACCCTGCTGTTCGGCCATGCGCACGACGCCATGATTGCGGCAGACGGCGTACTGGTGGCGTCCGGCACCGCCACGCTGGAAGCCGCGCTGCTCAAGCGTCCCATGGTCATCACCTACAGGATGCCGGGCTTTACTTACTGGCTGAGCAAGCGCAAGCAATACCAGCCGTATGTCGGCCTGCCCAATATCCTCGCCGGAAAATTCGTGGTGCCGGAACTGTTGCAGGAAGACGCCACACCGGAAAACCTGGCACAGGCGCTGCTCAATTTTGTCAACGATAAGGGTGCGGTGGCGCAGCTTGAAGACACCTTCACCGGGATGCATCTGACTCTGCGCCAGAACACCGCGCAGAAAGCCGCTGCCGCCATCCTGCCGTATCTGTCGAATGCCTGATATGACTACTAGCGGGCGTAGCCCGGATGGAATGCAATGGAATCCGGGGGAACTTCGGCCACGCCCACCGTCCCACCCCCCTTCCAACTTCCCCCCTGAGGGAGGAAGAGCGACCGTCCCTTCCCCTTCAGAGGGGGAGAGCGAAGCGAGGGGGCAATTAGGATGGGGATGGGTTCTCCCCGGATTTCGCTTCACTACATCCGGGCTACGTCATTTCCATTTTTTCATTTTGCCTGCGCTGTCCCCGCAGCAAGACTGCGGGGAATTACAAGTTGGCACAGCGGCAACAGCCACGCTCTGTAAACCCGTGTCCATCTGTGGCTCATTGGTTTTTCCAAGATGAGTCCGGCGCTGATTATCTGCGGCGTGGATGAAGCCGGACGCGGCCCGTTGGCCGGGCCGGTGAGTGCGGCAGCGGTGATCCTCGACGAGACCAACCCTATCGCAGGCCTGGCCGATTCCAAAAAACTTTCCGAACGGCAACGCGACCGGCTCGCCCCAATCATTCGCGAGCGCGCGCTGGCATGGGCGGTGGCCTACGCCGAAGTCGGCGAGATTGACCAGCTCAACATCCTGCAAGCCACCCTGCTGGCGATGCGTCGCGCTGTGCTGGCCTTGCACATCCAACCGCAGCAAGTGCTGGTGGACGGCCTGTATTGCCCGCAAACCGGCATTCCCAGCCAGGCCATCGTGAAGGGTGACAGCAAGGTCGCCGCAATTTCCGCTGCTTCAATCCTGGCAAAAACCGCGCGCGATGCGCTGATGCTGCAACTGCACGAACAATATCCGCACTACGGCTTCGCCAATCACAAAGGCTATCCCACCGCCGCGCATCTCGCCGCGTTGCGCGAATATGGCGTGTCCGCCGTGCATCGCAAGAGTTTCAGGCCGGTGCGGGAGCTACTTCGTTTCCCCTAAATCAAGCCGTCTGATGTAGTGGCAGGTGTAGCCATGTGGATTCTTGACCAGATACTTCTGGTGGTATTCCTCGGCACGGAAAAATTCCTTGAACGGCACGACTTCGGTGACGACTCTGGCCTTCCAGTCTCCTGAGGCATCCACGGTTTTGATGACCTCTTCCGCGGTGTGTTTCTGTTCGTCGTTGAGGTAAAAAATCGCCGAGCGGTATTGCGTGCCGATGTCGTTGCCTTGCCGGTCGTGCGTGGTCGGGTTATGCATGCGGAAGAATTCGAACAGCAGGTGGCGGTAGCTGAGCAGTTGCGGGTTGAACACGATCTTCAGCGATTCGGCGTGGCCGGTGCGCCCGGTCTTTACTTGTTCATAGCGCGCATCCGGTGTGTCGCCGCCGGTGTAGCCGACCTCGGTTTCCAGCACGCCGGGGATGAGCCGCACCAGTTCTTCCATGCCCCAGAAGCAGCCGCCCGAGAGGTAGGCGGTTTGTTGTTTGGTGCGGTCAATCACGGTTACCCACGCCGAGATTTTTTCATTGCCTGTTGCGCCTCGCGCTGCCCCTCGCGCTCCTTTTCTGTGGCCCGCTTGTCGTGCTGTTTCTTGCCTTTTGCCAGGCCGATTTCCAGTTTGACGCGCCCACCCTTGAAGTGCATATTCAGCGGCATCAGGGTGTAGCCTGCGCGCTGCACCTTGCCGGTCAGCTTGTCAATTTCCGCCGCATGCAGCAACAGTTTGCGGGTGCGCAACGGGTCGGGATGGATGTGGGTGGAAGCGGTGGTCAGTGGGCTGATATGCGAGCCGAACAGGTACAGTGCGCCGTCCTTCACCGTGACATAGGCTTCCTTGAGGTTGGCGCGCCCGGCGCGGATCGCCTTGACTTCCCATCCTTCCAGCACAAGGCCCGCCTCATAGCGGTCTTCGATGAAATAATCGTGAAATGCTTTTTTATTTTGGACGATGCTCATAATTTCGTAGTATAGCTACTCAACTGTGGACAAGTGCTGGTTTTTGCCTGTTTCTTCCTTCTGGTTTTAAGAAAGCGTTATCATGGAAGTGTTGCCTGGAAGGAGGATAAGCCATGATATTCCGTAACCGTGATGATGCCGCGCATAAGCTCGCGGAAAGACTGGAACCCTATCGCGGCCAGCACCCCTTGGTGCTGGCGATCCCGCGCGGCGCGGTGCCGATGGCCCGGATCATCGCCGATGCGCTCGGCGGCGAGGTGGACGTGGTGCTGGTGCGCAAGCTGCGCGCGCCGGGCAATCCGGAATTGGCCATCGGCGCGATGGATGAAACGGGCTGGGCCTATCTTGGCGAGTATGCCAGGCAGATGGCGAGCGAAGGCTACATCGAGGCGGAAAAAAAGACGCAACTTGAAGTGATGCGCGAACGGCGCGCCAGCTATACCCCGATACGCCCGCCGCTCGATCCGGCGGGGCGCGTCGTCATCGTGGTGGACGACGGTCTGGCGACCGGCTCCACCATGATCGCCGCACTGCATGCGCTGCGCGCCAAAAACCCGAAAAAACTGATCTGCGCCGTGCCGGTGGCGCCACCCGATACCCTGGATAAAGTTGCGCCTTACGCCGACGAAGTGGTGTGCCTGAGCGCGCCGGAAATGTTCTATGCGGTGGGGCAGTTCTATGCGTCTTTTCCGCAGGTGAGCGACGAGGAAGTGGTTGCGCTGCTGGCTACAGCTACGTAGCCCGTAGGAGCGGGCCATGCCCGCGAGAGCCGCCGAAATCTGTCAGGACTCAATCAATTTTGCTCGGTGCAATAACGTCCAGTACAGAAGCTTTCTCAAGCAGCAACGCCCCGGCCTTTAACAGATCGACAAGAAGTTGATTGTCAATCTCGAGATGGCCTTCGTACTCGGCAAGATTCCGCTTCTCGTGGCACTTTGCCAGCACACGCCATACTTCTGGAGCAATACCCAGTGTATGTTCGAGTGCCTGAAAAACGAGATAGCGATTCTCGGAGCGATAGCCATGCCAGCGCAGTGCTGCCAAGGCTAAGGCATGAGAAGCGTTGTATGCCAGATCAAACCTGCCTTCGATGGACAGCGTTTCGTTGCGTGCATCAATCAGGCGCGCTCTACCTGTGCGCAACAGCCCATCGAATTCGGACTGGCTGCCTGGCTCCACTTTCAGGTTGCCTGTCTTGACCAGATTATCAAGCTTCTGGAAGGTCACGTTCTGATCCGATCAGAAATATTTTCGGTTGCGCCATAATACGTGTCAGGAAAGAATTTCCTTTTTTCAACTTTTGCAGCACATCCTCGTTGCTGTAAATAGATGGATTGATCTTGCGCCCTAACTGTTTTTCAACTGGCATTAAAGCTGAATATACTTCCGGGTAGGCAAGTTCGTCGCCAATCACCATCACATCTACATCGCTCTTGGCCGTGTCCGTCCCCTTGGCGACTGAACCGTAAATAAATGCGACAGCAATTTTGTTTGAGAGGGGCAATAAACCTTGGCGCAACACATCCGCCATGCCAAACGTTTTCAGCACAATGCCGCGCAATTCCTCAAAGATTGGCGCATCCCGGTTTGCTTGATAGTGTTTCTGGTTACCGATCTTGTTTACAGTAACCAACCCGGAAGCAGTAAGCTTTGCCAACTCGCGCACCACCGCCCCCGTACCCGAACCAGCAAGTCGAAACAACTCATTTGCATAGAAGCTGCGGTCAGGATTGCCATATAGCAATCCCAACACACAGCGTTGCACCTTGGAGAACAGGGCATCTGACAGGTTGGCGGTTTGATCTTTCATACCCGCATGATAATACCCTATATGGGAATAATCAATCCCATAATGGGTATACAAAATATAATCCCTTCCCCCTTCAACATATCATCCCCTCTCCCTTGATGGGAGAGGGCTAGGGAGAGGGTGGGAGAGGGGAGTTATGCGGCAATCGCAGCCAGCCATGTGCCGAAATCTGATAGGATTCGCCGCTAGCAGCGCACCGAATAGAAGTAACTAAATAATGATGCTGCACCCTTTGATCAAAGCGTCACATTGCTAATGACAGGAATAACCTTCTACCCATGTCCTCTGACCTGACATTCATCACCAACGAACCTGGCAAGAATTTGCGCGACCGCTTCGGTGTCCTGCTCGGTGAAGACACCCGGCTTTTCGATTGTCTCGTAGGCTACTTCTTCATTAGCGGCTTCCACAAACTTCATCCCGCGCTCACGAAGACGGAGAAGATTCGGATTCTCATCGGCATCAAAACCGACCGCACCACTTACGAATTGATCCAATCCGCAAAGGTGCAACAGGAGTTGGTTTTGGAATCACATGCCCAAGCCAGAGAGCAACTACCGAACGAAATCCTGAACGAGCTCCAAAAGTCTGGCGACAGTTCAGAGATTGAAGAGGGTGTCCGAAAGTTCGTTGAATGGATCGAGTCCGGCAAGTTGGAAGTCCGTGCATATCCATCTGAACATCTGCACGCGAAACTTTACATTATGACCTTTCAAGAGGGGGACAGAGATAAAGGCCGAGTGATCACAGGTTCGAGTAACTTTACCCAGGCAGGCTTGCAGGACAACCTCGAATTCAATGTCGAATTGAAGAACCGTTCCGACTATGAGTTCGCGCAACAGAAATTCAATGAGCTTTGGGCCAAGTCTGTGGACGTGACCAAGGATTACGTTACGACCATCGAAGTCAAATCACCCTTTGCGCAATTCACCCCTTATGAATTGTATTTAAAATTTCTTTACGAGTATTTCCGTGGCGAACTCAACTTGTCCGATGAAATCGAGGATTTGCATCTGCCAACCGGATTCAAGAAATTGAAATATCAGGAAGAAGCCGTACTGAACGCGCGCAAAGTGCTTGATGAATATGGTGGCGCGTTTTTGTCAGACGTGGTCGGGTTGGGTAAAACCTACATGTCTGCGCTGCTTGCCCAGCATATCGGCGAGCCTTGCCTTGTCATTGCGCCGCCGCACCTGCTCGACGAACACAATCCCGGCTCGTGGCCGAATGTCTTCCGCGAATTCGGCGTGCGCGGCTACCTGTGCGAGTCCCTCGGCAAGCTTGATAAGCTGCTGGAGCGTGACCTCCAGAAGTTCACTACCGTCTTCATTGACGAGTCGCACCGCTTTCGCACCGAGGACACGCAAAGTTATGAGAAACTCGCTCAGATTTGTCGCGGCAAGCGCGTAGTCCTTGTCTCCGCAACGCCACTTAACAACACACCACAGGACATCTTGAGCCAGATCAAGTTATTCCAAAATGGCAAAAACAGCACCATCCCCAACGTTCGCAATCTGGAAGCCTTTTTCGGATCGCTTCGCCGCAAGCTGGAAGGGCTTGATCGCCAGGTCAATCACGATGAGTACATTAGAGCGGTGCAGGAGAATGCTCGGCAAACCCGCGAAAATATTCTCAAGTACCTGATGATCCGCCGCACGCGAACAGAGATTGAGAAATATTACGGCGAGGATTTGAAACGGCAGGGCTTGAAGTTTCCCGAGGTTGCCAAACCCGAGCCACTCTTTTACAAGTTGAACAAGACCGAGAATGAGGTTTTTACCGAAACCATCCGCTTGCTGACCCATGATTTCAAATACGCCCGTTACACACCGCTTCTGTATTACACAGGGGAGCGAGAGGAATTTGAAGTCCAGAGCCAACGCAATCTTGCCAAGTTCATGAAAATCCTTGCAGTGAAACGGCTCGAAAGTAGTTTCACTGCCTTCCGTTCCACACTGGGCCGCTTCATCCACACCTACGAACGTGTTATTGCGGAGTTCCACAAGGGCCACGTTTACATCAGCAAGAAACACAGCAGTAAAATTTTCGAACTGCTTGAAACGGATGATCAGGAAGGCATCGAGTTATTGCTGGAAGAAGATAAGGCGGAGAAACTTTCTGCGAATGATTTCAAACCGGAATTTATCGCCGTCCTTGAAAACGATCTGAAAGCACTGATGAAGATTCGTGACCACTGGACAAAGGTAGTACGCGATCCAAAATGGGAAGAGTTCAGGGCCAATCTGAAAAATACGCCGCTGCTTAAAAACAACAAACTGATCATCTTCACGGAGTCCAAGGAGACCGCTGAATATCTGGCAGGGAAAATCCGTGACGAAGCCGAACCCAAAGTACTGCTCTTCACCGGCGGATCACACAAAAGTGTTCGTGACGAGGTTATCACCAACTTTGACGCTAAAGCATTCCGCCCCAAGGATAATTATCGCATCCTGGTTGCCACCGAAGTCCTTTCCGAAGGCGTGAACCTCCACCGCTCCAATATCGTCATCAACTACGATATTCCATGGAACCCCACGCGCCTTATCCAGCGTGTCGGGCGGGTCAACCGCGTGGATACCAAATTCGACAAGATTTACACCTACAACTTTTTCCCGACCGAGGAAGGCAATGACCTCATCAAGCTCCGTGAAGCAGCCGAAGCGAAAATCCATGCCTTCATCCAAATGCTTGGCGCAGACGCACGCCTGTTGACCGAAGGCGAAGACATCGTTTCTCACAACCTCTTCGCCAAATGGAATTCCAAGGAGACCATCACTGGCGAGGATGAGAACGAGGAGAGCGAACTCAAATACCTCACCGAAATCCGCGATGTCCGTGACAAGCAACCAGAACTTTTCGAGCGCATTAAGCGCCTGCCAAAAAAAGCTCGTTCCACCCGCCTCTTTCTCCTCCCTCGCCCCGCGACGCAGGAGCGGGGCGAGGGCTGGGGTGAGGGGCTTCCACAGAACTTCCCAGCCCTGCTCACGTATTTTCGCCAAGGTAAACTTGACAAGTTTTTCCTGGGGGTGACTGGCAATCAACCAACTGTCGAATTGGACTTCATGTCTGCCGCGAAAATATTACAGCCCGCCGAGGTCAATGAAACACGCCAATCCATCCCGCGCGAATTCTATGATTTGCTCGATCGAAATAAAGCCGCTTTCGTCAACGCCACCACCGCCGAGGCTGAACATGCCGAGGCGACTCATCGCGGCAGCCCCAACGATGCCTACATGTTGAAAAGGCTCAAGGTAAAGGAAGTCCGCCGCTGCCCGCAATTCACCGAAGACGACGAGGAGTTTATTGGCAAAGTTATCCGTCTTTTGGAAGACGGCGCGTTGCCGAAGCCTACAACAAAGAAAATCGCTGCTGTGCTAAAGAAAGAAGACCAGCCGCTCAAAGTCCTGGCGATTCTCCGGCGCGACATCAAACGCGAATTCTTTCTGACCAGCCCCGCAGCGCACGCCAACCAGGCTCTCTAGCCGCGAGAAGTCATCCTGTCTTCTTTCCTTGTCCAGCGATCATGAACACTGAACAGGCTCGCGCGCTCGTAGCCGAGACTTTTCCGAAAGCTTTCGACAAAGCCCGCTTCCACCAGTTTGCCAGAGAGCTGCTGAACGGCTTCAACGAAGACAAGGCAGGCGCGATGGCTGTGCCTGACGCTTTCGTTCCACACGTCCGCAGTTGTATGCGGCTCGGCACTTACGAATCGCCCGACCGCGAACTTGCCGACGTGCTCATCGTCAATACCACCGAGGCGTGGAAACTCGAACGCACCCGCACCGCGCTTCGTGATTTCGTCGCCCACAAACTTAAGCGCGGCGACAGCTACAAGGAAGCCGGACTCGTCGCCTTTGTTGCGCCCGATTTACAGACGTGGCGGCTTTCCTACGTCCGAATGGAGTACGAGACCAAGCGCGACCCGAAGACCGGCAAGATCAAGCCGGAGGAACGCCTCACCCCGGCACGGCGTTACTCCTACCTCGTCGGGGTGGATGAGAAATGCCACACTGCCCAAATCCGATTTCTGGACATTCTTCAAAATACCTCGGACAAACCGACCCTCGCCCAGATCGAGGAAGCCTTCAGTGTCGAGTCAGTCACCAAGGAGTTTTTCTACGAATATGCACGACTTTTCGTGACCACCGAGGCCGCGCTATCTGACCTGGTAAAAAAAGACATAACACTCTGCGCCGACTTCGAGGCCAAGCACGTCAACACCGCAGACTTCACCAAAAAATTGCTCGGCCAGATCGTCTTCCTCTACTTCATTCAGAAAAAGGGCTGGCTTGGCGTGGTCAATGGCGGCAAGTGGGGTGATGGCTCGCGCCACTTTCTGCGCGAGCTTTTCGACGGCAAATTCGGTACGTACAAAAACTTTTTCAACGATATCCTTGAGCCGCTCTTTTACGATACCCTCGCCACGGATCGCGGGCATGAAGCATGGTGCAACACCTTCCAGTGCCGCATTCCGTTCCTCAATGGCGGACTATTCGAGCCACTGGCCGGATACGATTGGGAGAACACCGAGATCACCCTCCCAAACACCTTGCTGACCAACCGCGAGACCAACGAAGCGGGCGACATCGGCACCGGCATCCTCGATGTTTTTGACCGCTATAACTTCACCGTCATCGAAGACGAGCCGCTGGAAAAAGAAGTCGCCATTGACCCCGAAATGCTCGGCAAGGTGTTTGAGAATCTGATTGAGGAAAATCGGCGCAAAGGGCTGGGCACGTTCTACACCCCGCGTGAGATTGTTCATTACATGTGCCAGGAAAGCCTCATCAACTATCTGGACACGGCGCTTAATCACCCCCTGAAACCTATCGGCATGTCCATGCCGGAGCCGGAAACAACGCAGCCTCTTTTTGTAGATTCAGACGAACTGCCCAAAGAAAAAAGCGGTCAGCAAGAATTCCTTGAAACGACAACCCGCATCTTGGTGCCGCGTGAAGAGCTGGCCGAATGGATAGGCCAAAGCGACCAGTTCGCCCATTATGCCGCCGCCATTGCCGCAAGGAGGACTAAGGGCGACCACTATCCCAAGCCGCCCGCATCCATCCGCAAATATGCCCGCGAGATAGATGAGTTGCTGCGCGACATCACTGTATGCGACCCCGCTGTCGGTTCCGGTGCCTTCCTGGTCGGCATGATGAACGAAATCGTGCGCGCCCGCATGGCGCTGACCCCGTACTTTCCCCCTCTCCCCGTGGGAGAGGGTCGGGGTGAGGGTCGCACCGCCTACCACTTCAAACGCCGTGCCATTCAATACTCGCTTTACGGCGTGGACATTGATGCCGGTGCAGTTGAAATTGCCAAACTGCGCCTGTGGCTTTCGCTCGTGGTGGATGAAGAGGACATGCAGCAGATCAAACCGCTGCCGAACCTCGATTACAAAATTGTCGTTGGGAATTCGCTGATTGGATTTCCTTTCAAATCAAAAAGCATTCACGACATTGAAGAACTCAAGCGAATTCTCTTTGACGAAACAGACCATGATAAAAAGGTGGCGCTTAAGGATAAAATAGATTCATTGATTCACGAGTGCTTCGCTAATTCCAAAAGAAGCTTGGGTTATGAGGTCACCTTCGATTTTGAGATTTACTTCTCTGAGGTGTTTCAGACGAAGGGCGGGTTTGATGTTGTAATCGCTAATCCACCTTATGTGCCGATCAAAGATATACCACCGGCAGATCGAAGGAATTTTGAACAAAATTATAGTTTCGCCTCAGGTCGATTTAATTTGTTCTACCTCTTTATTGAAAGAGTAAAGTTGCTTTCCAAGGCAAATGGCACGAATGCCTTTATTATTCCTGATCGATTGTTGCTCAACACTCAGTGCAAGGACATCAGGCACTGGCTCTTGAATTCAAATACCCTTCTGGAACTGGTTTCTTTTGCAGGGCAGGTTTTTGAAACAGCAGTTGTTGATTCGATTTTGCTCATTTTTCAAAAATCTCCGCGCAACTCAGATTTGATTCAGGTTCGTCGAAAAGTGTCTGAAAAAGAGATCCTGAGATCTGACCATTTGAGTATTCCCGCTAGTTATTTTGAGCTATCACCATCTGCGCAGTTCGACTTAAATTACAGCGTGCCTAAGCATGGCATCATTTCCAAAGTAAGAAACGCATCCATTCCTCTCGAATCAATTTCGGATACGAAAGATGGAATAATTCAGGGCAAAGTGGAGGACTTGCTTTTTCTAAACAAGCCAAAAAATTCCGCCAGTAAACAATTGTTGTTTGGGAGGGATATAAATTCATACTCAATTCAGTTTGCCAATAATTGGGTTAATTATGAACCCAATGTTTTGATGCGAGAAGAAATCATGCGCCGTGGCCCAAATGTCCGCCCAGGGCTTTGGATGAGGGATCCGGCCATATTTGAACGCCCCAAGATTCTTACCCGACAAACCGCCGATTGCATCATAGCTGCATTCGACGAAAACCACTTCTACTACGCTAACACGCTACATGGAACGACCATCACGAGTGCTGAATATCATCCGCGTTATATTCTTGGAGTGTTGAACAGCAAGATTACAACGTGGTTTTACCGATCCAATACGGACGAAGAGGGTAAGGTGTTCGCGCAGATAAAAATCGAACTCCTGCGTAAGCTACCAATTCCCAAAGCCAACAAACCAGCACAGACTGAGATAATTAAACTGGTCGAGCAGGTTGAAGCCGCCAAAGCAGCCGATGCCAATGCAGATACTTCTGCTACAGAGGCTCACATCGACAAATTTGTTTATCGCCTCTACGGTTTAACCCTTGACGAAATCGCCTTAATCGAAGCCGCCCGCTAATGTCAGCCCCGAGCTTCTCCCCCGCCCAAGACCAGCAAGTGATTGTCGTTTGCGATTCTGCCGCGATTACCGCTGGCGAAATGAAGCATGGGGTCAAGTCTTGCATTAACACATTCACCCTGAAACCCACGGAATAATTTCGTACATCAAAAATAACGCGAAGGCATGCAGTGCATTCTGTGGGGATACGGCTCGCCCCGTATTCCATTGCATTTCATCCGGGCTATCGGCTGTTCCAGCCAGGTTACTTGCTAAAACATCTCGCGCTGCCTTGATAGCTCCTCGGGGTCCACACCCGAGCGCAGCATCCCAATTATGATGAACGTTTTCGTGAGCAACGCTATCTGTGGTGGCTTCGTGAGGTTTCATTTAATACATGGAACTGCTTCCCATCTTTCCCGCCACCGACGCCCGAAAATCACCCATTGCGCAGTGCGTTCGAGCCATCCTCGCCGACCCGTTCAACCCTGATGTGCGCGCCTGAAAGCCGAGATAGACGATTTGGTGTTCGAACTCTACAAGCTCACCGCAACCGAAAGACATCTCATTCTGCTTTCCGCCAGAAACATATTGCACTCTTTGACAGAGTGAGGAAGGCGGATGCAACAACTAGAACAAGGCTACGGGATATATGGCTGGGGGCGAATCAAGCGCTATGCTAGCCGGATGGAAACCATCAGCGAAGAGGC
>JACREC010000095.1 GCA_016218445.1 Nitrosomonadales bacterium
AAACGCTGGCGAAGTCCAGCGTCACGCGCATGATCTCATGACAATGAAAACAAGGTAGTTGGCGTGTGGATAAATTATAAACGGCTAACCCTACGCTCAAGCGGGACTGCGCAAAAGCGCGCAGCCCCTTAGCTCCACGTTAGCTGCCTCATCGTCGGCGAATGCCATGGATCAACCCTATAAATTTCTCGACGAAAAGAATGCACTTGCCATTCTCCCAATTCCCGAGTCGTGTCTTCAAGAAATGGAGGCAATGCTTGAGGCTATAGATCGTGGAGAGCGCGGAGGAAGTGAAGGCTGCATTACGCGGTTAATCCAGATCAACAAGAAAAGTAGATTTTCTACGAAGTCGTGGGGGCGACTTGCTGGAGGTAAAAAAGTTGATCTTGGCATTACGTACAGGTTCATTAATTACGACGAGCAAGATGATTACAGCGAATACTTTTATTCCTACGATGCATGGAAGCATGGAACACCACAAGCGCCAATGCTAATGCTTAGTTTCGATCGAAACTCTGGTTCGCCGCCCATTGGAACGCTCGAAAATGCCCCAGGCACATATGTCATTTCTCGAAGGGTTGTTTCTGTCCCCCTACAGTGCGTTCTGAAACATTGGGGAAACGCAGAGTCTGGATACATGATCTATGAACACAACCTTTCAGCCATGGATCATGCAGTTCCACAATTTAAGTCGATCAGTTATATCGGCCTCACATCGAGAAATTGGCAGACCCGATATAAGGAGCATCAGCGAGATGCGCTTACGGGAAGCGAATTGCTATTTCACACGTCATTGGCTGCGGTAATCAACAAGGACGGCATCAGTCAAATTGGAATGGGCCCCTTTGAAATGGTACGAAGCGGCGCTTGCCTAATTTCGGAGCTTCAATACGTCAACCTTACCTACGAAGAAGCCATGCAGATCGAAGAGCGCATGGTTGAGCGAACTTTGCACCCCCTTGGTTTGAATATGATTCCAGGTGGCTTCGCCGGCATGAAGTTCCTTCACAAACTCGGGTATTTGCCCCGCGACCGGGCTACAGTCGATGATCGAGATTTTGCGACAGCGAAATATTTGTTGGCAAGAACCGGGGGCGCAAAAGTTGCACCTTGGGTTTCTGAAAACTGGTCAAAGGACGAGTTCTATGAGCAAGTGATCTTCAAACGAAGCAACACTCTCAATCGAGAGCAAGTGCTTTCAATTCGCAAGTATGGGAATGATTGGGGTTTCTGCGCTGAATTGATCGCCAATTTAGTGGGAGCGAACATTAGACAAGTGCGTGATGTTCTAAGTGGCAAGTACTACGCTCGTGTTAAATGAGTTCGTGAGAAAAGCAGCTAACCCGGCAGTCAACCGGACCTGCGCAAAAAGCCGCGCAGGCCGGTTACTTTTACGTTGGGCACCTCAGAACTGCCGCATCGACATTGACAATGTGTAGCCGCACGACTACAGTGGCTGCATGATTGAAATTCGCAAAACCGCTCTCTTCGCTCAATGGCTCGACGACCTGAGCGACCTTCAGGCGAGAGCACGAGTCCAAACAAGAATCGAACGGCTCGCTGCTGGAAACGCCGGAGATGTCGAACCGGTTGGCGAAGGAGTTTCGGAGTTGCGAATCAACTACGGCCCCGGTTACCGGGTATATTTCAAGAAGCGCGGGCGAGAACTGATCATTCTGCTGGCCGGTGGCGACAAGAGCACCCAAGCCAAGGACATCAAAGCAGCCTTGCGCCTCGCACGTAATCTTTCGGAGTAATCACCATGACGAAGACCGTTACCACTCGCTATGACGTCGCCGAACACCTCAGAACCACTGAGGAAATGGCTGCTTATCTTGAGGCCTGCCTTGAAGAAGCTGACGGGGATGCCGCATTTATTGCCAAAGCCCTTGGCGACATTGCTCGTGCCAAGGGCATGGCACAGGTTGCGCGAGATGCCGGACTGTCTCGTGAAAGCCTTTACAAGGCGCTTTCCGGCGAACGTAGCCCTGGCTTCGATACCATCCTTAAAGTCATTGGTGCGCTAGGGCTGAAGTTGCATGCCGAAGCCGGACACAGTTGACCAAGTTGCCCAACCTGACATTCAACCCGGACTCCGCAAAAGCGCGGAGCCGGTTAATTTTACGTTAGGCCTCTCACAGATGCCCGTTACCATAGAGCCGTTTGCAGAAAAGGCAGCCGTTCGCGGCTATCTCCGCCTTATGCATGAACTGGCCATACGAGTTGATCTTGTTGCTCGGGCATGCACTGGGGAGCTGAACCTATCACCTCCGTATGCGAGGGAATACTGCTACTTGCAGTTTCGCCGTATTTGCGAGCTAGTGGCCTTGGGGTGTCTGCAGTTGCATGGTGATCTTCCGGCGGCAAGGTCCAGCGCGGCGATAAAGGAATGGAATGCCGAGCGAATCATGAAATTGTTACAAAGAAGTCATCCGCATTCGTTTCCTCAAAGTCTCACTCGAACAAAAACTGCCGAGGGTTGGCATCTTGAAGCAAACTCAAAACCCAATGCACTAACGTTCAACGAGTTCAAGGCCCTCTACAATAAGTGCGGTGAAATCCTGCATCGTGGGACTATCCGCACCATTGAAGCCGAAGAGCCAATTGTTAAACCTGACTACGACGAGGTCATTCATTGGTCGCATAAGGTGGTCGACTTGCTAAACGAGCATGTAGTTGCAAGAGCAAATGGCAAGGGGCTCTACCATATTTCATTGAAAACAGAGTCCGGTGGCCCCGCTTGCAGCGTCTTTTCCGGCTTTTCGGGAGGCGCAGTGAACGTCGCCACCTACAACTTGGAGGTTCGCGAAGATGCTGTCGAAAACCACGCACACATCGAGGATGATGCGACAGCCTAACCCTGCAATGCACCGAACCTGCGCGAAAAACTGCGCAGGCCGGTGATTTTGAACGTTAGGCGGCTAGGAGCGCGCAATAGGTACCGGGGTCGAATTTAACAGGAAAGAGAGAAACACATGAGCTCCTGGGGATGCCCGCATGAACAAGACGGCAAATGCGCGCGCGTCAACGATCTGCCCTGCGATCCGGGAATGAAAGGGTGTGTGCTGTTCGGCCGCTTCGTCTGGGCGGACGAGAGCAAAAACCGGCCTGCCGAGGGATGGGGCGACAATGAGCCGGAACCGCCGCTGGAAGAAAACCATCACCATCAAGAACCATCCGGGAAAGATTGATTGCTTTCCCGGTTTCGTAGGTCGGGTTAGCGTAGCGTAACCCGACGTTTTTATCCGCCTCTGCAACACTGTCGGGTTACGCTACGCTAACCCGACCTACGGATTCTTTATTGATTCATCCTCATTCAAATTACACGCCGCCTCACAACGGCGGCCTCGATTTCATCTACCTGGACGAATCTCTCATTGTGGTGAACAAACCCGCCGGGTTGCTTGCCGTGCCGGGGCGCGGAGCGGACAAGCAGGACTGCATGGCGAGCCGCGTGCAAGCCGAGTTTCCCGATACGCTGATCGTGCACCGTCTGGACATGGCGACTTCCGGCTTGCTGCTATTCGCTCGTAGTGCGGAGATGCAGCGCCGCCTTTCGCGGATGTTCCGCGAACGCGAAGTGGGAAAGCGCTATGTGGCCGTCGTGGCGGGCAGGATAGAGTCCGCGATTGGCGAGGTGAATCTGCCTATCGTTGCCGACTGGCCGAACCGCCCGCGGCAGAAGGTGGATATTGAAACCGGCAAGCCCTCGCTTACGCGCTATTGCCTGCTTGCACATGATGCGTGCGCGAATACCAGCCGCGTTGAGCTGGAGCCGGTCACCGGTCGCACCCACCAGTTGCGGGTGCACATGGCGGCCATCGAGCATCCGATTGTTGGCGACGCGTTGTATGGAGGAAAGGCGAGGGGCAGGGCAGGGCGGTTGTTGCTGCATGCCCGGATGCTGAGCTTTGCCCATCCGCTCAGCGGGGAACTGCTGACCTTGGTGAGCGAGCCGCCGTTTTGACAACCACGTAATTCCATTTCGCAAGAAAAAGTTTCATAGAAGTGTAGGAGCGGGCCATGCCCGCGAGTGTCAATTCCACATCCAGCTTGCTGGATAGTGGATTGCCTGATTTTGTTACCAAGCAGCTCGCGGGCATGGCCCGCTCCTACAATAAATGCTATTTTTAATTTGAATTGGAATTATTCATGCGCGCAGATAGTTCAGCACGATTCCCCCGAACACTGCGGCGCCGAACCAGTTGTTATGCAGAAACGCCTTGAAGCACATCTCACGCTGGCGTTTGCGGATCAGCGTGTAGTGGTAGGCGGCGATGCCCGCCGCGAGCAGCAGGCCGAGGTAAAAGAACATCCCCAGTCCCAGTGTATAACCTGTCCCGGCGAGGATGAGCAGGGTGGCGGTGTAACAGGACATTACCGCGAGCACGTCGGATTGGCCGAAAAACAACGCGGAGGAATGGATGCCGAGATGGGCGTCATCGTCCCGATCCACCATTGCATACTCGGTGTCATAGGCTATTGCCCAGCACACGTTGGCCAGCAATAGCCACCACGCCGCATTCGGGATGCCGCCAAGTTGCGCGGCAAAGGCCATCGGGATGCCGAAGCCGAACGCGATGCCGAGATAGGCTTGCGGGATGGCGAAGAAGCGCTTGGTGAATGGGTAACTGGCGGCGAGAAACACGGCGGGGATGGACAACAATAGCGTCAATCCATTGAGCGGCAGGATCAGCAGAAGAGCAACCAACGCCAGTCCTGCTGCCAGCCACAAAGCCTCGCGCGGGGCAACCTGTCCGCTGGTGATAGGACGGTCCCGGGTACGTTTCACGTGCCTGTCAAAATCACGGTCGGCATAGTCGTTGATGACGCAACCTGCCGAGCGCATCAGTATCGTGCCGAGCGTAAAGATGGCGACAATGTGCCAGGGCGGATGGCCGTTGCCCGCGATCCATACGCCCCACAGTGTGGGCCACAGCAGCAGCAGGATGCCGATGGGACGATTGAGCCGGGCCAGTTTTATGTAGAGGCCGAGGCGTTCGCTTAAATTCATTTTTGTAATTTCAGGATGTCCGGCAGGAATACTTCCGTCACCAGCAGCGGCGCATCATGCAGGGAAAACAGCGAGCGCCGCGCCCACAAACGCCCAGGCGTTGTGCCCAATGCGGTAGCCGCGCCGCGGTAGAGCGCATGGTGCGGCTTCAGCGCCTTATAGTGCAGCGGCGCACGCTTCACCAGCGGGTGGGCAAACAGCAGCGCCCCGAGCGGATGATTGCCCAAGCGCTGCAATGCGTGCCATGCACCGCATAAATGTTGTGGCGCAACCACGCTGTGCGCGAAGACCACCGGCATGCCATCGGCATACAGGAATACTTCACGCGTGTAAATTTTTTGCCGGGGCGGCAAGCCGAGCAGCGCGGTTTCGTCGTGTGCCGCAGTCGCCAGGCAATTGCGCACATTGCGTACACTGAAAGCGGCGCAGCGCTGCTGGATGCGCAGCGTGAGCGAGCCGTGGTCGCGCAGCCAGTGGGCATGGCCAGCAGCGGTGACAGGGAGAAAACTTTGCCAGTAGTGGTCAGGCATGCAGGTAATCATGCCTGTTTGCCATCCAGCGTTGCAAGTGCGCCTGCGCCGCTTCGGGAAAATCACGCAGCATTTCGTCTGCGACGGCGCGTGCACCATTGAGCAAGGCCACGTCTTCGCCCACGTCGGCGAAGCGCAGCATCGGCACGCCGCTCTGGCGCGCGCCCAGCAGTTCACCGGGGCCGCGCAGGCGCAGGTCGTGCTGCGCGATCTCGAAACCGTCGGTGTTTTCATAAATGATTTTCAGCCGCGCGCGCGCCAGTTCCGATAGCGGTTGCTGGAACAGCAAAATACACATGCTCTGCGCCGCACCGCGCCCGACGCGCCCGCGCAGCTGATGCAGTTGCGCCAGCCCCATGCGCTCGGCATGTTCGATCACCATGATGCCGGCGTTGGGCACATCCACGCCGACCTCGATTACCGTGGTGGCGACCAGCAGCTGTATTTCACCTGCCTTGAATGCCGCCATCACGCGCGCCTTTTCGGCGCTGTCCAGCTTGCCGTGCACCAGGCCGACGTTGAGCTCCGGGAAAGCGGCGCACAGTGCTTGATGCGTCTCGATTACGGTTTGCAACTCCAGCGTTTCCGATTCATCAATCAGCGGACATACCCAATACGCTTGTTGCCCCGCCAGACAGGCATGGCGGACGCGCTCGAATACTTCCTCACGCCGCGCATCGCTGACCAGTTTGGTGATGACGGGGGTGCGCCCCGGCGGCAATTCGTCGATTACCGATATATCGAGATCGGCGTAATAGCTCATCGCCAGCGTGCGCGGAATTGGTGTGGCGCTCATCATTAGCTGATGCGGCTCATCGCACCCTCCGGGTGCAAGAACCTCTGCGAGGCCCTTGCCGCGTAACGCAAGACGTTGCTGCACGCCGAACTTATGCTGTTCATCGACAATGACCAGCCCCAGTTTCTGAAACTCCACCTGCTCCTGAAACAGCGCATGCGTGCCGATGGCAAGTTGCGTCGCGCCTTGCGCAATAAGTTTGCCGGCGGCTTGCTTGTCCTTTTTCTTCAGGCTGCCGGACAGCCACACCGGTGTGATGCCGAGCGGGGCGAGCCAGCCGCGCAGCTTGAGATAGTGCTGCTCGGCAAGAATTTCGGTGGGCGACATCAGCGCCACCTGATAGCCGTTTTCCATGGCCTGCAAGGCAGCCAGTGTTGCGACTATGGTTTTGCCGCTACCCACGTCGCCTTGCAGCAGGCGCTGCATCGGGTGGGGCTGGTCAAGGTTAAGGCTGATTTCCTGTAATGCCCTTTGTTGGGCATGGGTAAGGTTGAACGGCAATGCCTGCAACAGTTGTCGCGTGTACCGGCCATGTGCTGGCAGGCGCGGTGCAGTGCGGCTGCGCCGCTTGCGGTAGTGCAGGCGCATGGAAAGTTGTTGCGCCAGCAGTTCGTCGAACTTGACGCGCAACCAGGCGGGATGGGTGCGTTCGGCAAGCGCTTCCCCGGCAATCTCAGGCGGCGGGTTATGCAGCAGCCTTACGCTATCGGCAAAACCGGGCAGCTTGAGCCGGTTAAGCAGGGCTGGCGGCAGCGTGTCTGGCAATTCCAGTTCGCCGAGTGCGGACTGAATCTGCTTGCTTAGCGTTGCCTGCGGCAGCCCGGCGGTAGTGGGGTAGACCGGCGTCAGCGCCTGCTTGAGCGGCGTATCCTCAACTGTGACGCGACACCTGGGATGCACCATCTCCATGCCGAAGTAACCCATGCGCGCCTCGCCCAGCGCACGGATTTTCTTTCCCACGGCGAGTTGTTTCTGCTGGCTGGGATAAAAATGCAGAAAGCGCAGATGCAGCACGCCGCTGTCATCCTGCACCTGGCACACCAGAGTGCGGCGCGGGCGATACACGATTTCGCTGTGGATAATCTCGCCTTCCACCTGCGCGCTCATGCCTGGCGTGAGATCGGCGATGCGCTGCAACTGTGTTTCATCCTCATAGCGCAACGGCAAATGCAGCACCAGATCGAAGCGATTGTGGATGCCGAGCTTTGCCAGCTTGGCTAGCGTGGCCTTGGGAATACTGGCTGGGATCACGTTGGCAATGGGCACGTGCGGAATGATGCAGGCGTCCAGCCTAGTCCTGCATACACAGTACGCCGTCTATTTCCACCAGCGCACCGCGCGGTAGCGCCGGGACGCCCACTGCCGCACGGGCCGGATAAGGCTGGTGGAAATAGGTGGCCATGACTTCGTTTACCATGGTGAAATTGCCCAGGTCGGTGAGGTAAACATTCAGCTTGACCACATCGTCCAGACTGCCGCCAGCGGCAGTGGCGACTGCACGCAGGTTCTGCAACACGCGGTGTATCTGCTTCTCTATGCCCTCGACCATCTGCATGGTGCCGGGATCCAGGCCGATCTGGCCGGAGAGGTATACCGTGCCGTCCACCCGGATGGCTTGCGAATAAGTGCCGATGGCGGCAGGTGCATCCGGGGTTTGAATCATCATTTTGTTGGGCATGTCTGGCTCCTAATGCCGATCTGGGAACTCAATTCTAGTTAAGAACCGCTCCGGTTGAAAGAATAGTTTTGCTATCAGTAAAAATTTGGAACCATCGGATTGGCGATGTTGTCTGATCCAGCTCAAAAATTTCGCGTGCCAACGGCAGCGATGGACAATGACGCTACCTTAATCTGTTACAATAAAAAACATTTTCCGACATAGAAATTATGTCCCTATTTTTTTTGGGTTTATGGGCCGCGCCATTGGGCTAATGGCGGTATGACAGGTGTCGATGTTATTTCTGTGCCGCTCCAGAATTGAGCATTTGGTATGCATCGCACAGCATCAGAATTTTGGAGACATAATTGAAGTCAATACATAATCGAGTAGCGCTGATCGGGACTGAATTTAACATGCCGCCGGAGGGTTGCCGCCAGATATCAAGGAGAAATGAATGATTCCTGAAATCGGTCATTTTGCACTCACTCTGGCGCTTTTTCTGGCGTTGATACAGGGTGTGCTGCCCATCCTTGGCGCGGCACGCGGTGATGCTGTACTGATGGGACTGGCGCGCCCCACGGCGCTGGGCCAGTTCGTATTTGTGGCAATTGCTTTCGGTTGCCTGACGCAGGCTTTTCTTGGCAACGATTTTTCCGTGCTGTATGTGGCGGAGCACTCCAATTCGCAGTTGCCGGTGCAATACCGTTTCGCCGCAATATGGGGCGGGCACGAAGGCTCGCTGTTGCTGTGGGCTTTCCTCCTTGCCGCTTGGACGGTGGCAGTATCTATGTTCAGCAAACGGCTGCCGGAAGAAATGGTGGCACGGGTGATCGGCGTAATGGGGCTGGTTTCCGTCGGCTTTCTGCTGTTCATGCTGTTCACATCCAACCCGTTCGATCGGCTGCTGCCCGCTGCGGCCGATGGGCGTGATCTGAACCCGCTGTTGCAGGATCCCGGCCTGGTTTTTCACCCGCCCATGCTGTACATGGGTTACGTGGGCTTCTCGGTGGCTTTCGCTTTCGCCATTGCCGCCTTGCTCGGCGGCAAGCTGGACGCCGCCTGGGCCCGCTGGTCGCGCCCCTGGACGACGGTAGCCTGGATATTTCTCACTCTGGGTATCGCCTTGGGGAGCTGGTGGGCTTATTACGAGCTGGGCTGGGGCGGCTGGTGGTTTTGGGATCCGGTGGAGAATGCTTCATTCATGCCCTGGCTGGTGGGTACCGCGTTGATACATTCACTGGCCGTTACGGAAAAGCGCGGCGCGTTCAAGAACTGGACGGTGCTGCTCGCTATCATTGCTTTTTCCTTAAGCTTGCTCGGAACCTTTCTTGTGCGCTCCGGTGTGCTGACTTCCGTGCATGCTTTTGCCACCGACCCGCGCCGTGGTATTTTCATCCTGGCCTTCCTCTGCGTGGTGATCGGCGGTTCGCTTGTCCTGTTCGCCTGGCGCGCGCCGAAAGTGGGGCTGGGCGGCGGGTTCGAGTTGATTTCGCGCGAGTCGCTGCTGCTGGTAAATAACGTGCTGCTGACTGTCGCCTCCGCTTCGGTATTTCTCGGTACGCTGTACCCCTTATTCATGGATGCGTTGGGATATGGCAAACTTTCAGTCGGCCCGCCCTATTTCGAAACCGTGTTTGCGCCCATCATGGCGATAGCCGCATTCCTGATTGGCATCGGGCCGTTTGCGCGCTGGAAACAGGCCGATATGGCGGAAATGGTGAAGCACTTGTGGGGCTGGTTTGCCGCCAGCGTGGTGCTCGCCTTAGCCGTGGTGGCCGCATTTGATCATTGGTCAGCGCCCATCATTGGCGGGGTCACGCTCGGGTTCTGGGCGTTGCTGTCGAGTCTGGCATACCTTGTCGCTCGGGTGCGTGGGTCGGCAAATGTTTGGGAGAGGCTGCGGACAACCCCGCGTGCCACCTATGGCATGCTGCTTGCACACGCCGGAATCGGTGTGTTCGTCCTTGGCGTGACGCTGGTCAAGGGCTACGAAACCACCAGTGAAGTGCGCATGCGTGAGGGCGACACGACAACGGTGGGTGGCTATGTTTTCCGCTTTGTCGGTGCGCATGAAACGAAGGGACCGAACTATATGGCGATACGCGCCACGCTGGAAGTGACGCTGAACGGCGCCAAGGTAACAACCCTTTACCCTGAAAAACGCATCTATAACGTCCAGACTATGCCCATGACCGAATCGGGCATCGACACCGGTTTGTTCCGCGACCTGTATGTCGCGCTTGGCGAGGCGATCAGCAAGGATGAGTGGATTGTGCGCGTCCAGCATAAACCGATGGTTGACTGGATCTGGGTCGGTTGCCTGTTCATGGCGCTGGGCGGCGTGCTGGCGGCGAGTGATCGCCGCTACCGTCTGTTCGTGCAGCACCGGCAGCCTGCAACCGTTGCTGCATCGGTTGCAGGCTGAAGGAGGAAAACATGAATCGTTTCCTGTTTCCGCTGGTGGCTTTTATCGTCCTTGTCATTTTTTTGGGTATCGGACTCAATCTCAAACCCAGGGAGGTGCCCTCGCCCCTCATTGACAAGCCGGCCCCGGCATTCCGCGTTCCCCAGTTGTACGAAGAGGTAAAAACCATTGCCCCTGAGGAGATGCGCGGCAAGGTCTGGCTGCTTAATGTGTGGGCCTCGTGGTGCGTGACTTGCCGTGAGGAGCATCCGCTGCTGGTGGAGCTTGCGCGGCAAAATCTGGTGCCGATTTACGGGCTTAACTACAAGGACAAGCGCGAAGATGCCATTGCCTGGCTCGCTGAGCGGGGTAATCCGTATGTTGTGACGGCGCATGACCTGAGTGGCAATGTCGGCATTGACTATGGTGTCTACGGCGTGCCGGAAACTTTCGTCATAGACAAGCTGGGCATCATCCGCTACAAGCAGATCGGACCGGTCACGCCGGAGGCGCTCAGGGACAAAATAATTCCTCTTGTTAAGGAGCTGAACGGTGCAAAATAAATTGTTTTTGTCCCTCCTGCTTGCCCTGATATTGCCGTTGGCCCACGCGGGCGAGGCAGTGCCCACAGTGGATGATGTCGTGCTGGAAAAACGTGTTATGGCCGTGTCCGGAGAATTGCGCTGCCTGGTTTGCCAGAACCAGACAATTGCCGATTCGCATGCCGAACTGGCGGTTGACCTCAGGAACCAGGTGCGCGAAAAGCTGCGGCAGGGGATGTCGGAGCAGGAAATAAAAGATTACATGGTGGCGCGCTACGGCGACTTTGTGTTGTACCGCCCATTGATGAAGCGCGGCACCTGGCTGCTCTGGTTCGGGCCATTCTTGCTGCTGGTACTGGCGTTCGGCGTACTGATCGTCAAGCTGCGCCAGCGCCGCAAGGCAATACAGCAGGCACCGGTGCTGAGCGCAGATGAACACGCCCGAGCGGAGTCGCTGTTATCCGGTACGGACAAAGTGGCGCGGCCATGACGACGTTCTGGATCATGGCCGGGTTTCTGATCGCCGCTGCCCTGCTGCTTGGATTCCCAGCAAACGGGGATCGCAAGGTAGCCGCGCAAAGGCTCGGTATCGGACTGTCTAGCCTTCTATCCCAAGCTGGAGGAATTGGCGGACATAGGTAATATGCATGGCGTGTAATGCCATTTCATAATCCGCGTATTCAATCTCTTACACATCCAGATTCTTCACCCCCAACGCGTTCTTCTCAATAAATGCACGGCGCGGCTCAACAATATCGCCCATCAGGGTGGTGAATATTTCGTCGGTAGTAAGGATGTCTTCAATCCCTACTTTTAGCAAAACGCGGTTTTTTACGTCCATGGTGGTTTCCCACAGCTGTTCCGGGTTCATCTCGCCCAAGCCCTTGTAACGCTGAATATTCACGCCACGCTTGGCTTCTTCCAGCAGCCATTCTATGGCTTGCTTGAAGCTGGTTACGGCGCGTTTTTGCTCACCCCGGGCTATGTATGCGCTCGGGGTGATGAGGCCGTTCAAGACTTCTGCGGTCTGGCGGATTTGCATATAGTCGCTGCCTTTCAGGAAGTCGCGATCCATATAGCTGACCGAATAGTTGCCGTGATACAGCTTGTCCAAACGCATGCGGTATTCACCGGCTTCGTCGGTTTCTACTACGACTTTGATGCTGTCGCCGCAGGCCGCTTCGAGTTGTTGTGCGCTGCGTTGCGCTTGTTTTGCATCATCCAGCGACAGAATTGGCAATGTCAGCAAAGCATGGCTGGCTTCCGGCGCAGTAAAGTGCGACAGGCGATCAATCACCGCTTCGGCAAGGAAATATTGTTTGGCAATTTCTTCCAGCGCGTTAGCTTGAATCGGACTGGCGTTGGCGGCCGGATATAGTGCAGCGTTGCTAAGGGCTGACTTGAGCATGTAGATTTTCAACTCCTGATCATCCTTGAGATAACGTTCGTCTTTGCCTTGCTTGATTTTGTAAAGCGGGGGTTGCGCGATATAGATGTGGCCGCGCTCGACCAGTTCGGGCATTTGACGATAGAAAAAAGTGAGCAACAGGGTGCGAATGTGCGAGCCGTCCACGTCCGCGTCGGTCATGATGATGATGCGGTGGTAGCGTAGTTTGTCTGCGTTGTATTCGTCCTTGCCGATGCCGGTGCCCAGCACGGTAATCAGGGTGGCGATTTCCTGTGAGGAGACAAGCTTTTCGAAGCGCGCTCTCTCCACGTTCAAAATCTTGCCCTTGAGCGGCAGGATGGCCTGGAACTTGCGGTCGCGCCCTTGTTTGGCCGAGCCGCCCGCAGAATCACCCTCCACCAGATACAGTTCGGACAGAGCCGGATCTTTTTCCTGGCAGTCGGCCAGCTTGCCGGGCAAGCCCATGCCGTCCAGCACGCCTTTGCGGCGCGTTAGTTCACGTGCTTTGCGCGCCGCTTCACGGGCACGGGCAGCATCAATGATTTTGTTGACGATGATTTTTGCATCATTCGGCTTTTCCAGCAGGAACGCGCTCATTTGCTGGCCTATCAGGTCTTCGATTACCGGGCGGACTTCGGAGGAAACCAGCTTATCCTTGGTTTGCGACGAGAACTTGGGGTCGGGCAATTTTACCGACAGCACGGCGGTCAAGCCTTCGCGCATGTCATCGCCAGTTGTATCCACCTTGGCTTTTTTCGCCAGTTGCTCGGTTTCAATGTATTGGTTCAGCGTGCGCGTCATCGCTGCGCGCAAAGCCGTCAGGTGGGTGCCGCCATCGCGTTGCGGGAT
>JACREC010000094.1 GCA_016218445.1 Nitrosomonadales bacterium
GCCTCTTCGCTGATGGTTTCCATCCGGCTAGCATAGCGCTTGATTCGCCCCCAGCCATATATCCCGTAGCCTTGTTCTAGTTGTTGCATCCGCCTTCCTCACTCTGTCAAAGAGTGCAATATGTTTCTGGCGGAAAGCAGTATGGAACCGGGACCCAAATGCCAAAAAAACCAATCTTGTCTTTTTTCGGCTGCTTGCTGAGTGGCTGGCTGCTGTTGGCCACGCCGCTCCATGCCATGCAGATCACCTTGAGCGTGGCAGACATAACCGCGTCCAGCCTTGCTGCTCGCGGCGTACGGGTGGTGTTGGCGCAGGATGGGGCGGCAGACCTGAACATTGCCGAGTTGCGGTGGACGGAAAAAATCTGGCGCAAGGTGCATGTGCACTGCGCTGAATTTTTGCTCAGTTCGGCACGCATGACGTGCCGCCGGGGCAAACTGGATGCAGCTCCCGATCTGTCATTCGAATTTGGCTACAATTTTTCCTCGCAGCGCCTGAAATTGCAGGTTTCCGCTGCGGATGATGAGCGATTGCAGGTCAATGCTGATTTCCGCGTGCAGCCGTGGCGCGCTGATGTACAGCTACGCAATGCGCAGGGCAGGCGTCTGGCCGCCATGTTGCCGCCTGCATGGCCGTCGCTTGTGCAGGGCGTGCTGAATGGCACACTGCGCTTGCAGGGCGATGGGGCGGGGGTTAGCCGGGCGAATGCCGATCTGCAGCTCGCCGATCTGGCGTTTGCGGATGCCTCTGGCTTGCATGCCGCCGAGAAATTGGCGGGCACGCTGCACCTTGAAGCCACGCGCGCCGGCCGGCAATGGGATTGGCGCGGCGCACTCGACTGGCAGGGTGGCGAACTGTTCTGGCAACCGTTGTATTTGCGCGGCGGCTACGCGCTGCAAGCATCCGGCCAGTGGGATGGCGCACGGCTGCAGGTTACCCGGGCCGTGGCTGAACTGGCGGAGGTGGGCAAGCTTGAACTGACCGCGCTGTGGGATGCAAACAAGAGCGTGTTGCTTGAGGGCACATTGCGCGGCAACAACCTCGGCTTGAAGCGTTTGTTTGCCGATTTTGCACGGCCATTTCTGAATGAAAGCCTGCTGGCTGCGAGCGAACTGACCGGGCGCGGCGACGTAGATTGGCAATATCACAATGGCGCAACGCAGGCGTTGACTGTGGCATTGCGCGATGCCGAACTGACGGACGGACAAAAGCGTTTCATGCTGCGTGGGGTGAACGCTGTTATTCCGTGGCATGCGGATGCAACCTCCCAGGCTGGTATTTCGTTTAATGAGGGGGTGTTGTGGGGCGCGCCGATTGGCGCCACGGCATGGCAAATAGCGATGCGCGGACGGGAGTTTTCCGCAGCGGAAATTATCCTGCCTGTTTTCGACGGCAAGCTTGCCGTGCAGGATTTTCATTTGCAAAACGAGGGAGGTGAGTGGCAGTGGGGTTTTTCCGGTGCGCTGTCGCCGGTTTCCATGCAGAAACTCAGCGTGGCGCTGAACTGGCCTGAAATGCACGGCGCGTTTTCGGGCATGATTCCCAAGGTGAGCTTTCGGGACAAAACGCTCAAGGTGGATGGCGCACTGCTGTTCCACGTGTTCGATGGCACGGTGGTGGTCAATCGCATCGAGCTGTTCGATCCGTTTGGGCGTATGCCGCGCCTTTCCGGCAACCTGGATATGCGTGAACTGGATCTCGATTTGCTTACGCGCACTTTTTCTTTCGGTAATATCCAGGGGCGCATTGACCTCAGCGTGAATGGCCTGGAACTGGTGAATTGGCAGCCGGTGAGCTTTGATGCGAAACTGGCGAGCAGCCCCGGCGAATATCGCAAGAGGATCAGCCAGAAAGCGGTGCAGAACATTTCCGCGCTGGGCGGCGCGGGTGGGGCTGCCGCACTGCAGCGCAGCTATATGCGCATTTTCGATAACTTCGGATATAGCCGTATCGGCCTGAGTTGCGTGCTGCGCCACGATGTGTGCACGATGGATGGAGTGGAAGGCAGTGGCACCGGCGTCTACACGATAGTAAAGGGCGGCGGCATTCCAGCCATCAATGTGTTGGGCTACAATCACAGAGTCGGCTGGCAGGAGTTGTTGACGCGTCTGAGGCGTGTATTGCAGGACAATATGCAGGCAGTAGTCAAATAAGGAGACAAGATGAAAAATACGTGGATCGCGTTGCCCCTGGCAGGTGTGGCATTGAGCGCCTGTGTCACCATCAACATTTATTTTCCCGCTGCGGCGGCGGAAAAGGCAGCAGACAAGATTATCGACGAAGTGTGGCAAACCCCGAAGACCGATAAGCCCTCACTTAAAGAAAATGAGGGCAAGCCCGCTACACCCGATACCAAAAAGGAGGAGGCGAAATGAATTACCTGATCAAGTTCTGGTTTGCGTTGTTTGCGCTGTGTGTTTCCGCTGCTGCATTTGCCCAGGCAGATATTGAAGTCAACACGCCCGGTGTTGCCGCCTTGAAGCAGTCCATGCAGGCGCGCCATGCGCAGCTGGCCGTGTTTTATGCCAGCGGGGCGGTGGGGCTGGCTGCCGATGGTCTGGTTGCCTTGCGCGATGCCAGTGCTGTGCCGCTCTCAGCGCGGCAGACGGTAAATGGCCTGGTGGCTGCGGAGAATCAGGATCGCAAAGCGCTGTACGCCGAAATTGCACGTGCCAATGGCCATCCGGAATGGGAGCCTGAAATCCGCAACACCTTTGCGCAACGCTGGATTCAGCGCGCGCAACCCGGTTGGTGGGTGCAGTCGGGCGGCGGCTGGGCACGAAAGTAACAGGACGTTCATAACCAAAATTTGCCGCCATATCTTGTTGTGCTCGAAAAATCCTGTTTGCATATTGCATCCGGTGCGGTGCCGCGTTTTTTTTGCACGCCGCACCGGCTTAGCAATTTGATTGCATGGTTGTCTTTTCATATATGACCCCCACTCTCGTTTTTGACATCGAAACCATCCCTGATATCGCCGGTCTGCGCACCTTGCATGAGTTGGACAACGCAGTAAGCGACGCAGATGTGGCGGAAATGTCCTTCCAGATGCGCCGCCAGAAGACCGGCAGCGATTTCCTGCAACATCATCTGCAGCGCGTGGTGGCGATTTCCTGCGCGCTGCGCGAGGGCGACAGCTTCCGCGTGTGGTCGCTGGGCGGGCTGGAAGACGACGAAGGCAGCATCATCCAGCGTTTCTTCGATGGCATCGAAAAATACACGCCGCAGATCGTGTCGTGGAACGGCGGAGGTTTCGACCTGCCGGTGCTGCACTACCGCGGCCTGATCCACGGCGTGCAGTGCGCGCGCTATTGGGACATGGGCGAGGACGATAAGGATTTCAAGTGGAACAACTACATCAGCCGCTACCACTCGCGCCACCTCGACCTGATGGACTTGCTGGCCATGTACACCGGGCGCGCCAACGCGCCGCTGGACGATCTCGCCAGGCTGATCGGCTTTCCCGGCAAGCTGGGCATGGACGGAAGCAAGGTGTGGGAAGCGTATCAGCAGGGCAAGCTGAACGAGATCCGCAATTACTGCGAGACCGACGTGGTGAACACCTGGCTGGTGTTCGCGCGCTTTCAGTTGATGCGCGGGATTTTCACCCGCGCGCGCTATAAGCAGGAATGCGAACTGGTGCGCAGCACGCTGAGCAAATCCGATGAGCTGCACTGGCGCGAATTCCTCGCGCAGTGGGCTAATTCGTAAATGAGTAACAACCACAACGTCATTCCGGCGCAGGCCGGAATCCAGTGGGTTAAAACAAAATGCATTTTGAATTGCTGGATTCCGGCCTGCGCCGGAATGACGAACCTGCTATATGAATCCGGTAATCGTTGAATCGCTCGACCAGGAAGGTCGGGGCATCGCGCATGACGACGGCAAGGTGATTTTTATCGAGGGCGCGCTGCCGGGCGAGCGCGTGACCTATTCCTCGTATCGCAAAAAATCCAGCTATGAGCAGGCGCAAGTCGGCCAAATCCTGAAACAGAGTTTCATGCGCGTGCAGCCGAAGTGCGCGCATTTTGGCGTATGCGGCGGCTGTTCCATGCAGCATCTGGAGGAACGCGCGCAGGTCGCCGTCAAGCAACGCGTGCTGGAAGATAACCTGGAGCGTATCGGCAAGGTCAAAGCCGAAACTATCCTGCCGCCGATTTACGGACAGGCATGGGGCTATCGCCAGCGCGCGCGGTTGTCGGTGCGGCATGTGCTGAAAAAAGGCAAGACGCTGGTGGGCTTCCGCGAGAAGAACGGCAAGTATGTGGCGGACATGCGGCATTGCGAAATCCTGCCGCCCAGGATTGCCAGCCTGTTGCCGCTGCTGGGGGAGTTGAATGAGAGTTTTACTATCCGCGATGCGTTGCCGCAAATCGAGGTGGCGATAGGCGAGCATGTGGATGTGCTGGTGCTGCGCATCCTGCAAGCGCTCTCGCCAGCGGATGAAGCGGCGATCAAACAATTTGCCGATATCCACCAAGTGCAGTTCTGGCTGCAAACCAAAGGGCCGGAAACGGTGGTGCCGTTCTACCCGCTGGACGCACCGCCGCTGACTTACAGCCTGCCGGAATTCGGCATCACCATGCCGTTTGCACCGACCGAGTTTACCCAGGTGAATAACGAAATGAACCGGCTGATGGTCGTCCGCGCCATGCGTCTGCTAGCCCCGCAGCCCTGCGAACGCATCGCCGATTTCTTTTGCGGCCTGGGTAATTTTACCCTGCCGATTGCGCGC
>JACREC010000096.1 GCA_016218445.1 Nitrosomonadales bacterium
CGAACAGTTTGACTACCATTTCGCGGTCACGCAGGCGGGAAAACGCCAGGCGGCGGTTGGCCAGGCTGGGATTCTTGCCCAGGGTCAGGATCGGTTCTGCCACACGGCGCAGTTCTTTTGCCTTGGGCAGGGTAGTCTTGATGACTTCATGGCGCAGCAGGGAAACGGTCATGTTGCGTAGTATGGCCAAACGGTGGCTGCTGGTGCGGTTAAGTTTTCTTAGTCCTAAACGGTGACGCATGATTATCCTTTCTTACCTCTCAACAGATACGGGCCAGTTTTCCAGTTTCATGCCCAGCGACAGGCCATGCTCGGCCAGCACCTGCTTGATTTCGTTCAGTGACTTGCGGCCCAGGTTTGGGGTGCGCAACAAGTCGTTTTCCGTGTATTGAATCAGATCACCGATATAGTGAATGCTTTGCGCCTTGAGGCAATTTGAGGAACGCGGGGTCAGCTCCAGATCGTCCACCGGGCGCAACAGCATCGGATCAACCTTGGGTGCCTGCGGCTTCTCTACCTGGGCAGGCGTACCTTCCAAAGCGGCAAATACGGAGAACTGCTCAACCAGAATACGGGCGGCATAACGGATAGCTTCTTCCGGATCGATGGCGCCATTGGTTTCGATGTCCATTATCAGCTTGTCCAGGTCGGTGCGCTGCTCCACACGCGCGCTTTCCACAGAGTAACTGACGCGGTGCACCGGGCTGAACGAGGCATCCAGTGCAATATGGCCAACTGCGCGGGTTTCGCCGTAGGTCTGGCGTGCAATGGCGGAAACATAGCCGCGCCCCTGCTCAACCTTGATCTCCATGTCCAGTTTGCCACCCGCGGTCAGTTGCGCAATGACGTGGGATGGGTTGATCACTTCGGTGTCGGCGCCGATGACGATATCACCCGCCGTGACCACGCCCGCACCTTCCTTCTTCAGGGTCAGCACGGCTTCGCTGGAATTATGCAGCTTGAGCACCACACCCTTCAGATTAAGCAGGATTTCCACCACGTCTTCCTGCACGCCGTCAATGGAGGAGTATTCATGCAGCACGCCGGCAATCTTGACCTCGGTGGGGGCGAAGCCCGGCATGGAGGACAGCAAAATACGGCGCAGGGCGTTGCCTAGCGTGTGACCATAACCGCGCTCAAAGGGTTCCATCACCACTTTGGCTTGCGTGCTGGAAATTCTTTGCACGTCAATGATACGGGGCTTCAGAAAATCATTTTTTCGCATATCCGGCTCCGCGTGGATTACTTGGAATACAACTCGACAACGAGATGCTCGTTAATCGTGGCAGGCAGTTCAGAACGTTGCGGTTTGGCCTTGAACGTTCCTTTCATTGCCTTGCCATCGACTTCGATCCATTCCGGGAAACCGCGCTGCTCGGCGGCTTGCAATGCAGCCTTGATGCGCAACTGGGCTTTGGCTTTTTCGGCAACCTCGACCACATCACCCGGGCGGACCTGATAGGACGGAATGTTGACGCGCTTGCCATTCACCAGGACACCGTTGTGGCGCACCGTCTGGCGCGCTTCGGAACGCGATGCACCGAAGCCCATGCGGTAGGACACGTTGTCCAGGCGCGATTCCAGCAACTGCAACAGGCTTTCGCCGGTAATGCCGCGCTGCATTTCTGCGGAGCGGTAAGTCAGGCGGAACTGGCCTTCAAGCAAGCCATAGATACGGGGCAGCTTTTGCTTTTCGCGCAACTGGCCGCCATAGTCTGACATGCGCTGGTTTTTCTTTTGTCCGTGCTGGCCGGGCGGATAGGCACGGCGTTCCACCGCGCACTTGTCGGTAAAACACTTTTCGCCTTTCAGAAACAGCTTCTCGCCTTCGCGGCGGCACTGACGGCACTTTGCATCAAGATTTCTAGCCAAGGCTATCTCCCAAAAATTAGATACGACGCTTTTTCGGCGGACGGCAGCCGTTGTGCGGCACCGGCGTGATGTCGGAAATGCTGGTGATCTTGAAGCCCGCCGCATTCAACGCACGCACTGCCGATTCACGGCCGGGGCCGGGGCCCTTGATGCGCACTTCGAGGTTCTTCACGCCGCATTCCTGCGCTGCCTTGCCAACCTGCTCCGAAGCAATCTGCGCTGCGAACGGTGTGCTCTTGCGCGAGCCTTTGAAGCCGTTGCTGCCGCTGGTGGACCAGGCCAAAGCATTGCCCTGGCGGTCGGTGATCGTCACGATGGTGTTGTTAAAAGAGGCGTGGACATGGGCAATGCCCTCGGCTACGTTCTTTTTGACTTTCTTGCGCACTCGCGTGCTGGCTTTAACCATGTCTCAAATATCCTCTATTAAATTACTTCTTGGCGCCAGCTATGGACTTGCGCGGTCCCTTGCGGGTACGCGCATTGGTGCGGGTACGCTGGCCGCGCACCGGCAAGCCGCGGCGGTGGCGCACGCCGCGGTAACAACCCAGGTCCATCAATCGCTTGATGTTCATGGATATTTCGCGGCGCAGGTCGCCTTCCACCGTAAATTTACCAACCTCGTCGCGCAGCTTGTCCATCTCCGCATCGGTGAGATCTTTAACCTTGGTGGATGTATTAACCCCGACAGCGGCGCAGATTTTGCCCGCACGGGCACGCCCGACGCCATAGATCGCGGTCAACGCGATTATGGCGTGCTGGTGATTTGGAATGTTTACCCCTGCAATACGAGCCATGCAGCTACCCTATCATTTAAAGTTGTGAATTATATCATCCAAACAAAACCAGACTCAATCAGCCCTGGCGTTGTTTGTGGCGCGGATCACTGCTGCAGATCACGCGGACTACCCGCTTGCGCCGCACTACCTTGCAGTTGCGGCAAACTTTTTTTACCGATGCTTGTACTTTCATTTGCTTCCTTCCTAGCTTTTGGTTCCCCGTGGCTTGCCACGGGGAGACGTTTGCCCCTTCCCCTGAGGGGGAAGGCTGGGATGAGGGTGGGAATGCTCCACAATCCTCATTCAACTTCTTACTACTTGGCACGGAATACGATGCGCCCTTTGGTCAAATCATACGGCGTCAATTCAACCGTCACCTTGTCACCAGGCAAGATGCGGATATAGTGCATGCGCATCTTTCCGGAAATATGTCCCAACACGATATGCCCGTTTTCCAGTTTCACGCGGAAAGTTGCATTAGGAAGGGATTCCACAATTTCCCCCTGCATTTGCAACACATCTTCCTTGGACATCAGCGAGCCAACCCGCCTTTAAAATTGGCCTTCTTCAACAAGTTCTCATACTGATGCGTCATCAAGTAGGATTGCACCTGCGCCATAAAATCCATCGTCACCACCACCATAATCAGCAATGATGTACCGCCAAAATAAAATGGCACGTTCCACTTCACCACCAGGAATTCAGGCAGCAAGCATACCAGCGTCACATACACCGCACCGACCATGGTCAGCCGCATCATAATCTTTTCAACGTAGAGCGCAGTCTGCTCGCCGGGGCGGATGCCGGGCAGGAAAGCGCCGCTCTTCTTCAGGTTGTCTGCCGTTTCTTTCGGGCTGAACACCAGCGCCGTGTAAAAGAAACAGAAGAAAATAATCGCCGTCGCGTACAACAACACATATATCGGCTGGCCGGGAGACAGCTTGTCGCTGATGTCCTTCAGCCAGGCCATTCCGGAACCGCTACCGAACCAGCCCGCCAGTGTCGCCGGGAACAGGATGATGCTGGAAGCAAAAATCGGCGGGATCACACCGGCCATGTTCAGCTTCAATGGCAGATGCGAACTCTGCCCGCCATACATTTTGTTGCCCACCTGGCGTTTGGCATAATTCACCAGTATTTTGCGCTGGCCGCGCTCGACGAACACCACCAGCGCCGTAATCGCAATTGCGCCGAAGAAAAGTAGCAACACCAGCGGGATGGAGAACGCGCCGGTGCTCGCCATCTCCAATGTATTCCCGATCGCTTTCGGCAAGCCGGCGGCAATCCCCGCAAAGATAATCAGCGAAATGCCGTTGCCCAAACCGCGCTCGGTAATCTGCTCGCCCAGCCACATCAGGAACAACGTGCCGGTCACCAAGGTGATTACCGTGGTTAACTGGAACATCGCGCCCGGATGCGGAACCAGCCCGGCTTGCGACTGCAACGCCGCGGAGATGCCAAATGCCTGGAACAGCGCCAGCACCAGGGTGCCATAACGGGTGTACTGCGTAATTTTTCTGCGGCCTGCTTCGCCTTCCTTTTTCAACTGCTCCAGCTGCGGCAATGCAATGGTAGCAAGCTGCATGATAATGGAAGAGGATATATATGGCATGATCCCCAGCGCAAAAATTGTGAAGCGTGACAATGCACCGCCCGAGAACATGTTAAACATGCCCAGAATGCCGCCCTTCTGCGACTTGAACAGATCCGCCAGCACCACCGGGTCAATACCCGGCACCGGGATGTGCGCGCCGATGCGGTATACCACCAGCGCGCCCAGCAGGAACCACAGGCGGCGGCCAAGGTCGCCGTACTTACCCTTGCTTGCACCCTTCTTGGCTGCTGCGTTCAAGCTAACCTTACTCCGCGATGCTGCCGCCGGCAGCCTCGACAGCGGCACGCGCACCCTTGGTGAGCAGCAGGCCTTGCAATTTAACTGCACGCTTGAGTTCGCCGGACAGCACCACCTTGGCAGTCAATGCCGCAGCAGGCACTACGCCAGCCTGTTTCAGCGCCAGCAAATCAATCACGTCGACCGGCATTTTTCCCAAGTCGGACAAACGCACCTGAACGCCGTCATAACGCGTCAGGGAAACAAAACCGCGCTTGGGCAGACGGCGTTGTAGCGGCATTTGGCCGCCCTCAAAACCGACCTTATGAAAACCGCCGGAACGGGATTTTTGGCCTTTGTGGCCGCGACCACAAGTCTTGCCCAGGCCGCAACCGATACCGCGCCCAACGCGGCGTTTGGCATGCGTGGAACCTGCGGCGGGTTTAAGTTTATTGAGTTGCACTTACGCCTCCCACTTGACCAGATAATATACTTTGTTAATCATGCCGCGCACAGCCGGAGTATCTTCCACTTCCACGGTTTGGTTCAGGCGCCGCAGCCCCAATCCACGCACGCACGCACGGTGTGATTCCTTGGTGCCAATCACGCTCTTGACTTGCGTTACCTTGATTTTTTTAACCTGCGCCATGATTATCCCTGAATTTCTTCTATGGTCTTGCCGCGCTTGGCGGCAATTTCAGACGGAGAATTAAGCGCCTGCAAACCGTTCAAGGTTGCACGCACCACGTTGTAAGGATTGCTCGAGCCGATGCACTTGGCCAGGATGTTATGCACACCCACCGCCTCGAATACGGCGCGCATCGCGCCACCCGCAATAATCCCGGTGCCTTCCGATGCCGGCTGCATGTACACCTTGGCAGCGCCATGGCGGCCAATCACCGTATGGTGCAGGGTGCCGTCCTTCAGATTAATCTTGACCATCTTGCGACGCGCTTCTTCCATCGACTTCTGCACGGCCACCGGCACTTCCTTTGACTTACCCTTGCCCATGCCGATACGGCCATCGCCATCACCGACCACAGTCAGCGCGGCAAAACCCATAATGCGGCCGCCCTTCACCACTTTGGTCACACGGTTGATCGAAATCATCTTTTCGATGAGGCCGTCACCACGGTCTTCCGGTTGCTGCATTTTACCTTGCGCCTTAGCCATCATTCACCCCAGGTTAAAACTTCAAGCCATGCTCGCGCGCCGCATCCGCAAGCGCCTTTACGCGACCATGATATTTGTAGCCGGAACGGTCAAAAGCCACCGCAGTAATACCCGCGCTCCTAGCCTTCTCGGCAATGCGCTTACCCACCACTGCAGCCGCCTTGGCATTGCCGCCATTGGCCAATTCTTTGCGCACTTCCGCTTCCAGGCTGGAAGCGCTGGCCAGAATTTTGCTGCCGCAAGTGGAAGTCACTTGTGCATAGATGTGCAGGTTGGTACGGTGAACCGTCAGGCGATTCGTTTTTTGCTCAGCTATGCGTGCACGGGTTTTGCGTGCCCTGCGCTGACGCGCTTCATTCTTGTTCAACATATCCGCCTCAATTATTTCTTCTTGGTTTCTTTCAGGATTACCACCTCATCGGCGTAACGCACACCCTTGCCCTTGTAGGGCTCCGGTTCGCGGAACGCGCGGATTTCGGCGGCTACCTGGCCAACCTGCTGCTTGTCATTTCCCTTCAGCACGATTTCGGTCTGCGTGGGAGTTTCCACCTTGACGCCCTTGGGCATCTTGTAGGCCACCGGATGCGAGAAACCCAGCGTCAGATTCAAGGTATCGCCGGCAGCCTGGGCGCGGTAACCCACACCCACCAGCGTCAGTTTGCGTTCATAGCCCTTGCTTACGCCCCTGACCATGTTGGCAAGCAGCGCGCGAACCGTGCCGGACATGGCATTCGCCTGCATGGAATCATTGGTTGCCGTGCACAGCAGCGCATCACCTTTGCGTTCAACGGCGACCTGGCTGCTCAGTGCCTGCTTGAGCGTGCCCAGCGGGCCCTTCACGGAAATATCAGTGGCCCCCAACGCAACCTCGATACCGGGCGGCAATACAATAGGATTTTTAGCTATTCTGGACATAATTACCCCGTTACGCGACGATGCACAACACTTCGCCGCCAACCCCGTTGGCGCGCGCTTTACGGTCGGTCATCAACCCCTTGGATGTGGACACGATGGCAATGCCCAAGCCATTCATCACCTTCGGTATGTCCTCGCAACCCTTGTAGATACGCAGGCCGGGGCGGCTGATGCGCTGGACTTTTTCAATCACCGGGCGACCCGCATAATATTTCAGGCCGATTTCCAGCAGGGGCTTGCCGTCGTTGCTGGCAACTTTAAAACCTTCCACATAACCTTCGTCCTGCAACACCTTGGCAATCGCCACCTTGATCTTGGATGAAGGCATCACAACGGTTACTTTTTCCGCCATCTGCGCGTTTCTGATACGCGTCAGCATGTCGGCGATCGGATCACTCATACTCATAAATTCACCCTTACCAGCTTGCCTTGATTACACCGGGAATTTCGCCGCGCATCGCGAATTCACGCAACTTGATGCGGCCCAGACCGAACTTGCTGAATACGCCACGCGGACGGCCGGTCAACGCACAGCGGTTGCGCAGGCGCACCGGACTGGCGTCACGCGGCAACGCTTGCAGTTTCTGGCGCGCGGCGTAGCGCTCCTCATCACTCAACTTGACGTTGGCAATAATCGCCTGCAACGCGGCGCGCTTGGCGGCGTACTTCCTTACTGTTTCGCGACGCTTGATATCACGGTTAATGACAGCTATCTTGGCCATTTTGCCCTCAGCCTTTCAATGGGAATTTGAATGCCAGCAGAAGCGCACGCGCTTCCGCATCGGTCTTCGCGCTGGTGGTAATGGTAATGTTCATGCCACGCAACGCATCAATCTTGTCATACTCGATTTCCGGGAAAATAATCTGTTCCCTGATGCCCATGTTGTAGTTGCCACGGCCATCAAACGCCTTGCCGGACAACCCACGGAAATCGCGTACACGGGGAATTGCCACCGTCACCAGGCGATCCAGGAATTCGTACATGCGCGCCCTGCGCAGCGTGACCTTGCAGCCAACCGGGTAATTTTCCCGAATCTTGAAACCCGCGATGGATTTCTTGGACTTAGTCACCACTGGTTTCTGGCCTGCGATTTTCTGCATGTCACCGACCGCGTGTTCCATCACCTTCTTGTCGGCCACCGCTTCGCCCACCCCCATGTTCAGGGTGATCTTCTCGATGCGCGGCACCTCCATGACGGACTTGTAGCCGAACTTCTTCATCAGTTCCGGAGCTACTGTTTTCTTGTAATAATCGAATAAACGAACCATGCTCTCTCACCCCTCAAGCGTCAATCACTTCGCCGCTGGACTTGAAGACGCGCACTTTGCGGCCATCTTCCAGCGTTTTGATACCGACACGGTCAGCCTTTTTCGCCGCCGCGTTGTAAATGGCGACGTTGGAAGCATGGATGGATTTCTCCATTTCCACGATACCGCCAGACTCACCCTTTACCGGATTCGGCTTCTGGTGCTTCTTGACCTTGTTGATACCGCTCACCAGCAAACGATCATCCAGCACGCTCAGCACACTGCCGCGGCTACCCTTGTCTTTCCCGGCGATGATGATGACATCATCATTTTTTCTAATCTTGCGCATGTTTTTTCCTTGACTGCGTTACGCCGTCATTTTTTACAAAACTTCCGGTGCCAGCGACACGATTTTCATGAAACGCTCGGTACGCAACTCGCGCGTCACCGGGCCAAAAATGCGGGTGCCTATCGGCTCCAGCTTGTTGTTCAGCAATACTGCCGCATTGCCGTCGAACTTGATCAACGAACCATCCGGACGGCGCACGCCTTTGGCAGTACGCACCACCACGGCACTGTACACTTCGCCCTTCTTCACGCGGGCACGCGGAGCCGCGTCCCTGATGCTGACCTTGATGACGTCGCCGATGCCCGCATAACGGCGCTTGGAACCGCCCAGCACCTTGATGCACATGACGGAACGCGCGCCGGTGTTATCGGCAACATTCAAAACTGATTGCATTTGTATCATTTATCAATCTCCAACTTTATCCGCCAACGGCGGCTAGTTTTGGAACCCGTTCGGGTCAGGCCGCCGCAAGCAGCGGGTAAAAACACTTGCTTCCTATCGTTCGCTTCCTCTCCCTTTGGGAGAGGATTGAGGAGAGGGTTCTGAAACGAAGCCGCGCATTCTATTCAAACTTGGCAATATACACAAGCAATATGTGCAATTAAGTTACCTGCCCCAGATAAACCGCCAAATAGGCTAAGCCGTTTGGGCTTTTTCCACCAGTTTGGCCACACGCCAGCTCTTGGTTTTTGCCAGCGGACGGCACTCTTCGATGTCAACCACGTCACCCGGATGGAACTCATTGTTTTCATCATGGGCGTGATATTTTTTCGATACACGCAGCACTTTGCCCAACTGTGGATGCTTGACCTTGCGCTCGACCAGCACGGTAACGGTCTTGTCCATTTTGTCGCTCACCACCGTGCCGGTCAGCGTACGTTTCAGATTCGTTGCACTCATTGCTGCGCACCCTTTTCTTTCAATATGGTTTTCACGCGGGCAATATCGCGGCGCACCTTGCCAAGCTGGCTGTTATTGCTCAACTGCTGGGTCGCCACTTGCATGCGCAGGCCGAACTGCGCCTTGGTCAGGGAAATCAACTCCTGCTCCAGATCCGCTCCGGATTTCACTCTCAGTTCACTCGCCTTCATAATTACGCCCCTACCTGTCTGACTACGAATGTGGTGGCTATTGGCAGCTTGGCGGAAGCCAGGCGAAATGCCTCGCGTGCCAGCACTTCGTCCACGCCGTCCATTTCATACAACATCTTGCCGGGCTGAATTTCGGCAACGTAATACTCCGGATTACCCTTGCCGTTACCCATACGCACCTCGGCAGGCTTCTTCGAAATCGGCTTATCCGGAAAAATACGGATCCAGATGCGCCCGCCGCGTTTGATGTGGCGGGTCATGGCACGGCGTGCCGCCTCGATCTGGCGTGCCGTCAAACGGCCGCGCCCGACAGCCTTGAGGCCGAACTCACCGAAGCTTACCTTGTTGCCGCGCGTTGCAATACCGTTGTTACGGCCTTTTTGCTCCTTGCGGTATTTTCTTTTAGCTGGCTGTAGCATGTTTTACTCCCGACTTCCTTGCTTTCTTTTCCGGCTCGGCCACTGCCGGTGCGGACGCTTCTTCCAATCCGGTATGCTCACCCTTGTACACCCATACCTTGACACCGATGATGCCGTAGGTGGTCTTCGCTTCGGAGAAGCCATAGTCAATTTCGGCACGCAGGGTATGCAGCGGCACACGGCCTTCGCGATACCACTCGGTGCGCGCAATTTCGATCCCGTTCAGACGGCCCGCGCTCATGATTTTGATTCCTTGCGCGCCCAACCGCATGGCGTTCTGCATGGCACGTTTCATGGCACGGCGGAACATGATGCGTTTTTCCAGCTGCGAAGTGATGCTTTCAGCGATCAGCTGGGCATCCACTTCCGGCTTGCGCACTTCCTCGATGTTCAACGCCACATCAGGCAGGCCCATGCGTTTTCTCAGCTCAATGCGCAGAGCTTCGATATCTTCGCCCTTTTTGCCGATCACCACACCGGGACGCGCGGTATAAATTGTTATTTTGGCGTTTTTTGCAGGGCGCTCAATAATTATCTTTGAGACGCCGGCTCCGGCCAGTCTTTTCTTCAGGTAATCGCGCACTTCGATATCCCTGAGCAGCATGCCGGAAAAATTCTTGCTGTTGGCATACCACTTGGAAGTCCAGTTTTTTTGTACGCTCAACCGGAAACCGATTGGATGAATTTTCTGTCCCATAATTACTTGATCCTCAGTTCCCGACAATGATTGTAATGTGGCAAGTCTGCTTCTCAATTCTGTAGTTGCGGCCCTTGGCGCGAGCCATGTTCCGTTTCAGCGAGGCGCCCTCATCCACATGGATGGTGGTGACTTTCAGCTCGTCAATGTCGGCAGCATCATTATGCTCGGCATTGGCAATCGCGGATTCCAATCCCTTCTTGATAATCACGGCGCCTTTCTTGGGGCTGAACGCCAGGACGTTCAATGCCTTGTCCACCGGCAAACCGCGGATTTGATCCGCCACCAGGCGGCCCTTTTGGGCCGACAGGCGAACACCTTTTACTACTGCGGTTGTGCTCATCATGCCTCCTTATTTCTTGACCACTGCTTTTTTGTCGGCAGCATGTCCCTTGAATGTGCGGGTCAGCGAAAATTCGCCCAGCTTGTGCCCCACCATGTTCTCGGAGATATACACCGGGATGTGCTGTTTGCCGTTGTGCACCGCAATGGTCAGGCCGACAAATTCCGGCAGCACCGTGGAACGGCGCGACCAGGTTTTCACCGGGCGCTTGTCGCTGGTTGCGCGCACTGTTTCCACTTTTTTCATCAAGTGCGTGTCAACGAATGGACCTTTTTTAATAGAACGTGCCATATTTTATTACCCCTTAAACCTGAAAGCGGCGGCGGACAATCATGCCGCTGGTGCGCTTGTTGCGGCGCGTACGGAAGCCCTTGGCCGGCACACCCCACGGGCTGACCGGATTGCGGCCGGCTGCGGTCTTGCCTTCGCCGCCACCGTGCGGATGGTCAACCGGGTTCATCGCCACACCGCGCACGGTTGGACGCACACCACGCCAGCGCATCGCGCCGGCCTTGCCGATGGAACGCAGGGAATGCTCGCCGTTGCCCACCTCGCCGATGGTTGCGCGGCAGTCCACATGCACCTTGCGGATTTCGCCGGAGCGCAGGCGCAGTTGCGCATAAGCGCCCTCACGCGCCAGCAGTTGCACCGAGGTTCCGGCGGAGCGCGCCAATTGCGCGCCCTTGCCGGGCAACATTTCAATGCAGTGGATGGTCGAGCCTACCGGAATATTGCGCAGCGGCAGCGTATTGCCTGCCTTGATCGGCGCTTCCGGTCCGTTCAACAATTGCGCGCCCGCTGCCACGCCCTTGGGCGCAATGATGTAACGGCGCTCACCGTCCGCATAACACAGCAAAGCCAGATGTGCGCTGCGGTTCGGATCATATTCCAGGCGCTCGACAGTAGCCGGAACACCATCCTTGTCGCGCTTGAAATCGACCACGCGGTAATTCTTCTTGTGGCCGCCGCCCATGTGGCGGATGGTGATGTGACCGTTATGATTACGGCCGGCCGTCCGGTTTTTTCTTTCCAGCAACGCTGCATGGGGCTTGCCCTTATGCAGGTCGGGATTGACCACGCGCACTACAGCGCGTCGTCCCGGAGATGTCGGTTTAAGCTTGATCAGTGCCATGATATTTATCCTTGCTCATCCGCAGCAAAATTGATTGCCTGTCCAGGCGCGAGACATACATACGCTTTCTTCCAATCCTTGCGCCGCCCCATGAATTTGCCGAAACGCTTTTGCTTGCCCTTGACGACAGCAACCTGCACGTTCTCAACGCTCACCTTGAACATCAACTCGACTGCCGCCTTGATTTCCGGCTTGGTAGCGTCGGATGTCACACGAAAAATCACCTGCTCATTCTTATCCGCGACATAAGTTGCCTTTTCGGAAATTTGCGGAGCGAGCAATATGTTCATCAAACGCTCCTGGCTGAATTTATTTACGCTCATGCCAGCATCTCCTCAATTTTCGCCATTGCATTGCGCGTTACCAGCACCTTGTGGAAACGCACCAGGCTGACCGGATCGGCTTGATGTGCTTCGACCACCAGCACGTGCGGCAGATTGCGCGAAGACAAATAAAGGTTTTCGTCGAAGTTGTCGGTAATGATCAGCACCCGATCAGCATCCATACCCAGACTCTTCATCCGCTGCGCCAGCAGCTTGGTCTTGGGTGCCGCGAGAGCCAGATTGTCCACCACCGTCAGGCGGTTTTCACGCACCAACTGCGAAAAAATTGAAGCCAGGCCAGCGCGGTACATCTTGCGGTTGACCTTCTGGCTGAAGTTTTCATCCGGGCTATTCGGAAAAATCCTGCCGCCGCCGCGCCACAATGGGCTGGATGCCATACCGGCACGGGCACGGCCGGTGCCTTTTTGCGCCCAGGGTTTGTGTGTGCTCTTGGCGATCTCGCTACGGCCTTTTTGCTTGCTGCTGGCGGAACGCGCATTGGCCTGATACGCAGTCACCACCTGGTGAACCAGCGCCTCGTTATATTCGCGGCCGAACAGATCGTCTGAGGCGGTAACGCTGGTGGTCACCCGCCCGTTGTCGTCAATAACTTTAAGTTCCATTATGCACCTGCCTTCACTGCCGGGCGTACGACCACATCACCGCCCCTGGAGCCGGGGACGGCACCCTTGACCAGCAACAACTGACGGTCGGCGTCTATGCGGACGATTTCAAGATTTTGCACGGTGCGCTGCACATCACCGAGGTGACCGGACATGCGCTTGCCCGGGAACACGCGACCCGGATCCTGCGCCATGCCGATGGAGCCCGGCACATTGTGTGACTTGGAGTTACCGTGGGTAGCACGGCCTGAACTGAAGTGGTAGCGTTTGATAACGCCGGCATAACCCTTGCCTATCGTCACACCGGTAACGTCAACCTTCTGGCCAACCTTGAACAGGCCCACCCCCATCGTGCCGCCTGCCTGCAGGCTGCCCAACTCTTCCGGGGTGGCGGTGAATTCTTTCAGTACGCTACCCGCTTCCACGCCCGCTTTGGCGAAATGACCTGCCGCCGCTTTGGTCACACGGCTGGCACGGCGCGTGCCAAATGCAACCTGCACGGCGCTGTAACCATCTGTGGAAGCGGATTTGATTTGGGTAATGCGATTATTGGACACGTCCACCACTGTTACCGGCAACGATGTACCATCGTCGGTAAAGATGCGTGTCATGCCAATCTTGCGACCGACAAGTCCTAAGCTCATTTTATTATCCTTAATTTAAGGGGCTGACTACAATTGGCCAGCCGATCCAGTATTACAAAAACCTTAGTTTGTAGATGTTAGTCGCTAGTTATTAGTTGGCGCTGTCCGCTACGCGGAACCTGCCTTAACTAACGTCTAACGACTTACGTCTAATAACTGTACTATTGAAGCTTGATTACGACATCCACACCCGCAGGCAGATCCAGCTTCATCAACGCATCCACGGTCTTCTCCGTCGGATCAATGATATCCATCATACGCAAATGCGTGCGGATCTCGAACTGGTCGCGCGAAGTCTTGTTGACATGCGGGGAACGCAATATGTCAAAACGCTCAATCTTGGTCGGCAGAGGGATCGGCCCTCTTACCACGGCACCCGTACGCTTCGCGGTATCCACGATCCGTAGCGCAGACTGGTCGATCTGGTCATAATCGAACGCCTTCAGGCGGATACGGATTTTCTGGCTTTGCATAATTTTCTCTTGCGTTTATGCGGCAATGCCGCTAATTAAAGAACGAAATCGCGTGTTCAAACCACGCGAGGGCGCGCATTGTAGCCTTACTCAATAATCTTTGCAAATATAAAACAGTTGCTAGTCGGAAGACGCAAGTTGATAGTTGGCGTTGTCGCTTCGCGGTTTCAACTTACGTCTTACGTCTAACGACTGGGTTTACTTACTCGATTATCTTCGCCACCACGCCGGCGCCGACGGTGCGTCCGCCCTCGCGGATCGCGAAGCGCAGGCCTTCTTCCATCGCAATCGGGGCGATCAGGTTCACCGTCACCGAGACGTTGTCGCCCGGCATGACCATTTCGGTGCCGGCGGCCAGTTCAACCGCACCGGTCACGTCGGTGGTGCGGAAGTAGAAC
>JACREC010000097.1 GCA_016218445.1 Nitrosomonadales bacterium
AACAGCACACGCTGTTCGGCAATGCTGGGAAAAATGCGCTCGGCCAGCTTCACCGCAGCCGCAGCCATGGAGATCAGGTTGGCGCCGATTTCGGTCTGGGTGCGCACATCCTTGGCCACCGAGAAGGTGCGCTGGAATAATTTATGCAGCAGGAAACCCAGCGTGCCGGCCTCTTCCGCATACCGCACCGCCTGTTTCATCTGCCCCAGGATCTGCGGCTCGCCCAGCACCATCGAGTCCAGCCCGCTGGCGACGCGGAACGCATGTTTGATCGCCTGCTCGCGCTGCAAGGTATAAAGATAGGGCTCGATTTCACCGGCTTCCATCTGGCGGTAACCGGCCAGCCAATTGATGGCCTGCGCGGGCTCGAGAGTGTTGCAATACACCTCGGTGCGGTTGCAGGTGGAAAGGATGGTTGCTTCCTTGGCCGCGCCGTGCTCGACCAGATTGTGCAATGCCTGCTCCACTGCATCAACATTGAATGCGAACCGTTCGCGCACGGAGAGCGGTGCAGTCTGATGGTTGATGCCAAAGGCGAATAGCTGCATAAGGGCTAAGGCTAATTGAGGATTTAAGCGTGACCGGATTATAGTGGCTCGCCGCTTTGAAAGCCAGCCAGCGCTGCCATGCCAACCCCCCAATGAAGGGGTCGGCATTGCTACAGTGCTTCAGCAGGCTCCGGTGCCTGCGATGCAGTTACGGAAATTACTTATCCCTGTTCGCAATCAAATTATGTATGAGCGGAGTGAGTATCACTTCCATCGCAAAACTCATTTTGCCACCAGGCACCACGATGGTATTGGAGCGCGACATGAACGAATCGTGGATCATGTTCAGGAAGTAAGGGTAATCCACGCCCTTGGGGTTGCGGAAGCGAATCACCACAAAGCTTTCGTCCGGCGTAGGAATATCACGCGCGATAAAAGGGTTGGAAGTATCCACCGTGGCCACACGCTGGAAGTTGATGTCGGTGCGCGAGAATTGCGGGGTAATGTAGTTAATGTAGTCCGGCATACGGCGCATGATGGTATCAACGGTCGCCTCTGCAGAATAGCCGCGTTCAGCCTGGTCACGATGGATTTTCTGGATCCATTCCAGATTGACAACAGGCACCACGCCGATGCTAAGGTCAACATGCTTGGCCGCATTTACTTTGTCGGTCTTGACCATGCCGTGCAAACCCTCATAAAACAACAGGTCGGAGCCGGGTTGGATGTCTTCCCATGGTGTAAATTGGCCGGGACCAAGGTTGGTTCCCAGGCGCGCATTCAACTCCTTCGCTTCCGCATCGCTATGGATATAGTAACGGCGCTTGCAAGCGCCGGTCTCTCCGTAAGACCTGAAGGTTTCCTCTATCTTGTCGAAATGGTTTGCTTCCGGGCCGAAGTGGCTGAAGGAATGGTTGCCCGCTTTTGCGGCCTCAGCCACGGCGGCGCGGAACTCCATGCGGTCCAGGCTGTGCAAGCTGTCACCTTCAATCACGGCAACATTCACGGCATCACGGCGAAACTCGCGACGGACAATGTTTTCAAACGCGCGCTTGGCGGTGGTGGTGCCCGCACCGGACGAGCCTGTCACAACAATTACCGGATGCTTCCTGGACATGGTTAAACTCTCCTATAAGGGTATTAAAGTTAATTGTTCCGCAACATTCTAGCAGAACCGGCGCAAGTCGGGATAACGGACACCACTAATGTGAGCGGCTAACAGGGTTGTTGAAAATCGTCGCGGGCGATGGCGGAACAAGCGGGAAGGAATGGGCGCAGCTCCAATGGGCGTTTATGCTTGTGGCACAGCAAGGTTAGCGCCCTTGTATCTACAGACGGCGCGTTGACCCGGCGGCGGCATATTCTCCGGCCAAGGCGCGCGGTCTCCCCCTCGGCTTGGCTTCGCGCCGCTGCCCGGTCAATTTTTCGATCCGGGAGTAGAAGCGCTCGTTTCCCAGCGGCTGGTTCTGGCCAAGCGCCAGCCGGATGCCATCTACCGCCGCCTTGTCCAGTTGCGACCGGAACAAGGCGCGATAAGCGCTCTGGCGCGCCTTGCCATCCTCGCCGAGCGGCAGGCACAAGAGATGCGTGGTCAAAATGGCGTCGGGCTGCCCCAGCCCGTTGGCGCGGTAGCTCGTCCGTTCGCGGTTATGCCCGCGCTGCACGATGTGCAGCGGAACGTCGTTCAGATGGATGCGTGGGCGGCGGGGAATGGCTCATGCAAAAGGGGAAGAAATTCCTACCTGTACTTCAGTACAATGGTGTTTATTGTTGAAATAGTATATATTTCTTCACTGAAAATGAAATTTTATGGATTTATTTAGGAGAAGGTAATCATGTATCGCTCTAAAATGCTTTACTCCTTTGTGGTTGGAAGCCTGCTCGCTTTCAGCAACGCGGCAGATGCGCAAGTGGCGACAGCATATAATTTTGGCACCCTGTTGACGGCATCGGCGGGGTATTCTGCTCCAAAAGATTTTGAGGCACACCCTTTTGCACACCTGGACGCCGTTGATAGCGGTAATGTCTGGACGTTCACGCTGACCATTAACAATAATCTGTTCAGTTACTTTGGTGATAACGCCTTTATAGGTTCGATGAGTTTTGATTTTACCCCCGATCCTGCCAGCGCGCCTGTCAGCAGTTTAATCAGCAGCAATGTGGGAGGGGTTACATCAGTTCTAAGCACCAGCGGGACTGGTCTGAGCGGGTTGTCCGATATTGATTTCGGAACCCAGTTCGGAAAAGGAAGTAAGAACCGGCTTTCTCAAAATGATTATGTCACGTGGCGTATTTCCGGTACGGACCCGGCCAGTAGCCTGACGAATATGTATGTCCATGTACAAGGTATTACCGGGGGTTATTCCGCCAAGTACACGCCTTTGACGCACACGCCGCCGCCCGTCGTCCCCGAACCCGAAACCTACGCCATGATGCTGGCTGGCTTGGGCTTGTTGGGCATAATCGCACGCCGCAGGAAACAGAACGCTTAATCAGGTTTGGCTGCATCTCCGGCAACCCCGCCCTGATGGCGGGGTTTGTTTTTTCAGGCCATGCAATGCCAGCCGTTGGGAAGGCCGTCAGCTTTAGCCTTGTTTCCTGTTTCCGCAAGTTTCATCCTAGAAAACGCGGTTGACGGGTTTGTAGGTGCGAATTCATTCGCACGAACAGCAGGTTATGTGCGAACACCCACAGGGTGCAAGAACCTCTGCGAGGTGAATTCGCACCTACGAAAGCGGCATAATCCGTTGAAATGTCAGAAGGTTCTTCGCCAACTGCGGTTTTTAGGTTCATTGCTACTTCGCCGGGAGTATAGTTCAAGCGGATCCCGGAGCGCTTTCATCTGCCAGATAGCCGCGGAGTTGCTGCCCGGCTTCGCGAATGGCTCGTTCGCACTTGCTAAAAACGGGAAAGCCATATGAGCAACTGTCAGACCGATTGCACGGCCCAGAGAAAGCTGGTCACCGCCTTGCTGGAAAGCCGCCGCTACCCGCACACGGCAAGGGCTGTACGGCTGATCGAAACGCACATCTCCTGGGTGCTGCTGGCCGGGCGCTACGCATACAAGATCAAGAAGGCACTCGATCTGGGCTTTCTCAACTTTACCACTCTGGAGGCGCGGCGCTTTTACTGTGCCGAGGAGATCCGTCTCAACCGCCGTCTGGCGCCGAAGATCTACCTCGGCGTCATTCCCATCGGCGGCGCTGCTGAAGCGCCTGAATTGGGCGCGCAGCCTGCCATTGAATATGCCGTCAGGATGCGGCGCTTCGCTTCCGCCAAGCAGATGGACCGGCTGCTGGCGCGTGACAGGATTCTGCCCCGGCACCTGGACAGCCTGGCCGCCACGCTTGCGCGTTTCCACGGCGGGCTGCCCGCGGTGGAGCCAAACTCGGCGTTCGGCAGTGCCGCTGCCATACACGCAGCGGCGCTGCAAAATTTTGAGCAGTTGCAGCCGTTGCTGAAAGGGCCAGCCGACCAGGGTGCTGTGGCTGCGTTGCGCCACGCCACCGAGGTTGCCTATACCGCCTGCGAAAAGCGTTTCGAGGAGCGCCGCGCGCAGGGCTGCATACGCGAGTGCCACGGCGATCTCCATCTCGGCAATATCGCGCTCGTCGGCGATGAACCCATCCCCTTCGACGGCATCGAGTTCAACCCCGCGCTGCGCTGGATTGACGTGATGGACGAAGCCGCCTTCGCTGTCATGGATCTGTTGCATCGCGAGCGCCCCGAATTTGCCTACCGGTTTTTGAACGCCTATCTGGAAGCCACCGGCGATTACGGCGGTGTATCCGTGCTGCGTTTCTATGTCGCCTACCGCGCCGCGGTACGCGCCAAGGTCAGCGCCATCCGTGCCTCCCAGCCGGGCATGTCAAAACGTGGCACGGCGGATGCGCTGGCAAGCTGCCGCAGCTATCTTGAACTGGGCGAGGCATACCTCACCCGGCATCAACCCGCGCTGGTCATTACCCATGGCCTGCCGGGATCCGGCAAGACCACTTTCGCGCAGGCTGCGCTGGAACGGCTGCAGGCGATCCGCATCCGCTCCGATGTGGAGCGCAAGCGCCTGTTCGGGCTGGCGCCATCGGCGGACAGCCGCTCATCCATCGGCAGTGGCATCTATGGCGCCGACGCGACACGGCGCACTTACGCACGCCTCCACGAGCTGGCGCGTGAGCTGCTCATGGCAGGCTTTCCGGTCATTGTGGATGCGGCTTTTCTCAAACAGGAAGAGCGCAAACAGTTTCGCGAGCTCGCACATGAACTGGCGGCCCCTTTTGCCATCGCCTCGGTGCAGGCAAGTGAAGCCACCCTGAGGGCGCGCATCGTGCAACGACGCAATCAGGCAAACGATGCATCTGAGGCCGGCATTGCCGTGCTGGAAACGTTACAGGCTGCACAGGAGCCGCTCTTGCCGCAGGAGCTTGCCTGTGCAGCAGAGTTTGTCAATGAGGAGGAAAGCAACGGTGGCGTTGCCGGCGCGCCCGGGTGGGGGAAACTGAACAGGTTGCTTGTTTATGAGGGATAAATTCAGTGTCAAGGTGGTGCGCTAGAGCGTAAGTAGAAAAATGATTAAGTTATTGCAATAAGGGCTTGTATATGCGAGTATTAGACGAATCGTTGCTGGATGCGCAAGTTTTTGACCTTGGCAGTGCTTACTACAGATGTTTTTTTAGGGGGTTGCCGGACTTGTTGAAAAAGTTGAAAACTACTCGACATCACAGGTTGTTGAGTTAATTACGGGTCGATTATGCAAATCCCGGTCTTGTCCGATTTGTTCAGCCGAAATGCCCTTGCAGGCTGGTTCGCTATCTGTGTCAACAAAAACGGTGTCTATTTCACGCACCTGAAAAATGCCAAAGGCAAACTGCCGCGCGTGGCAATGTGCGCCTTCCATCCCGTGGAAAATGTGACACCGGCTGTGCTGGAAAAACTCCGCAAGGATGCGCGCATTTCTGATTTTCAATTCATGACGCTGCTTGCTCCCGGTGAATACCAGATGTTGCTGGTGGAGGCGCCCGATATTCCGGTGGACGAGCTTAAGGCGGCCATCCGGTGGCGCATTAAAGACTCGCTGAGTTACCACATAGATGACGCTACGGTGGATGTATTGCAGATTCCTGCCAGTAAAAATGGTGTGGATCGCCCGCAATCCCTGTATGCAATCGCGGCACCCAACGATATCATAAAAAAACGCATCGCCCTGTTTGAGAAAGCAAGGATTGATCTCAAGGTGGTTGACATTCCGGAAATGGCGCAGCGCAATATTGCCGCGTTATTTGAGGAAGGTGAGCGGGGATTGGTGCTGCTGGCATTCGATGACAGCGGCGGGATGCTCACCATCACCAGCGGGGGCGAGTTGTATTTTGCGCGCCGTATCGAAATCACCCCAGGGCAACTGCAGGACGCTGACGAGAGCCTGCGCCAGCAGTATCTGGAGCGCGTGGAGCTGGAATTGCATCGCTCCCTGGATTATTTTGGCCGCCAGTTCAGCCATATTTCGGTAAAGCGTTTGCTGGTTTCCGCGCCGGAACAATTGGGCTTGGTGCAGATGCTCGCCGCCAGTCTGGATATGCCGGTGGAGCAGCTTGACCTGGCGCAGGTGCTGGACATCAGCGCAGTGCCTGAACTGGCTAACAGCGAATATGCCGCGCAGGCATTTTTTGCCTTGGGTGCGGCACTGCGGCTCGAAAGGCGGGTACTGTGAGCCAGCAGATCAACCTGTTCAACCCGATTTTTCTGAAACAGAAAAAATATTTTTCAGTGCTTGCCATGTTGCAGGCGCTTGTCCTGATTGCGCTGGGTTCGGCGCTGTTCTATGGCTACGCGGCATATCAGGTCAAGCTGCTGGCCAGGCAATCCGAAGAAACGAGCAAGCGCTACATTGCCGAGCAGCTCAGGCTGACGCGCTACACTGCGGAGTTTTCGCCGCAGCAATCCAGCCGGTTGCTGGAAGATGAGTTGAAAAATGCTGAAGCCAAGGCAGCCGCGCAGCATGAACTCATCGAAACGTTGAAGAGCGGGGTGATAGGCAATACCACCGGCTATTCCGAATACATGCGCGCATTCGCGCGCCAGGCGGTGCCCGGGTTGTGGCTGACGGGATTCAATATTACCGGGGATGCGGCGCAGATGAGCATAAGCGGCGCTGTGTTATCTCCCGAACTGGTGCCGGTCTATATCCAGAGATTGAGCCGGGAAAAAGTGATGCACGGGAAATTATTCGCGTCATTACAAATGCAGCAACCCAAGGTGGAAAGCGGCAAGGCGGCGCACTATGTCGAGTTTGCGCTACAATCCGTTGAGGCTGGCGGGGTGGCAAAACAATGAGGCAGTACTGGGGAAAAATCGTTGATAAAATTGACGGCATGTCGCTGCGCGAACGCGGACTGATTTTTGCCGCTGCCGCGTTTGTGCTGGTTGCGCTGACCCAGGTGTTATTTCTTGATTCCTTGCTGGCAGAGCAGAAAAGGCTCTCCACTCAAGTGGTGCAGCAACAGGAGAAGATGAAAGAGATTCAGGCGCAGATTGAGGCTTTGCTGCAAGCCAGGAGGAATGATGCGGCTTCGCCGTTGCGCCAGCGCCTGAGCCAGGCCAAGCAGCGACTTGCTGATGGAGATGCCTACCTGCAAAGCCGCCGTGACCGCCTGGTGCAACCGGAAAAAATGGCTGACTTGCTGGAACAGGTGCTCAACAAAAATGGCCAGTTGCAACTGATTAACCTGCAAACCTTGCCGACTGCCCTCTTGATCGAGAAGGCGCTTAAGCCGGAGGGAGCGGGTGCCGGCCCTGCAAGCGCGGCGGCAGGGTTGGACAGGCAGGTGTACAGGCACGGTGTGCAAATTACCGTGCGCGGCAGTTACCTGGACTTGTTGCAGTATCTCACCGCGATTGAGCAGTTGCCGACCAAAATGTTTTGGGGTATGTCCAGGATGAATGTGGTGCAGTACCCCGCAGCGGAACTGACGCTAACTCTTTATACTTTGAGCATGGACAAGACATGGCTGCAGATTTGATGAGTTCCTTCGGGTGCCCGGCCAAACGTTCTTCGGCGGGGGTCTGCTGTAATGGCTTGGCGTTGCTATTGTTGTGCGCAGTTTCCGCTGTGGCCTCGGCGCAGGCGCTGACTGATCCCACAAAGCCGCCCGCCGAAATCAGTGCTCCCCTGACGCAGGCCGCTGCCCCGGAGGGCGACAGGCTGCAGTCGATCATCATTTCTCCTACCCGCCGCGCGGCCATCATCAATGGGCAAACGGTCGAACTGGGTGCGAAGTATGGCGAGGCCAAACTGGTTGAGGTCAGTGAAAGCGGTGTGGCGTTACAGGGAGCGCAGGGGCGGCAGGTGCTGACGCTGTTCCCGGGCGTGGAGATCAAGAGGAAAGAGCAGCCCAAGGAAAACGATGTGAAGCACGCTATCCAGAAGAAAAAGCCGGTTAAAAAACCAGCCAGCCAGACCGGAAAGAAGGAGGAGAAATGAGGCAAATGCTGTGTATGTTGTCATTGGGGGTGCTTGTACTGGCCGGCCTGTCAGCCTGTGCCACGCCGGGCGGACGCAATACCACGGCGGATGCCATAAGCCATGAAATGGGTGCCGCAGTGCAGGAAAGCGCCAAGCCGGGCAAACCCGAGGCAGTGAACAATGCACTGTTGCCGCCACTTTCGGTGAACATGCCCAGGATGGACAACAAACCGCTGGAGGCCAAATTTGATCTCACCGTGAATAACACACCGGCCAGCCAGGTGTTCATGGCCATTGTGTCGGGTACACGCTACAGCATGCTGGTGCCTCCCGATGTGGGGGGCAGCATCTCGCTCAACCTGAAGGACGTGACGGTATTCGAGGCGCTGGAGGCGATCCGCGAAATGTATGGCTACGAATACAAGGTTGATGCTGCCCGTATTTACATCCAGCCGATTTCGCTACAGACGCGGATCTTCCAGGTGAATTATTTGACCGGGCTGCGTACTGGCACTTCGTCGCTGCGCGTCACATCGGGTTCGGTATCGGACAATCCAGTCGGCGGCGCGCCAGGAGTTGCGCCACCCGTTACGACCGCTACCGGACCGGGAGGGTTGCGTCCCCAGGACAGCAGCAAGGTGACCACGACCAGCAGCGCGGATTTCTGGGCGGAGTTGAGCAAGTCCCTTATCGCTATTGTCGGTAATGAAAAGGGGCGTAGCGTGGTGATCAGCCCGATGTCCGGTGTAATCGTGGTGCGTGCCATGCCGGATGAATTGAAAAATGTGACAGCTTACTTGAAGGCCTCGCAGATTTCGATTGAGCGTCAGGTCATTCTGGAAGCGAAAATTGTCGAGGTGCAGTTGAATGACGGTTTTCAGTCCGGCGTGAACTGGGCGGCATTCAAGAACAGCCCAAACAGCAGAACTTCCATCGGGCAAATCGCTCCTGGTGGAACATTGGCGCGGAATGCGGGTACAGCATTGATTGGTGGCACGAACCAGGGTGCTAATACGCTATCTGCGAGCATGCTGGGCACTATTACCCCGGGTGCCGATATGGCAGGCGGATCAGCTGCCGGATCTCTCATCGGACTTGCCTTCCAGACCAGCAACTTTGCAGCGCTGCTTGATTTTCTGGAATCGCAGGGGAATGTACATGTCCTCTCCAGTCCCCGCATTGCGACTTTGAATAACCAGAAAGCGGTGTTGAAAGTGGGCACGGACGAATTCTTTGTGACCAATGTATCGACCACCACGACCACCGGTACCGCAACCACATCTACGCCATCGGTCACGCTACAGCCTTTCTTTTCCGGTATCGCGCTGGATGTGACGCCGCGCATCGATGAAAACAATGAAATCATCCTGCATGTGCATCCTTCGGTGAGCCTGGTGTCCACCGTAACCAAGACGGTGAATACAGGAGTGGGCGGAACCCTTGTTATGCCGCTGGCCTCCAGCTCGATATCCGAGACCGACAGCATCGTGCGCGCGCGCGACGGCCAGATTGTGGCTATTGGCGGGTTGATGCGCCAGGCGACGTTTGATGACCAGTCCGGCCTGCCGGGCCTGCCCAAGGCGGTGTTTGGGCAAACCAACAAGCGAACGGAAAAGCGCGAACTGGTCATCCTGCTGAAACCCACGGTGGTGGACAGCGACAAGGATTGGTCGGATGACATCACGCGCAGCCGCGACCGCGTGAATGGCATGGCGAATTCTTCGGGCACTAGGCCGTGATTCTCTGAGTATGTACCTGGAGCATTTTGGTCTGCATGAAATCCCTTTCGGGCTGACCCCTGACACCAGTTTTTTCTTCGCCTGTTCCAGCTATCAGGAAGCGCTCAATACCTTGCTGGTGGCGGCGCGCAACGGCGAGGGCTTCATCAAGATTGTGGGCGAGGTAGGCAACGGCAAGACCCTGCTGTGCCGCAAGTTTCTCGCTACGCTCAATCAGGGCGATCGTGCCGCGACCACGGCCATCGGTACGCAAGACGAAAATGCCACCGAGAGCACTTCCGCCAAATTCGTCACTGCCTATATTCCCAACCCCTATCTGGAGCCGCGCAGCCTGTTGCTGGCGCTGGCAGAGGAATTTCGCGTCAGCCTTGACATGGATGTTGACCAGCACCAGATGCTCAAGGGGCTGACACTTGCACTGCTGAATTACGCCCGGGAGGGCAAACGTGTCCTGGTGTGCCTTGATGAGGCGCAGGCGATGCCGCTGGAAAGCATGGAAGTGTTGCGCCTGCTCACCAATCTGGAAACCGAGAAGCGCAAGCTGATGCAGGTGGTATTGTTTGGTCAACCGGAATTGGACGAACGCCTGAAACAGAATTCGGTGCGGCAACTGCGCCAGCGCATCAGCTTCCAGTACGAGTTGAAAGGCTTGCACAGCGACGAGTTGGACCGCTATTTGCGTCATCGTCTCGGCGTGGCGGGATTCTCCGGGGAAACCCTGTTTAACAAGAGCGCGGTCAATGTGCTGCAGCGGGTCAGCGGCGGCACCCCGCGTCTGGTCAATATCATCGCAAACAAGGCATTGCTGCTGGCGTATGGCGAGGGGCGGCAGCAGGTGCTGGCGCGCCATGTGCGCAGCGCCGCTGCCGATACGCCCGAGGCGCGGCGCGATTGGCTGGTGTGGGGCTGGGGTATTGGTGCACTGGTGTTGTCCTTGGCCGGTATGAGCTGGATCCTGCTGCGATGAGCCTGATCAATCAGGTTTTGAGCGATCTGGAAAAGCGCGGGGCCAATGCGCGGCCCGGCGGGGCTTCCATCCGCGTGGTTCCCGTGCAGAGAAACCGGCCCAAGCCGGTATGGTTAATGGTGGTTGTGCTGACGTTAGTGTTCGTGGCGGCGGGGCTGTGGTGGAGCAGTTTGCAGCCCAGAACTGCCGCTCCCACCGGTGCCCCTCTTGCGGCTGTGAGCGTGGTGCAAGCACCCGCCAAACCGGTTGCCGTGCTGCAAGCGGAATCCCATCCGGTTGCGGTGGCTGCGCAGGAAGTTACCCAGGAAGATAGCCAGCAAAAGGATGGCGGAGAAGCCGCCGGGTCGGCTATGCGCCTTAGTTTCGAGTTAAGCACCATCCCGCTGCCTTCCGGTTTGCGGGACAAACCGGTTGACGCAGCAACCGGGCAGGGTTCCAGCAAGGCTGCGCCGCCCGCTCATACAATACCCGCAAGGGGTAGCTTTGCAGGCGACTTGCATCCAGCCGAAGGCCGGGCAAGATCATCTCCGCCGGTGGGTGCGTCTGTATCCGCTGTTGTTCCGGCTGGCAGAGTGGATAAACAGATCAAGCAGGTTAGCGTGCAACAGCAGGCCGACAACGAATTCCGCAGGGCAAGCGGATTGATGCAGCAGGGCCGTATCAATGAGGCGCTTGCCGGTTATGAGGCAGCGTTGCAACTCGATGCCGGTCACGACGCCGCGCGCCAGGCCATGCTCGGGTTGCTGCTGGGAAACAAGCGCAATGCCGATGCCGAGCGTGTGTTGCAGGATGGCCTGAAACACAATCCCAAGCACAGCGGTTTTGCCATGCTGCTGGCGCGCCTGCAGGTCGAGCGCAACGAGTTAGCGCTGGCGCTGGAGACTTTGCAGAAGGCATTGTCTTATGCTGATCAGCAGCCTGATTATCAGGCGTTTGTCGCGGCGCTGTTGCAACGCCAGGGCCGCCACAAGGAAGCTATTACGCATTACCAGATTGCGCTGCAACTGTCGCCGGATTCGGGCGTATGGCTGATGGGGTTGGGCATATCATTGCAGGCGGTACAGCGTAATGAAGAGGCGCGCGATGCGTTCAAGCGCGCCATTGAATCGCGCACCCTGAGCGCCGAGTTGCAGGCATTCGTCAAGCAGCAGATCAGGTAGTCGGTTGTCAGTAAAACCGTCGCGCTTCGCGCGACACAACAACTGTCAGCTGACACATGGTTAACGCAGCGGTGTCCGCGCCACCACCCAAGCACTCACCTCACATGCCCCGGCACGGCGCAAGGCGTGCGCCAGTTCATTGACGGAGGCTCCGCTGGTCATCACGTCATCCACCACGGCAACATGCTTACCCGATAGATTTTCTGTGCAAGTGAATGCCTTGCGCATATTCTTGCCTCTTTCCTTCCATGGCAAGGCAGATTGCGGCGGTGTGTCGCGCACGCGTTGGCAAGCATGGTTTAGCAGCGGAATATTCAAATTACGTGCGATCTGCCGTGCCAGTTCCAATGATTGGTTGAAACCACGCTCTTGCAAGCGGGCAGGATGCAATGGCATCGCCACGATGCAGTCCGGGCGGATTTCGACGCGTTGTGCCAGTTTGCTGGCGAGCAGGCGCACCAGCATCAATTGCTCGTTAAATTTGAGCGCCTGCACCATCTTGTTGAGCGGAAAGGCATAGGCGAACACGGCCACCGTGCGGTCGAATTGCGGCGCATGCTTCAGGCAGCGGCCACATGTCGCCCCGTTCAGGGTAGGCAGGGCGCACAACGGGCAATGCGGCGTGGCCAAATAGGGCAGGGCAGCGTCACAAGGCCCGCACCATGGGCCATTTGGGCTTGCCGTGCCGCATAACAGGCAGGGTTGTGCGGGCAGTGCATGCTCAAATTGTGTGCGGATGTTCATAAAGTACCTGGTAAAAATTGACAAGCTCGCAACCTTTCGTGGATGATGCCGCACCATTGTAATTCATTCGGACAGCCAGCCATGACGACCCAAACCGTGCAATTCCTTCGCCCCTCAAAATCAGCGGATTCTGCCAAGCCATCGGGTATAGCCCAGCGTTGGAGCGTGGACGAAGTCGAGGCGCTATTCAAGCTGCCGTTCGCCGATTTGCTCTACCAGGCGCAACAAGTGCACCGCGAGCACTTCGACGTCAATGCGGTGCAGTTGTCCACCCTGCTGTCCATCAAGAGCGGCGGTTGCACCGAAGATTGCGGCTATTGCCCGCAGTCGGCGTTCAATTCCGCCGGCGTGGAAGACCAGGAGATGCTCAAGCTGGAGGCGGTGGTGAAAGCGGCGCGGGCCGCGCAGCAAAAAGGCGCCGGGCGCTTCTGCATGGGCGCGGCATGGCGCGAGCCGAGCGATGCGGACATGGCAAGCGTGGTGAAAATGGTCGAGGCAGTGCGTGATCTCGGCATGGAGACTTGTGCGACATTGGGCATGTTGAGCGAAGAGCACGTCGAGCAATTGCGCGAGGCCGGACTGGATTACTACAACCACAACCTTGACAGCGCACCGGATTTTTATGGCGAAATCATCACCACGCGCGATTACCAGGATCGCCTGGACACGCTGGAGCGCGTGCGCCGCGCGGGCATCAATGTGTGCAGCGGCGGCATCGTCGGCATGGGCGAGAGCCTCACGCAACGCGCCGGGCTGATTGCACAACTGGCCAATCTCAACCCTTATCCGGAAAGCGTGCCGATCAACAACCTGGTAAAGGTGGAAGGCACGGCAATGGGCAATGCAGCCGACCTCGACCCGCTTGATTTTGTGCGCACCATCGCGGTGGCGCGCATCACCATGCCCAAGGCGCGCGTCAGGCTATCCGCAGGGCGGCAGCAGATGAGCGATGCGGTGCAGGCTTTGTGTTTCCTCGCGGGAGCCAACTCCATGTTCTATGGCGAGCGGTTGCTGACCACCGGCAACCCGGATGTGGAGCGTGACCGCGCATTGCTCGACAAGCTGGGTATGTATCCGCTTGCGGAAAAAATGTAGGTTGGGTTAGCGGTTTACCGCATAACCCAACATTGCGCGATGTTGGGTTATGCTGCGCTAACCCAACCTACCCATAGCTCATGCCATTCACCGAACTTCAACGTCAACTTGATGAACGTGCAGCGCAGGGTTTGCAGCGCCGCCGCCATGTGTTGGAAAGTGCGCAGGGAGTGCGCATCACAGTGGGCGGTACAACACGGTGTTGCGAAGCATCCGGTGCGGGAGTACCGCCCCCCCGCCTCCTCCCGCAAACGGCTGGCTCCGCCAGTAACGTGTCGGAGGCGGACGGTAAATCTTATCTGTCCTTTTGCAGCAACGATTATCTCGGCCTCACCAATCACCCGCAGCTGATTGCCGCGCTGCAAGCGGGTGCGCAACAGTACGGCGTGGGTGCCGGCGCCTCGCATTTGGTGAGCGGCCATTTTGCGGCGCATCACCAACTTGAAAATGAACTCGCGGCATTTGTGAACAAGCCCGCCGTACTATTGTTCTCTGCCGGTTATCTGGCCAATCTGGGTGCGGTGCAGGCATTGGTGGGCAGGGGTGATGCCGTGTTCGCCGACAAGCTCAACCACGCTTCGCTGAACGATGCCATGCTGCTGTCGCGCGCTGAAATAAAACGCTACCGCCATAACGACATGGCGCAGCTCGCGCAATTGCTGGAGCAAACAAAGAGCGGGCGAAAACTCATCATCACCGATGCGGTGTTCAGCATGGACGGCGACATGGCGCCATTGCCGGAATTGTTGGCACTGTGCGAACAGCATGATGCATGGTTGTTGGTGGACGATGCGCATGGCTTCGGCGTGTTGGGCGAAGATGGACGCGGTTCACTGTCTCACTTCAAATCCCCCCCAGCCCCCCTTTTACAAGGGGGGGAGGCGGATGATGATATCCCCCCTTTAAAAAAGGGGGGTAGGGGGGATTTAGCGCATTGCGAGAAAGATAATACGTTACATTCTCCCCGCATCATCTATATGGCCACGCTAGGAAAAGCGGCTGGAGTGTCCGGCGCATTTGTCGCAGCGGAACAAGTGGTGATAGATACTCTTGTGCAACATGCGCGCAGCTACATCTACACGACCGCCAGTCCGCCTGCGCTGGCTGCTGCGTTGCTGGCGAGTCTGAATATTTTACGGGAAGATGATAGGCGGCGCGGGCAGTTGCGGAAACTGATTGCGCAGTTGCGCGCCGGGCTGATGGAATTGCCGTGGCAGTTGATGCCTTCGCAGACACCGATCCAGCCTTTGCTGGTCGGCGGCAATGAAGAAACAATGGCATTAAGCGAAGGGCTGCGCGCACGCGGCATCTGGGTGCCGGCCATCCGCCCGCCGACCGTGCCGCAGGGTAAGGCGCGGCTGCGTATTTCGTTGTCGGCTGCGCATAGTGAGCAGGATGTCGCGCAACTAATCGGGGCGCTGCATGAGCTTGCATGTTGAGAGCCATGAATATGCAGGTACGGGTGGCAGCGGTGCGCCGCTGGTATTGATACACGGATGGGGGATGCACGGCGGCATCTGGGACAATGTGGTGCCACAGTTGGCGCAGCGGTTCCGCGTGCATTGCGTGGACTTGCCGGGATATGGGCAAAGTTTGTTTCCCTCTCCCATGAATGGGAGAGGGTCAGGGAGAGGGCAGTTTGACGCAAGCCCCCTCCCCCAGCCCCTCTCCCGCAAGCGGGAGAGGGGAGTAGAGTTGCTCGATGAAATCGTTGGGCAACTTGCCACGCAATTTACCGAGCCACTTGCAGTATGCGGCTGGTCGCTGGGCGGACTGGTGGCATTGCGCTGGGCGCAGCTTGCGCCGGAGCAGGTGCAACGGCTAGTGCTGGTTTCCAGCACGCCGTGTTTCGCCGAACGCGATGACTGGCTATTCGGCATGGCGCAGGCTGCCTTGCAACAGTTCGCCGCCGAACTGGAGCGGGATTATGCAACCACGTTGCGCCGCTTCCTGGCCTTGCAGGTGCGCGGCAGCGAGAACGAGCGCGAACTACTGCTGACTTTGCGCGAGCGCCTGTTCAGCCGTGGCGAACCGGATCTGGCGGCGCTACGCGGCGGCCTGGAAATTTTGCGCGACGCGGATTTGCGCGCGGAACTAACTGCCATCCGGCAGCCTGCGCTGGTCATTGCCGGGGAGCGCGACAAGCTGACGCCGCCGGAAGCGTCGTTCTATCTGGCGCAAGCCTTGCCTGATGCGCGTGTAGCAGAAATTGCAGGCGCAGCCCACACGCCGTTTCTGTCGCATCCACAGATTTTTTTGCAACACTTAAACAAGTTCCTGGCATGAACCCGAATTGTTCATTAGCCGGTGCAGCACCAATAAATCGATGGATTGTAGGTCGGGCTAAAGCCCGACCTACGCCTAATGGATAAACTGGCATGAATGAATTTTTGATTGATAAATTACAGGTGCGCCGCGCTTTCAGCCGTGCCGCGCGCGGCTATGATGCCGCTGCGGTATTGCAGCGCGAGGTGTGCCAGCGCATGCTGGAGCGGCTGGATTTCATCAAGCTGCAACCCGCACGGGTGCTGGATGCGGGCAGTGGCACCGGCTGGGGCACGCGCCAGCTGGCGCAACGCTATCCGGCGGCGCAGGTGGTGGCGCTGGACATGGCGCTGGGCATGTTGCATGTGGCGCGCGACCAATCAGGCTGGTGGCGCAAGCTGTTTGCCGGCAGCCAGCAAAGCCATCTATGCGCCGATGTCGAAGTACTGCCTCTGGCTGCCGGCAGTGTGGAGATGGTGTGGTCGAACCTGACCCTGCAATGGTGCAATGACTTGCCCGCCACTTTCCGTGAATTGCATCGCGTGCTGAAAGTGGACGGCCTGCTGATGTTCAGCACCTTCGGCCCGGACACGCTGAAAGAATTGCGCAGTTCGTTTCGCGGCGTGGATGGATACAGCCACGTCAACCGCTTCGCTGACATGCATGACATCGGCGACATACTGGTGCACAGCGGGTTTGCCGAGCCGGTGATGGACATGGAAATCATCACGCTGACTTACGACGATGTAAAATCGGTGATGCAGGATTTGCGCGGCATCGGTGCGCACAACGCCACCGCAGGGCGTGCGCAGGGCATGATGGGCAAGGCGGCATGGCAGGCAGTGCTGGAGAATTACGAACGCCATCGCCGCAGCGGCAAACTGCCCGCGACGTTCGAGGTGGTATACGGCCATGCGTGGAAGCCGAAACCACAGGTGACTGGCGATGGCGCGCAGATTATCCGTACCCCATTCAAACTATGAGGGTACCTCTAAAAATTCAGAGTTCTCCCAAATGCAAGGCGCGAAAAAAATTTCGCAGCGCCGCATATATTTTGATATGCCAGCAAGAAATTTTTTCTGCAGC
>JACREC010000099.1 GCA_016218445.1 Nitrosomonadales bacterium
ACCGGATTCATGGAATTCGCGCGTCTTAGCGAAAGCTATGCGCCCGTCGAACAACGCTTGAAGCATTATCAGGAGTTCGTCGCACACCTCACTGATGCCGAAGCCAGGCAGCAGGGTGCGCGCTGCATGGACTGCGGCATCCCGTTCTGCGCCAACGGCTGCCCGGTCAACAACATCATCCCCGACTGGAATGATCTGGTATACCGTGGCAACTGGAAGCAGGCGCTGGACGTGTTGCACTCCACCAACAACTTTCCGGAAGTGACCGGGCGCATCTGCCCCGCGCCGTGCGAAGCGGCGTGTACGCTGAACATCAACAACGATGCGGTGGGCATCAAGTCCATCGAGCACGCCATCATCGACAAGGGCGGCGAGAACGGCTGGGTAGTGCCGCAGCCGCCGCAGCAAAAGACCGGAAAAAAGGTTGCCGTGGTCGGCTCCGGCCCCGCCGGACTGGCGGCGGCGCAACAACTGGCGCGCGCCGGGCATGACGTGGTGGTGTTTGAAAAGAACAGCCGCATCGGCGGTTTGCTGCGTTACGGTATCCCCGACTTCAAGCTCGACAAGCGCCTGATCGATTGGCGCATGGCGCAGTTGCAGGCCGAGGGCGTGGAATTCCGCACCGGCATATTCGTCGGCAAGGATGTGCCGGGCAAGGGTGTCGCCAATGATGCGAAGAAAACCGTCACGCCAAAAGAATTGCTGCAAAAATTCGATGCCGTGATCCTGGCGGGCGGCGCGGAACAGCCGCGCGACTTGCCGGTGCCGGGCCGCGAACTGGCGGGCGTGCACTACGCGCTGGAATTCCTCATTCCGCAGAACAGGGAAGTGGCGGGCGACGGCAAGAACCCGATCTCGGCCCGCGGCAAGCATGTGGTGGTAATCGGCGGGGGTGATACCGGCTCCGATTGCGTGGGCACTTCCAACCGTCACGGCGCGGCCTCGATCATGCAGTTTGAAGTGATGCCGCGCCCGCCGGAGCAGGAAAACAAGCCGCTGACTTGGCCGAACTGGCCGCTCAAGCTGCGCAGTTCCAGTTCGCACGAAGAAGGTTGCCAGCGCGACTGGGCCGTGGCCACCAGGGAATTCACCGGCAAGAACGGCAGGGTCACCGGACTCAAGGCGGCCCGCGTCGAGTGGAAGGACGGCAGGATGCAGGAAGTGCCGGGCAGTGAGTTTGAAATGAAAGCCGACCTGGTATTGCTGGCGATGGGCTTTACCAATCCGCTGCAGCAAGTGCTGGATGCATTCGGCGTGGAGAAAGACAGCCGCGGCAATGCCAGGGCCACGACCGATGGCGCAGGCTGTTACCAGACCAGCGTGGACAAGGTATTCGCCGCCGGCGACATGCGCCGCGGCCAATCACTGGTGGTGTGGGCGATACGCGAGGGCCGCCAGGCCGCCCGTGCAGTGGATGAGTATTTGATGGGCAGCTCCGTATTGCCCCGTTAGCCGAAAGAGAAAAATGAATTTCAAACTTAAAAACGACACCTTCCTGCGCGCGCTGTTGCGCCAGCCAACCGATTACACTCCGCTGTGGATGATGCGCCAGGCCGGACGTTACCTGCCGGAATACTGCGCCACGCGCAAGCGCGCGGGCAGCTTCCTCAACCTGTGCAAGAGTCCGGACATGGCGACGGAAGTGACCTTGCAACCGCTGGATCGTTTCCCGCTGGATGCGGCGATTCTGTTTTCGGACATCCTCACCGTGCCGGATGCGATGGGTCTCGGCCTGTATTTCGCCGAGGGCGAAGGCCCCAAGTTTGAACGCCCGTTAAATGACGAGGCCGCCATCAAGGCGTTGCGCGTGCCGGACATCGGCAAGGATTTGCGCTATGTAACCGATGCCGTGTCGCAAATCCGCAAGGCGCTGGACGGGCGCGTGCCGCTGATCGGTTTCTCCGGCAGCCCGTGGACATTGTCCTGCTACATGGTGGAAGGCGGCAGCAGCGACGACTACGCCAAGGTGAAGACACTGATGTACAAAGAACCCAAGCTGATGCACCACATCCTGGATGTGACAGCACGGGCGGTGACGCAATATCTCAACGCGCAGATTGAAGCGGGCGCACAGGCCGTGATGATTTTCGATTCCTGGGGTGGGGCATTGTCGCACGCCGCGTACCACGAGTTTTCGTTGCACTACATGCAGCGCATCGTGGCCGGCTTGATCAAGGAAAAAGACGGTGTGCGCATTCCTTCCATTGTGTTCACCAAGGGCGGTGGTCTGTGGATAGACAGCATCGCCGACATCGGCTGCGATGCGGTGGGTCTGGATTGGACCATGGACATCGGCGTGGCGCGCCAGAAAGTCGGCGACAAAGTTGCGCTGCAAGGCAACCTCGATCCGGCCGTCCTGTTCGCCACTCCGGAAGTCATCCGCGCCGAGACGGAGCGGGTACTCGCCAGCTACGGTTACGGCAGCGGTCATGTGTTCAACCTGGGCCACGGTATTTCCCAGTTTACCAACCCGGACAACGCGGCGGCGCTGGTGCAGGCGGTGCATGAACTGAGCCGCAAATACCACTAAAGATAGTGCCAGGAAATGCTTGACATTCGCGGGGTTGTACACAACCCCGCGCTAAACTGAAGGCCGCGAGGGGTTTCCTGTGCGGCCTTTGTTTTTATATGCAACAGACTGTTTATATTGATGTATTTTTATGCCTATGAAATGAGCGGGCGAACAAAACTGTATATATAATTTGCACTTAACCGGGTTGTTGCAGCGTTATTCACATCATTATCCACAGCTTGTGTGGACAACAAAAAATATGCAAGCGAGTCAAGCTGGTTGGCGCAGTTTTGTAGAAATTTTCGGAGGAAGATTCACTAAATGCCGATAGTTCGCGTCGCGCTGGATGTGCCATTGGCTACACTATTCGATTACGTGCTGGCGGATGGCATCGCGGCTGTGCCGGGGCAGCGCGTGCTGGTGTCGTTCGGGCGCAAGCAGGTGGTGGGCGTGGTGATGGAATGTGTGGCAGGCTCGGATCTGGCGGTGGAACGTATCAAGCCTGTGGTGCAGGTGCTGGACGAGATTCCACCGTTGCCCGCCGAGCTGCTTACCCTGCTGCGTTTCTGCAGCGATTACTACCATCATCCCCTTGGTGCTACCGTGCTGTCCGCCTTGCCGGTGCGATTGCGTTCCAGCGAGCCGGTCACGTTCAAGGAGGCGCTGCAATACACGCTCAGTGTCAGTGGGCGCACGCTCGACCTGAGTCAGTTGCCCAGGCGCAAGGTGGTGCAGCACCGCATCCTCACGGCTTTGCAGGCAGGCGCATTGGGCGCCGCGCAGTTGCGCGCGCTGTCGCCGAGCGCACCGTCTGCGCTCAAGGCGTTATTGCAGGCGGGGTGGGTGGAGAGTGTGGCTCGCACTCGAAACCCTCTCTCTAACTCTCTCCCGCAAGCGGGAGAAAGGACAAGCGAGAAAAGCCATACTTTTAGCCGCGCGCACACGCTGACCACCGCGCAGCAACAGGCAGTGGACGATGTCACGCAAGCGCAAGGCTATGGCTGCTTTCTGCTGCACGGCATTACCGGTAGCGGCAAGACCGAGATTTATGTGCACCTGATGCATCAGATGTTACAACAGGGCGGGCAGGTGCTGTTGCTGGTGCCGGAGATCAATCTCACGCCGCAACTGGAAAATTATTTCCGCAGCCGTTTTCCGGACGCCGAACTGGTCAGCCTGCACAGCGGCCTCTCCGATGGCGCACGCACGCAGAACTGGCTGCGCGCGCAGGCCGGCCAGGCACGCATCGTGCTCGGCACGCGCCTCGCGGTATTCACGCCGTTGCCGCAACTGGCGCTGGTGATCGTGGACGAGGAGCACGACGCTTCGTTCAAGCAGCAGGATGGTTTGCGCTACTCGGCGCGCGATGTGGCAATTTTTCGCGCCAACCAGCGCGGTGTGCCGATCGTGCTCGGCTCTGCTACGCCCTCGCTGGAAAGTTATTACAACGCGCAGACCGGGCGCTATCGCCTGCTGCAACTTACCGAGCGCGCGGTGGCGCAGGCACAACTGCCGGCGGTGCGCTGCATTAATATCAGCAATGCCATATTGCAGCACGGCATCAGTGAGCACCTGCTCAGCGCCTTGGGGCAGTGCCTGCAACGCGGTGAACAAAGCCTGGTATTCATCAACCGGCGCGGCTATGCACCGGTGCTGATGTGCACCGCTTGCGGCTGGCTGTCCGATTGTCCGCATTGCGCGGGCAAGCTGGTGCTGCATTTGCAGGACAGGCGCCTGCGCTGCCACCACTGCGGCCATCAGGCGCGCGTGCCGCATGCCTGTCCAAGCTGCGGCAACGCCGACCTGCAACCGGTCGGCATCGGTACGCAGCGTGTGGAAAGCGCGTTGCAGGAACATTTCCCCAAGGCGCGCATCCTGCGGGTGGATCGCGACAGCACGCGCAACAAGGGCGCGTGGAATGCCATGCGCCAGCAGATCCACGATGAGGCGGTGGACATTCTGGTGGGGACGCAGATACTGGCGAAGGGGCACGACTTTCCCAATCTGACGCTGGTGGGTGTGCTCAACCCCGACAGCGCGCTGTACAGCAGCGATTTCCGCGCCTCGGAAAAACTGTTCGCGCAACTCGCGCAGGTAGCGGGACGCGCCGGGCGCGCCGGCAAACCGGGCGAGGTGCTGATTCAGACTGCCTTTCCAGACCATCCGTTATTTCGCGCACTGCGTGAGCACGATTACGACGCTTGGGCAAAAATTCTGCTGGCAGAGCGCCAGTCTGCCGGATTCCCGCCCTTTGTGTATCAGGCGATGCTGCGCGCCGAAGGCAAGCAGCAAGCCGGGGTGTATGCCTTCTTGCAACAGGCGCGCGAAGCCGCCACAACACTTGCCATGCCGGTTGAGGTGTACGGCGTGGTTCCGGCTGCCATGCCGCGCCGCGCCAACCATAGTCGTGCACAACTGCTGGTGCAATGCGTTACGCGCAAACCTTTGCAGCAATTCCTGCGCGCGTGGCGGCCATTGCTGGATGCGCTGCCTGCACAGAAGTTGCGCTGGTCGCTGGACATTGACCCGATGGAGTTTTAGAGTGTCGGCGCTTTATCGAAAATAATTAAGAGAGTTGCAAGTCCATCCACCGTTATTACACCCTGACTTGATTACCTTGCTGCAAACCATTGTTGGTACGGAAAACGTGCTGGCCGGCGATACCGCCGCACCGTACTGCGCCGATTGGCGCGGGCGCTACAGCGGACAGGCGCTGGCCGTGGTGCTGCCCGCCGATACGCAACAGGTCAGCACAATTGTTGCGCTGTGCGCCAAGCAACATGTCGCCATCGTGCCGCAGGGCGGCAACACCAGCTTGTGCGGAGCCTCGGTGCCGCTGGACGAGGGCAAGCAGGTCGTGCTCAACCTGTCGCGCATGAACCGCATCCGTGAACTGAATGCCACCAATTACACCGTCACCGTGGAGGCGGGCTGCATACTGGCCGACGTGCGAGCAGCGGCGGAACAGAGCAACCGCCTGTTCCCGCTCAGGCTCCCCTCCGGGCAGCGTTGCGAGATCGGCGGCAACCTTTCCACCAATGCAGGCGGCATCAACGTGCTGCGTTACGGCACGGCGCGCGATCTGGTGCTCGGGCTGGAAGTGGTGCTGCCGGACGGGCGCATCTGGAACGGCTTGCGCGCCTTGCGCAAGGACAATTCCGGCTACGACCTCAAACACCTGTTCATCGGCGCGGAAGGCACGCTGGGCATCATCACTGCCGCCGTGCTGAAACTGTTTCCGCGCCCGCAGGTGGAGGCGACCGCCTGCGTGGGGCTGCGCGACCCGGCTGCGGCTGTGGAATTGTTTGCGCACCTGCGCGCCACCTGTGGCGACCGCATCAGCGCCTTCGAGATCATCGGCAGATCCTGCCTGGATTTGGTATTTCGCCATGTCCAGGATACGCAGGAACCCTTCGCCAAACAGCATGAATGGATAGCCGTCATTGAGTTATCCGATGTGCTGGATGTCCCGCTGGACAAGTCGTTGCGTGCGGCGCTGGAAAATTTTTCCGGCGGTATCGAAGTGTTTGCGGTGACTACCGAAAAAGCCCACGCCGAAAGATGGTGGAGGCTGCGCAATAGCATCAGTGAGGCGCAGAAAATTGATGGCATCAGCATCAAGCACGATATTTCGGTGCCGGTCAGCCGCATGGCGGAATTCATCGCGCAGGCCGATGCCGCGCTGCATGGCGCATTCCCCGGCGTGCGCATCGTCACTTTCGGTCACATCGGCGACGGCAATGTCCACTACAACGTTTCTATGCCCGACCCTGCACAGAGCCAGGCGTTCATCGCGCAGAGCGAGCGCGTCAGCCGCATGGTGTATGACATCGTGCACGGGCTGGGCGGCAGCATCAGCGCCGAGCATGGGCTGGGCCAGCTCAAGCGCGAAGAAATCCGCCGCTACAAAAGCGCGCTGGAACTGGAACTGATGCGCAGCATCAAGCAGGTTCTTGATCCACACGGGCTGATGAATCCGGGCAAGGTTCTGTAGCCCGGATGGCGCGCAGCAGAATCCGGGAAACGGTGGGCGTACCAAAGGTTCCCCCGGATTCCATTGCATTCCATCCGGGCTTGTATGATTCAACTCGCACCCATAGGGTGCCGGGGTGGAGGGACGATCCGTGCTATCTGCCGTTGTTGCGGACAGACTCAAGTAGCCATGTCCCCACCCTGTCTTCA
>JACREC010000005.1 GCA_016218445.1 Nitrosomonadales bacterium
AACGCACCGAGAGCACTTCCACTTTCTCGCCCGGCCTGGGTTGAACCAGGTGCGACACCGGAATCACCGCGCTGCCACGGCGGATCACCTCGCGCTCATGCGCATAGTAAATTTCCGGGATGTGCAGATTCTCGCGGGCGATGTATTCCCAGATGTCCATTTCGGTCCAGTTGCTGATCGGGAACACGCGGATGTTCTCGCCGGCGTGGACGCGCGTGTTGTAGATATCCCACAGCTCCGGGCGCTGGTTCTTCGGGTCCCACTGGCCGAACTCGTCGCGGAACGAAAAGATGCGTTCCTTGGCGCGCGCCTTTTCCTCGTCGCGCCGCGCACCGCCCATGCAGGCATCGAAGCCGAACTCTGCGATGGTCTCCAGCAGGGTCACGGATTGATACGGGTTGCGCGGCAGATCGGGATTCTTGATGACGATGCTGCCGCGCTTGATGGAGTCCTCCAGCGAACGCACGATCAGCCGCTCGCCCAGGTCGGAAGCCAATTTGTCGCGGGTGGCGATCACTTCGGGGAAGTTGTGCTCGGTATCTATATGCACCAGCGGGAACGGGAATTTCGCCGGACGGAATGCCTTCTCCGCGAGGCGCAGCATCACGATGGAATCCTTGCCGCCGGAAAACAGCAGCGCCGGATTTTTGCACTCCGCCGCGACCTCGCGCATGATGTGGATGGACTCGCTTTCCAGCGCGTCCAGGTGGGTAAAGGTGTGTGCGGTCATTTTCAATTTGCTTTCACTTCTTCAAACGTCAAAAGTAGGGTTCTACGCACGTTTCAGAAGAATGGGTTTGACTGCGTGCAAACCACATTCCTTGTCCATTAAGGTTTTGGTTCCGACTAACGCCGCGTGTTCCACACGGCATAAGTCTGCACCGAAATCCACATGACAAACGAGCTACGCCCGTTTCAGAATGCGGCTTGCTGCATGCAGGCCACATTCCTTGTCCATTAAGGTTTTGGCTCCGACTAACGCCGCGTGTTCCACGCGGCATAAGTCTGCACCGAAATCCACAGGACAAACGAGCTACGCTCGTTTCAGAATGCGGCTTGCTGCATGCAAGCCACATTCCTTGTCCTCCGGATTTTCCCACCACCACCTGCCGGCGCGAATATCTTCACCTGCGGTGACGGAACGGGTGCAGGGTGCGCAGCCGAGGCTGGGGTAGAACTGGTCATGCAGCTTATTGTATGGCACATCATTCTGCCTGATGTAGGCCCACACGTCTTTGTTCGACCATTCAAGCAGCGGGTTGAATTTCTGCAAGCCAAAATCAGCATCAAACGACGACATCTCCATACTGCCGCGCGTGACCGCCTGGTCGTGGCGCAACCCGGTAATCCACGCCCCCTTGCCTTTTAGTGCACGGCGCAATGGCTCGACCTTGCGCACGAAGCAGCAGCGCTTGCGCAATTCCACACTGTCATAAAAACCGTTCACTCCATGCTGCGCGACATATTCTTCGACTTGCGTGCAGTCCGGGAAATAGATTTTCAGCGGTATCGCATAACGCTTGCGCACCTCCTGCATCAGGTCGTAGGTTGCTTGCGGCAGGCGTCCGGTATCCAGGCTGAACATTTCAATGTTCATGTGGTGTTTGGCAATCAGATCGGTCAGCACCATGTCTTCCGCGCCCAAACTGTTGGCAAAACAGACCGGCGAAAAATCGCTTACCGCCTGCTGTAATACGGCAACCACCTGGTCAATTTTTTGTTGCAGATCCATGCCCACCTCCTATACCAGCAAGCCGGCAGATGCTTCAGCCAAATCAAGGTGTGTGTCTTTTTCCACCACGAATGCCGCCACTTTCACCGTCCAGCTGTCCACAGCCACACTGATCGGCGCAAGCTGTTCGTTGCTGATCTCACCCGCATTCGCCAGCGCAGCGGCAACCCTTGCAAACTCGTCGGCAACCGCGCCGGGAGCCAGTTGCCGCAACTGGCCGGCAAGTTTGCCCAAGTCATCCTGACGAACCCCGCCCAGCAACTGCACCACCCCCGAGCCGAGCAGCCGCAGAATCGCTTCATTGCACTGCGCCGCTTCGTCGTACTTGCGCTGGAACACCAGTGCGTTGCGGTACTCGCGTTCGTGCGCGGCCTCGAAGAAGTTCGCGCCGATCAGCACTTGCGACACGCCCGCGCATTCGCCGCCGCCCAGATTCACCACACGGAAATCGCCTGCATCGCCGTGGTCGCGCATTACTTCCGCGACATCCTTGGCTTTCACTTCGATGATATCCGCCAGCAACTGTTTAAAAGAATCCGGTTGCTGCGAACGCGCCCAGGCAAAAAAACTTTCCGCGCCGCTGTCCTGATATGCCTGCTCCACCCGCGCAATCGCCTGTTCCGCGCGCGCAGCCGGCACCGCCGGGCCTTTCAGCGCCAGCGCACCGCCTGCCATGCCGTTGCCGCCAAAATACATCTGGTAGTGCGGCACCAGCTTGCCGTGCACCCGCTTGCCCTCGCCGTAGATGCCGATATCGCCCGTCTCCGGCTGGGCGCAGCTGTTGTGGCAACCCGACACGCGAATGCGCAAATCCTTTGCACCGCCGGACAGCTTGGGCGCCAGCACGGTGCTGGAAGTAATCCCCAGGCGGCAGGTCGAGGCCCCCGGGCACACCACCACGTTATCCCCTGCAACCGGCTCGCGCAGCCCGAGTTCGGCCAGGCCGCTGCGCAATGCGGCCACGCTGGGCTGCGGCACGTTGAGAATGGAAAGGTTCTGGTCCTGCGTGGTGCGGATTTCGTCCAGCCCGTGCCCGCGCAACAACGCGGCGATGCCGCGCAACTGCGCCGGAGTCAAGTCGCCCGTCGGCAGCGCAACCGGCAGCACGAACCGTCCTGCCTGATGCTGCGCAAACAGCCTGCGCGGCGCGCCCGGCCCGGGAATTTCATGGCCGCTCTGCCTCCGCCATGCGCCGCGCGGGTAGGATTGGCCGGCCAGCGCTTCCCTGGTGCGGCTGAATTCCTCGCGATACTTATCCACAAAACCCTGTTCGCCGAAGCGCTCAACCAGAAACTTGATGCGCGATTTGGCACGCTTGGTGCGGTCGGAATATTTGTTGTGCAACGATACCAGTGCTTCCAGCGAAAACAGCAACTCGTGCTCCGGAATGAATTCCTCGACCACAATCGCCTCGTGCGGCTTGTGCCCCAGGCCGCCGCCGGCCTTGACCATGAAGCCATGCTGTCCGTCCCTGTTGACCGCCACCACGCCGCAATCATGCAGCAGCGCTTGCGCACAATCCGCCTCGCAGGCGGAAAAACTGATCTTGAACTTGCGCGGCAATTGCTGGTTGAGCGGGTTGCGCAGAAAGTGCCTCACCGCACTGTCCAGATGCTTCGTCACATCGACATGCTCGCGCGGGCATACGCCGGACAGGCTGCAGGCCGTCATGTTGCGCACCGTGTTGCTGCATGCCTCGCGCGACGTCATGCCTACCTTGGCGATGCGGCGCATCGCGGCTGGCGTGCTGTCGAGCGGAATGAAATGGATCTGGATGGAGTGGCGCGTGGTGACATGCGCAACGCCTTTTTGCGAATAATTCGCGGCGACATCCGCGACTGCATCCAGTTGATCCGGCGTCAGGCGCCCGCCGGGCACCTTGATGCGAAACATGTGCACGCCATGCTGGCGCTGGCCGTACACGCCATGCTGCAGGCGCACCGCCGTCATGCGGTCCAGATCCAGGCTGCCGGCATTGAAAACCTGGATGGTCTGCTCGAAGCGGTCAATTTCCTCGAGGTCAGACAGATTTTGTGTGTTTACGCTCACAGCATTTTCTCCTTTGCACTTACTTGTAGAACACCATCTTGAGGCCGATGGTAAGCAGCATCACTGCCAGAATCGGACGCAATGTTTTTTCCGGCACCCTGGCGCTCAAGTGGCTGCCGACATAGATGCCGGGCAGCGAGCCAAGCAGCAAGCTGCCCAGCAACACCAGGTTTACCGTGCCCAATGCCAAATGCCCCATTCCGGCCAGCGCGGTCAGCGGGATGGCATGGACGATGTCCGTGCCTACCACTTTCACCGCTGGCATGCGCGGGTACAAAAACAGCAATGCGACCGTACCCAGCACACCTGCGCCAATTGAGGAAACTGTCACTAACGCGCCGACCATCACACCTGTTGCAATGGTGGCAGCCGGCAAATAACGATGGTGCAATTCGTACACCGTGCCATCCTCGCGCCGCGCTAATCTCATGATCCAGTTTTTCAACAACAGCGCGGCAGCCGTCAGCAACAGCGCCACACTCAACACGCCGGTCACCAAACCGCGCAATGTCTTTTCATCCAGCGCCAGATATTTCAACAGGGCTACCGTAACCACGGACGCCGGCAAACTGCCCAGACCGAGCAACCCCACCACCTTCCAGTCCACTGTGCCGCGCCGCCCATGCACCCAGCCACCCAGCGTCTTGGTCAACGAGGCATACAGCAAATCTGTACCCACTGCGGTTGCCGGAGAAACGCCAAACACCAGCACCAGCAACGGGGTCATCAACGACCCGCCGCCAACCCCTGTGACTCCGACAACCAGCCCCACCAGGAAACCGGACAACGTGTACACCCAATCCATATGCAGCCGCTCCGTCAAATTCAGGCGCGCATTGTAGTCAGGCACAGTTATACTTCCAAATACTTTATTGTTAGAATCTTATAACTGATAGTAATATAAGGGAGCCTCTAAAAATCCATAGTTCGCCCAAATACAAGGCGCGCTAAAAATTTCGCAGCGCGGTATATGTTTTATATATAAGCAAGAAATTTTTAGCGCAACGAAGGAGTTGGGATGAAATATGGGTTTTTAGAGGCTCCCATAGGAATATAGCCATGAACCTGCAACAACTGCGTTACCTCAACGAAATCGTGCGCCAGGGGCTGAAAATCTCCGACGCGGCAAATGCGCTGTACACCTCGCAGCCCGGCATCAGCAAGCAGATAAAATTACTCGAGCAAGAACTGGGCATCGAGATTTTTGTGCGCAACGGCAAGCGCATCGCCGCCATCACCGAGCCGGGCAAAGCCGTTCTGGCCATCGCCCAGCGCATGCTGCACGATGCGGAGAACCTGAGGGAGGCTGCCCAGGAGTTTCACGCGCAGAATAGCGGCCACCTGACCATCGCGACCACCCACACCCAGGCGCGCTATGCCTTGCCGCCGGTGGTCAAACAATTCATCAAACGCTATCCCGGCGTGAAGCTGGGGCTGCACCAGGGCAACCCGACCCAGATCGCCGAGCAAGTACTGAGCGGTGAAGCCGACATCGGCATCGCCACCGAAAGCCTGTCGCTCTACGACGACCTCATCACCCTGCCGTGCTACGAATGGAACCATTGCGTCATCACCCCGCCGCGCCATCCCTTGCTGGCAGAGAAGAAACTGACGCTGGCGAAAATTGCGCAATACCCCATCATCACTTACGACTTTGCGTTCAGCGGGCGCGGCAAAATCAATGCCGCGTTCGAAGCAGCCAACATCCAGCCGAACATCGCGCTGACCGCGATTGATGCGGACGTGATAAAAACCTATGTGGAATTGGGGCTGGGTATCGGCATACTGGCGAAAATGGCCTTCATTCCCGAACGCGACAAACACTTGCGCATGATGGATGCGGGGCATCTGTTCAAACCCAGCACCACGCGCGTCGCCCTCCGCAAGAACGAATATCTGCGCGGCTACACTTACGACTTCATCGAATTATTTGCGCCGCATCTGACCCGCGAAGTGGTGGCAAAAGCGATGCACGTTCTGCCTTTACCGGAGAATTAAATTCAAAAGCGCTCTGTGTGCTGGCGCACGTATCGGGCAGACTCTTTTCAAGTGCTGCTTGTCGTTACGCGGGTGTATGAGCCGGGATGGTTGTTATTCCAATGCCTTAGCAGGGCGTTGAAAAACTACTGCGCTATGTTTTTCAACACCCTGTTAGTGATCACGGCCACGGTCATGATCTTTGCCGTTGCGGTCATTCTTATGCTTCCCACGACCATCATCACTGCGCTCGTCGCGGCGGTCATCCCCGCGATCACGATGCTGTTCCTGATAACGCGGAACATACTCGCGGTTGTACCAGCTGTCTTGCACAAAGTAGACCCGCTCGCCGCATGCGTTGTATTCGCGGCAATGCTTGCGCCAATGCTTGGCGTGACCCGGAGGTACGCGCAGATAGATCGGCGGGCGTTCCATCGGCACCCGCTCGATTATTATCGGCTGACGATAGATCACTTGTGGCCGCGGAAAGTTGCCGATGTCGATTCGGCCGTAGAAGCCGGGTTCGCCGATACTGACGGAAACACCGACATCGGCAGCGAATGCCGGGGTGGTGACGGTGGCAGCGGCTACAGCCGCTGCGATCAGAAAACGCTTCATGTTGAATCTCCTATTGTTAGTGGTTCTTGATTAATGAACAATCAGGGATAAAGCTAATGCTCCCGACAATTCGATGAAGGGAGTTGATAACAAGCATTGCTGGAGGTCTCAAAAACTGTCGGTTGGATTCATTCGGCGCGAACCAGCAGCACGGGAACCGATGCCCCGCGCACCACGCCTTCCGCAACACTACCCAACAGCAAACGGCTTAAACCGGAACGCCCATGCGTGCCGATAACGATCAGGTCGGCCGGCCAACGCCGGGCCTCGCCGTCAATCACGCTGGCGACGCGCTCCCCGGCCGCATCAAGCAGCGCAGTTTCAGCCGTCATGCCCGACTGCCGCACTTTTTCTGCGGCCTGCGCGAGAGCACGCTCGCCGGTGTGGCGTACTGCTCCTTGCAGGGCTGCATAGTCGATAAAGGCATAGCCCTCGGCATCCAGCAGGTAGACTTCCTCAATCACATAAACCAGGCGTAATTGAGCCTTGCCAGCCGCCAGTTTGACTGCCTCCTGCAACGCACGCCCGGAAGTCGCACTGCCATCGGTTGGAACCAGAATACGTTGATACATAATCATCTCCCCGTTTTTCCTGCTTTGATACGCAGGCTTGTTCCGATTCTATGCCTCTGCTGAATTTGCGTGGGTCACGCAGCATGCGGGTTGATTTTCGGGTAGTTGAGTATTAACAGAATGGTTCAGCTCACCCTGGCCCCTTTAACCCACTCCCGCCGCTGTTGCCGATGCGATCCGGGACGTCTGTATGCCCAGGCTATGTCAGCAAGGCATTAAATTCCTCCACTGGCACCGGTTTGCCGAACAGATAACCCTGATAATGCCTGCATCCAGCCCCCCAGAGGAAATCGCGTTGGGCATGGGTTTCCACACCTTCGGCAATCACTTCAATACCCAGATTATTGGCCATGCCGATAATAGTTTGAACAATTATCGCATCGCTGGATTTTGTGCCGATGTTGCGCACGAAAGACTGGTCGATCTTCATTTGATCGAGTGGCAGTTGCGTCAGATAAGCCAGCGATGAATAGCCCGTGCCAAAATCATCCATGGAGAAGCGCACACCAATCAGTTTCAATGCATGCATCTTGGCAATGGTATCGCCAACATTTTCGAGCACTGTGCTCTCGGTCAATTCAAGCTTGAGACGCGAGGGATTGATAAGGGTTTGCTCCATCAATTCGCTCACTTGTTTAACGAAACCCTGTTGACGGAACTGCCGCGCACTGACGTTGACGGCAAGCGACAATTCGCGCGTGAGTGGATTGCTTTCCCATTCCTTAAGTTGAGCGCAGGCCATCTGCAACACCCAGTGGCCGAGAGGCAGAATCAGCCCGGTATCTTCCGCAACGGGAATGAATTTGACGGGGCTGATCAGACCTTGCTCCGGATGTTCCCAGCGGATTAGTGCCTCTGCACCAACAGGGCGTTGGTTGCTGTCAACCTGCACCTGGTAGTAAAGCCTGAATTCATTTTTTGGCAATGCCTTGCGCATTCCGGCTTCGAGTTGGCTGTGAATTTCCAGCGCTTCCTGCATTGCGGGATCAAAGAAGCGCAAGGTGTTGCGGCCGGATTTCTTGGCTGCGTACATGGCTGTGTCAGCCTGTTTGAGCAAATCGTCGAGATTTTGTCGGTAATTGGCAAACAAGGAGATGCCTATACTCGCCGAACTGTATTGCTCGATATCCTTGAGCATGTAGGGCTGGTTAATGGCCTTGAGCACTTTTTCTCCCACCTCCCGCGCCTGCACGGCAGCCTGCGTTCTGTCTTCGCTTAACCCCTCCAATAACACCACGAATTCATCTCCGCCCAAACGCGCTATCGTGTCACTCTCGCGTATGCAGGTTTGCAGGCGCCGGCTCACCTCGATCAATAGCAGGTCGCCGATGTCGTGCCCTCTGGTGTCGTTCAATATTTTGAAATTATCGAGATCGATGAACAGGAGCCCGGCGCAGGTATGGTTGCGCGCGCTGGTTGTGACTGCCTGATAGAGCCGGTCAAACAGCAGCCGCCGGTTGGGCAATTGGCAGAGCGGGTCATAAAAGGCAAGATTGTGAATCTTCTCTTCAGCCTGCTTGCGTTCGGTGATGTCAAAAAACGCACAAATATAATTCGTGATTTTGCCGTCTTTGCCGACAACGGCGGTCATGGTCAGCCATTCCGGGTAGATTTCCCCGCTCTTGCGGTAGTTCCAGATTTCCCCTTGCCAGTAATTGTCGCGATCCAGGATTTCCCGCATGCGCGGGTAGAACTCCGCATCCTGGCGATCGGACTTGAGCATGTCCAGGTTTTTGCCGATAGCTTCTTCGGCGCTGTAGCCGGTCAGTTCCGTGAAAACACGGTTGACCCGGATGACCACCCCGTTGCTATCAGTAACTATCATGCCTTCTTCGATCTCGAAGGCAATGGCGGCAACACGCAAAGCCGCCTCGCGCTCTTCCAGCACCATCATCATGCTATTGAAGGCATGAGCCATATCGGCGATATCCTTCGGCCCGGCAAGCACGGCTCGCACCTCCGATTCGCCTGCCTTGGCACGCTCCATGCTGGCCGATAACTGTTTAAGTGGCCGCGTCATGCGGTTGGTCAGGAAGTTGATCAGGAACAGGAACAGGAACGCGAAGGAAAACGACGTGGCCAGGTTGGCGACAAAAATGTCGGTAGTCGTCTGAGTCATCGCCGCCTTGCTCATCACCACCGACACATGGCCGAGCAACTCGGGTGCGGCTGTCTGCGCAGTGAATGGCGATTCGGCAGAAGGCTGTGTATGCACCGGCGCAGCAAACCGCCATGCATGCCGGCTTTCCGCATCGAGAACGGCCGCAGCCTGCACCAGCTTGGCTCGCTCGATTACAGCGGGGAATTCGACGGGGTTAACGCTGCCGCGTGTCAACAATGTGCGCTGGTTGACATCGCGTATTTCCACACTGACCACGCCCGGGAAAACCATCGTAGCGTTCACTGCCTCAGCGGCATTGTCAGCCGAGGCGTAAATCAGCGCCAGGGCGCTCTGGCGTGCCAGATTCTCGGTGATGCGCTGGCCCTGCTCAATAAGGTTGGCGCGCACCCGCTCGTTACTCTGCCACGATCCCACCAGAGAGGAAAACAGCGCCAGAAAAAGAATGCCGAGCGTGACCATGATGCCAAGCTGGCGCTCAAAAGTGAACCTGTGGAGAAATTCGTTGAGGATCTTTTTCATGAGCGAGTACGCTATTGCTCAGGGAATGTCGTGTCGAAACCCTGCAGGCGGTCCGGATTGAGCCCCAGGTGCTTGGCGGTGCGCAGGTTGACAATGCTTTGCACGTCGCGCAACGGCATCATGCCACGCCCTCCATAGCCGCCCGAATTCAGAATGTCCTGGGCCAAACCGGCAAGACTCTTCCCCAGCGCCACGTTGTCAGGATAAAGCGAAAACAGTACGCCACGCCGGACGTGGGCGGAATTGCTGGAAAAAACCGCGACACCCTGATTCCATGATGCCTGCAGCACCAAAGGCAGTACCGAGCTTTCATCCACCGTGGTGGAATCCTGCGGCAACCATAAGACATCACTCTTGCTGTCAACCGCAGAAAAAAATTCCTGGTAGAACCGCACCGCACTGCGCAGGTCCTGCGCCTCGTGCGCCACCAACTCCAGCCCTTGGGCACGAGCGGCTTCTTTGGCCAATTTCAGCAGCCAGCCGTTTAAAGCGGGATTGTAGACGACGAACACACGCTTTGCCGCCGGCATCAGCGCCTTCATGCGGGCAAACAGCAGTGCGGGGTCCGGCGACAGGCTGATCACCGGCTGTGTGCGCGCCTCGTCTTCCGGCACCGTCAACACGCCGCCCACCACCACCCTGATGCCGCTGTTCAGCACCGTTGCCGTCTTCATGCCCTGCCGGCCAAGGGCGATCACCACCTTGGTGTTCTGGCGCAGCAGACCGGCTTTCAGACCGCCGATATCCGTGTCGGCGCGCACCGGATTGTTGGCTACCCGGGTGCCGACTTTGTCCTCGATACCATCGATTATTTTCTCGAATATCCCCCGATAAGGCTCACCGATGTCGGGATAGATCACGGCGATCCTGTCTTCCCCCGCTGCCCATGCCGGTGATATGACGGCCAGTGCTGTAACCAGAGCCATGGCTACAAACAGCAAAATCAATCGAGTCTGACCCCATTGATATTGATAAACGGAATTGCTCATCAGAGCTTGTAGCGCAACTCAACGCGCCACTCGCGCGGTGCCAGCGGCAGGTCGTTGGGAATCAGGCCCGGCGTCGGAGACGGCTCGCGCGCGTCGGCATCGAACAGGTTGAGCACTTTGAAGGCAAAATCCCAATCGCTGTTCTGCTGCTGGTTGCGCAGCATGAGGTCCACGGTGTGGTAATCGGCGATGGCGGGGCGGGTATCCGTCGGCTCGCGCTTGCGCCCGGCAACGTAGTTGAGCTGCGCGTCCAGAGTCCAGCGTGGCATGAAGCGCCAGTCCGCCCGCGCATAGACGTGGTGCCGGGGTGCATTGCCCGCATCCTGGTTGGTTGCCTCATCAATCGAATGTTGCTGCGCGTAATTGCCCGACAGCCGCAGCTTTGAGCCCGCGTCCCAGACCAGTTCGACTTCCATGCCCTGGCCGTGCTGCCGCCCGGCATTCTGCGCGGTGGAGATGCCAGTCGCTGGGTCCTGCACAAAACGCAGGATATCCTTCATCTGGTAGCGGAACAGGTTCAGGTTCGCCTGCAAGGTCCTGGCCGCCTGCCAGGCGAAAGCCAGTTCCACGGATTCGTTGGTTTCCGGCTTGAGGTTGGGATTGCCCAACAGTACCGGATTATTGATGTTGTAGAGTTCGGAGAATGACGGCGGCCGGAAAGCCCGGCCATAGAGCAGCTTGCTGGTCAGGTTGTAAGCCGTTTCCCATACCAGCGCAACGCGCGGGTTGGTGGTGCCGCCGAAATCGGAATACTGGTCGTGGCGCACGCCAGCGGTCAGGTACCAGTCCTTGGTGAAAGACCATTCGTCCTGCGCGTAAACATAATTCACGCGGCGGCTGTGCGGGCGCAGGAAAGGCGCAGTGTCGGTCACATCCACCACCGCTCCCAGTGGTGCCGGAACGTATCCCACGCCGGGGACGAACACCAGGGCGAAATTCTTGGTTTCCTTGATACGGTACAGGTCGTCATCCTGAGTGCCGGCGCCGAAACGCAACTTGTGGCTCTGCAAGCCGTTATAAGCCGCCGCCAGGTTGAAGCGCAAGTGGCGCTCCCACTTGTCGGGATTGCCGATCACGCCGTTGGGGAAGCCGGGAAAGCCCGGAGGGTAAAGCGTCAGATCGGATTGCTCGGTGATGTGCAGATAACTGGCCTGTGCGGTGACATCCAGGTCGGGTGCAAAGTTTGCATCCTGATAAGTGAGGTCGGTGGAGACGCGCTGACCGAAATTGCTGCCTACAGGATCCAGCGCCGAAGCCACCCCGGCACCAGTTCTCCCGTTGGAGCGCTGCTGAAAGCCGGCGCGCAGCCGCCATTTGTCGCGCGACAGGTCAAGGCGGCCATCAATGGCATCGCGCCCGAGGTTGACCGGTCCCGGCGCGAGGGAAGGAAATAGCGTGCCGGACAGCGCGTCTGCGGCGATGATTTGCCGCTGGCCGTCGGTGGCGCCTGCCCGCAAATAGGCGGCGGCATCGAACGCGCCCCATGCGCCGCCATGCTGCACCCAGGCATCGCGACTATTGAACGAGCCGGCGCGCAAACCGAGTTGCGTGCCGTTGAGGTCAGCGGCAGTCTTGGTGATGATATTGATCACGCCGGAAAAGGCGTCCGCGCCGTACAGTGCGGAACCGGGGCCGCGTATCACTTCGATGCGCGCGATGTTCTCCACCGGCATGCCGCCCCAGACTAAGGAACGGTCGCCGAAAATCACACCGGTGATCGGAACGCCGTTCACCAGCATCAACACCTGGGGATTGTACTGGGTGTGAATGCCGCGTATGGTATAGATTGGGTTGTAGCCGATAGGGGATCGCGCCACGTGCAGGCCGGGCACCGTTTCCAGCACTTCGTCCAGATCCGCCGCGCCGCTGGCCGCGATGTCTTCCGCGGTGACCACGGTGGCGACCGATGGCGCCCGCGCGATGGGTTGCCGGGCGCCGCTGGCGATCGTGACGAAGGACTTGTCGCCATAGACCAGCGCCAATTCCTCTTCCTCGGACGGCGGCGCGGCATGGGCACTGATGCCCCATGCTGCTGTCAGCAACACGGCCAATAACTGCACAACGGATCTTTTCATGATGATTCCCCTTTTACACTTCATCGCATTAAAAACCGCATGTGTGTAGGAGCGGGCCATGCCCGC
>JACREC010000098.1 GCA_016218445.1 Nitrosomonadales bacterium
GTGATGCTGGAAGGCGTGAATGACAGCGCGCAGCAGGCGCGTGAACTGGTTGCGCTGGTGCGCGATGTGCCGTGCAAGTTCAACCTGATCCCGTTCAACCCGTTTCCGCAAACGCATTACCGGCGTTCCGGCGCGGAGGCGGTGCGCCGCTTTCGCGATGTGCTGATGCAAGCCGACATTGTCACCACCACGCGCAAGACGCGCGGTGACGACATTGCGGCCGCCTGCGGACAACTGGCCGGGCAGGTGCAGGATAAAACCAAAAGAACGCACCAATTGACGGAGGTTCGCACATGAGATTGCTTTCGTACACGGGACTGCTGAGTGGGCTTCTGTTTGCCTTGGGCCTGGCTGGATGCGCTACGCAGACGACCAACTCATCCGGCCAGCAGGTCATCACGCGCACGCTGGCCAGTGCAAGGGTGCACACCGAATTGGCGGCAAGTTATTACGAACGCATCCAGCTTGGCGTGGCGCTGGAAGAACTGGGGAAGGCATTAAAGGCCGAGCCCGACTACGCACCGGCCTATAACGTGCGCGGACTGGTAAACATGGCATTGCACGAGGATCGGCAGGCGGAAGAGGATTTCCAGCACAGCCTGCGTTTGGACAGCAGCGATTCGGATGCGCATAACAACTATGGCTGGTTCCTCTGCCAGCGCGGCAAGGAGCGCGATTCCATCAAGCACTTCATGGCGGCGCTGAAGAACCCGCTTTACGCCACGCCGGAAAAATCCTACTTGAACGCCGGGGTGTGTTCCAAGAAGGGCGGCAATACCAGGGATGCCGAGGAGTTTCTGCAAAAGGCCTTGATCCTTCGGCCCAACATGCCGGAAGCGCTGCTGGGCCTGGCTGACATGAGCTTTGCCAACGGCGACTATGCGGGTGCGAAATCCTACTTCATGCGCTTTGCGCAGGTCAGTGAACCCGCTTCCTTGACCGCCGAGAATCTGTGGCTGGCGGTGCGCATTGAGCGCAGGCTGGGCGATAAAAATTCCGAGGAAAGTTATGCGTTGCAATTGCGCAAGCGCTTTCCCGACTCGCGTGAAACCCAATTGATGCTGCACGGACAATGACAGACAGCCAGCCGGATGATATTCCAGGCAACGCCCCAAGCAATGCCCCAGGCAGCATTAAGGCGCAGCCGTTCAGCGTGGGCGCCGCACTGCGCGAAGCGCGCACGCGCCTCGGCCTGGGCGTGGCCGATGTGGCCAACCGCCTGAAGTTTGCTCCGCGCCAGATCGAGGCGCTGGAGGCGGACGATTTCGCGCGCCTGCCGGAAATCACCTTCGTGCGCGGCTTTGTGCGCAGTTACGCCAGATTGCTGCAACTCGACCCCCTCCCATTGCTGGACGCACTGCCGGGAGCGGTGGTGCAGCCCGCACCATCGGCTGCAAGCACACTGGCGGAAGTACCCTTCCCGGATGTTTATTCGGCGCGCAAACCCAATATCATCTGGCTGGCGGCGGCGCTCGCTGTTGCGGCCGCATTGGCGTTGTTCGCCTGGCTGCACGGTAATGCGCCAAGCGCACCAAAGGCGCCGCATGTGGCAACGCCGGCGCTTCCTGCGGCGTTGCCCGCTTCGGCGGTACCCGATACGGAGATGATGAAGGCGCTGCAAGTTGCCGCAACAACCGTGCAGGAGGCCGCTGAGCCTCTTGCCCAACCGGTTGCCGCAAGCAGTGCATCCAAACAAGCTGCCGCTATCTACTTGGCGTTTGACGAGGAATCCTGGGTGGAGGTGAAGGACAGGGAGGGCAAAATCCTGTTGTCGCTACTCAACACGCCCGGCAGTGAACAGGGCATCAATGGCAAACCGCCATTTTCAATGGTAATTGGCCATACCAATGGCGTGCACTTGTATTACAAGGGACAGGCCGTTGATCTTGCGCCATACACCAGAGCGCAAGTTGCCCACCTGACTTTGGAGTAAGCGTGAGCCATTCGCCGATCAAGCGCCGCGCGGCGCAACGCGTCATGGTGGGCAATTTCGCCATCGGCGGCGGTGCGCCGGTGGTGGTGCAGTCCATGACCAACACCGACACTGCCGATGCGCAAGCCACGGCGCAACAGGTGTATGAACTGGCGCAGGCCGGTTCTGAACTGGTGCGCATCACCGTAAACACTTCCGAGGCCGCCGTGCAGGTGCCGCGCATCCGCAGGCTGCTCGATGATATGGGCTGCGGCGTGCCGCTGATCGGCGACTTCCACTACAACGGCCACCGCCTGCTGACTGAATTTCCGGAATGCGCGCAGGCGCTGGAGAAATACCGCATCAACCCCGGCAACGTCGGCAGGAACCGCAAGTCCACAAAACTTTTGATAGCACCACTAGCCAATCGACTAAGCGAGCAAACAACGCTCGCCAAGTCGCTGGTTATGGCCGGGCACCCGGGCGAGGACCAGTTTGCCATGATGATTGATGTGGCAAAGCGCTATAACAAACCGGTGCGCATCGGCGTGAATTGGGGCAGCCTGGACCAGAACCTGGTGGTGCGCATGATGGACGAGAACGCCAGACTGGCGCAGCCGAAAGAAGTGGCCGAGGTGACGCGCGAGGCACTGATCGTTTCCGCGCTGGACAACGCGAAACGCGCCGAGGAACTGGGTCTGCCGCATGACCGCATCGTGTTGTCGTGCAAGGTGAGCGAGGTGCAGGATTTGATCGCGGTGTACCGCGAGCTGGCGCGGCGTTGCGACTATCCGTTGCATCTCGGCCTGACCGAAGCGGGCATGGGCTCCAAGGGTATCGTTGCCTCTACCGCCGCGCTGGCTGTACTGCTGCAGGAAGGCATCGGCGACACCATCCGTGTTTCCTTAACGCCGGAGCCGGGCGGCGACCGCACGCAGGAAGTGATCGTGGCGCAGGAGATTTTGCAGACCATGGGGCTGCGTTCGTTCGCGCCGATGGTTACCGCCTGCCCCGGCTGCGGGCGCACCACCAGCATGGTGTTCCAGGAGTTGGCGCAGGGCATCCAGTCCTACCTGCGCGCGCAGATGCCGCTGTGGCGCGGGCAGTACAGCGGCGTGGAAGAAATGAGGGTGGCAGTGATGGGCTGTATCGTCAATGGCCCCGGCGAAAGCAAGCTGGCGAATATCGGCATCAGCCTGCCTGGGACCGGCGAAAGCCCCGCCGCGCCGGTGTATGTGGATGGCGAGAAGACTGTTACTCTGCGCGGCGACAATATCGCGCAGGAATTTCAGAAGATCGTGGACGAGTATGTGGAACGGAAATACATGAGAAAGCCTGTAGCGGGTAGCTTGTAGCGGGTAGCCAGTGCATTCGCTACAAGCTACAGGCTACGAGCTACAAGCTTGGATTATTTTATGAGCAACGAAACTCTACAAGCCGTGCGCGGCATGAATGACATCCTGCCGGACGAGGCGGGGCTTTGGCTGTGGTTCGAGGATGTGGTGCGGGAGTGTCTGGATAGCTTCGGCTACCGCAACATCCGCATGCCGCGGCTGGAGCCGACTGCATTGTTCAAGCGCGCCATCGGCGAGGTGACCGACATCGTCGAGAAGGAGATGTACAGCTTCGAGGACAGCCTCAATGGCGACCAACTGACGCTGCGCCCGGAAGGCACCGCTTCCTGCGTGCGCGCCGTGCTGCAACACAACCTGCTGTACAATGCGCCGCAGCGTTTGTACTACGGCGGGGCGATGTTCCGCCATGAACGCCCGCAGAAGGGGCGTTACCGCCAGTTTCACCAGTTCGGCGTGGAAGCGCTGGGATTCGCCGCCCCCCACCCCCCTGCCGAGCTCAACCTTATGTGCGAGCCCCCCCCCCGCAAGCTGGGCATCCGCGACGTCACCCTGCAACTCAATACGCTGGGCGATACGGCGGCGCGGCTGCGCCACCGCGAAAAGCTGATCGCGTATTTCAGGCAACACAGCGGCGACCTGGATGCCGATGCGACGCGGCGTTTGCACAGCAATCCGTTGCGTATCCTCGACAGCAAGAATCCGGCGATGCAGGCATTGATCGCGGGCGCGCCCAGTCTGATGGACGAGCTGGAAGATGAGGCGCTGCAGCACTTCGCGGCGGTGCAGGAAATTTTGCGGCGGCACGAGATTGCGTTCGAGATCAACACGCGGCTGGTGCGCGGGCTGGATTACTATAACCGCACCGTGTTCGAGTGGGTCACCACGCGTCTCGGCGCGCAGGGCACCATTTGCGCGGGCGGGCGTTTCGACGGCCTGATCGAACAGATCGGCGGCAAGCCTGCGCCGGCGTGTGGTTTTGCGATGGGCATCGAGCGTTTGCTGGCGCTGTTGCAGGAAGACGGCATGAGTTGCCCGCCGCAGGAACTGGATGTGTATCTGGTGCACCAGGGAGAGCTGGCTGATGCCATGGCAAGCGGAGTGGCCGAGCAGTTGCGCGATGCGGGATTGCGCGTGCTGCTGCATTGCGGCGGCGGCAGTTTCAAGTCGCAGATGAAAAAGGCCGATGCCAGCAATGCATGTTGTGCGGTCATCGTCGGCGACGATGAGGCGCGCGCCGGACAAGCCACCCTCAAGCCGCTGCGCGGCGGTGAACAAGTGTGTGTAGCGCTCGGCGAGTTGCCGGGCAAAATTAATGAACTGATTAAATAAGGATAGAAAATGTCGACACTCGATTTGCATGAACAGGAACAGATAGATGCGCTCAAGGCGTGGTGGAGAGACAACGGCAAATGGCTGCTGTTGATGCTGGCGCTGGCGCTTGGCGGTTTCGCCGCGATGCGCGGCTGGCAATCCTATAAGTCCAACCAGGCGGTTGAAGCCGCCACACTGTTTGCCGAACTGGGGAAGCAGATTGGCAGCGGGGATCCCAAGCGCGTCAATGATGCGGCGGCGGCATTGATCGAAAATTACGGTTCCAGCGCCTACGCGCCGCGTGCCTCACTGCTGGCGGCGCAGGTTAACAACCTGACCAAAGACGCAGCACGCGCCAAGACACAACTGCAGTGGGTGATCAAACACGCCGACGAGGAAGGATTGAAGAATGTGGCCCGCCTCAATTTGGCCAATATGCTGCTGGACGAGAAAAGTTATGACGAGGCGCTGGCGTTGCTTGATACCCCCCACCCCGATTCTTTCGCTGGTTTGTATACAGAACTCAAGGGCGATGTGCTGAACGCGCAGGGCAAGACTGAAGCAGCGCGTGCCGCTTACCAGCAGGTATTGGACAAGACCGATGCCAAAAGCGCACACCACAACCTGGTCCAGATGAAACTGGATACGCTCGGAGGAAAAAAATGACATTCAGCCGCACGGCTGCGTTGCTGCTGCTGGTGTTGCTCGCCGGCTGTTCCACCGTGGCCGGCTGGCTCGGCAACAAAACCGGCATGGAGCCGGCCAAGCTGACCGAGTTCAAGGAGCGCGCCGTCTTTGCAGTGCGCTGGCATCAGGATGTCGGCAGCGCGGGCAACAACGCGCTGCTGCCTGCGGTGACACGCGATGCGGTGTATGCCGCGAATGCCAAAGGCGAAGTGTTCCGTCTGGAGCGTGCAGCCGGCAAGCAGGTGTGGCGTGCCGAGAGCGGCTTTGCCATTTCCGGCGGAGTGGGGGCGGGCGCTGGCCTGGTGCTGGTCGGCGGCGGAAAGGGCGATCTGGCGGCCTTTGAAGAGGACGGCAAGCTGCGCTGGAAGGTCAAGATGTCCAGTGAGGTATTGAGTGCGCCGCAAGTGGCCGATGGCATCGTGGTGGTGCGCACCGGCGACGGCCGCATTGCCGGGTTGAGCGTGGCGGATGGCAAGCGCCAGTGGCTGTATGAGCGCGCCACCCCGGCACTGGTCGTGCGCAGCCATGCCGGCGTAAGCATCGGGCGCGGTGTGGTGTATGCCGGTTTCGCCGGCGGCAAGCTGGCGGCAATCGGCCTGAACAACGGCATTGTCATTTGGGAATCGGTGGTATCGCTGCCGCACGGCAACACCGAACTGGAGCGCATCAGCGATGTCACCAGCCTGCCGGTAATGGACAACGAACAAGTTTGCGCGGTGGCTTTCCAGGGGAACGCGGCCTGCTTCGATATTGCACAAGGTAACCTGCTATGGAGCCGCGAGCTGTCCAGCGATAAAGGCATGGCACTGCTGGGCAAATATCTCTACGTGACCGACGCCAACGGCGCAGTGTCCGCACTGGACAAGACCAGCGGCAGCACGCTGTGGAAGAACGACCAATTGGCCAGGCGCAATATTTCGGCGCCTTATGTGGTCGGCAACCATGTGGTGGTGGGCGATTATGAAGGCTATCTGCATGTGTTAAGCCGTGATGACGGGAGCCTGGCGGCGCGCCTCAAATCCGGTGGTGATGGCATCGTGACTAAACCGGTAGAGCTGGACAGCGGCTTGCTGGTGCAAACGAGCAATGGCGGTTTGTACTCGCTGGAAATCAGGGCTAAGGACTGAGTGCTGAGGACTGAGTGCAAAGCACGGTGGTTTTACTCAGTCCTCAGTCCTCGAACCTCAGTCCTCAATTATTGAAAGCCCGAAATGCTACCCACGCTGGTATTGGTTGGCCGACCCAACGTCGGCAAATCCACGCTGTTCAACCGCATCACGCGCAGCCGCGACGCCCTGGTGGCCGACCAGCCGGGACTCACGCGCGACCGCCACTACGGGCGCGGGCGCATCGGCGAGCGGCCATTCCTGGTGGTGGATACCGGCGGTCTGGAGCCGGTCGCCAGGGAAGGCATCCTGTTCGAGATGGCCAAGCAGACGCGGCAGGCGGTGGACGAAGCCGACATCGTGCTGTTCATGGTGGATGGCCGCCAGGGCTGCACACCGCAGGACAAGATTATCGCCGAGCAATTGCGCAAGACCGGGCGTCCGGTGCTGCTACTGGTCAACAAGGCCGAGGGTATGCAGCGCGCCGCCGTCACCAACGAATTCTTTGAACTGGGGCTGGGCGAACCGCTGCCGATTTCTTCGGCGCATGGCGACAATGTGAGTGAGATGGTGGAGCTCGCGCTGGAAGATTTTCCGCCGCAGGCAGAGGGCGAGGAGGCGCAGGACGACCATCCAAAGATCGCCATTGTCGGCCGCCCGAACGTCGGCAAGTCCACGCTGGTGAATGCCATCCTGGGCGAAGAGCGGGTGATCGCCTTCGACCAGCCCGGCACCACGCGCGACAGCATCTACATTGACTTCGAGCGGGCTGGCCGCCAGTACACCATCATTGATACCGCCGGGGTGCGCCGCCGCGGCAAGGTGGACGAAGCGATCGAAAAATTTTCCGTGATCAAAACCCTGCAGGCGGTGGAAGACGCCAACGTGGTGGTGCTGGTGGTGGACGGGCGCGACCAGATCACCGAACAGGACGCGCACATCGCCGACTTCGTGCTGGAAGCCGGGCGCGCGTTGGTGCTGGCGGTGAACAAGTGGGACGGGCTGGACGAATATCAGCGCGCTACGGTCAAGCGCGACATCGAGCGCAAGCTGCATTTCTTGAGCTTCGCCAAACTGCATTTCATTTCCGCCCTGCACGGCAACGGCATACCCGGCGTGCTGAAATCGGTGGATGAGGCGTATGCCGCCGCGATGGCCAAGCTGCCCACACCCCAGCTCACGCGGGTGCTTATCGCAGCAGTGGAAAAACAGCAGCCCCCGCGCTCCCAGTTCCGTCCCAAGATGCGCTATGCCCACCAGGGCGGCAGCAACCCGCCGCTGATCGTGATTCACGGCAGCGCGCTGGACAAAATTCCGGACAGCTACCGCCGCTACCTGGAGCGCACTTTCTGCGAAGCGTTCAAGCTGCAAGGCACCCCGCTTAGGATCGAATTCAAGGCTGGCAAGAATCCCTTTGAGGGCAGGAAGCGGCCGCTCACCGAAAGCGAGCAGCGCACGGCCCACCGCGCGCGCATAAGAGGGCGCAGGTTGTATGGTTAATTCCAATCCAAAACCGTCATTGCGAGCGCGGCGAAGCAATCCAGAAAGCCTCAAAAATCACATAGCTGTGGATCGCCACGTCGCTTCGCTCCTCGCGATGACATGCTTATTCAGCGTTTCTCTAACCCAGAATCAAGGAACCTCTGAACATGGCCAAGCGCACAACCCCTGATCATTCACGGCTCGACCGCGTCGTTGCCGAGGCTCGCCGCCAGAGCGAGGAGCGCGAGGCAACCTACCGCGAGCGGGCGCTCAAACTGTTTCCATGGATTTGCGGGCGATGCGGCCGCGAGTTCTCAGGTGTACGCCTGCGCGAGTTGACGGTTCACCACAAGGATCACAATCACGACAACAACCCGCTGGACGGCAGCAACTGGGAACTGCTTTGTTTGTACTGCCACGAGAACGAACATGCACGCCTTCTGGATGAGGCGGTACGGGGAAGGGGAGCAGGTGACCAGACGTCCGTGGCAACCCATAATCCATTTGCCGACCTGCAAGCGATGCTGAAGCGGAAGGAATGATCGTTTGATGCCCTCCGCCCCGCGCCCGCACCGGACGCGGATTCGATCCCCGTGCAATTACAGCCCAACAAATAAAAACGACACCGCGAGGGTGTCGTTTTTATTTGATGGTGGAGGCGGCGGGAATCGAACCCGCGTCCGCAAGCACTCTACAGGCAGTTCTACATACTTAGTCTGGTTGTTTGATTTTATCCGGCAGACGCCAACCGACAGGCTGCTACCGAACGAGTCACCTAAATTTAATGCCATACAAAGTAACCCTGCATGACACGATTCCGTGTAAATGACCTCACTCATCGCGGCCTTGCGGCCTTGAGCCCCTCCACGGACAGCAGGGTGTGAGGTCTAACAGCTTACGCTGCTAAAGCGTACTTTTCGTCGTTTGCGACTATTGGTTTTCCAGCTGATTTACGAGGTGGCGGGTCCTCGGTATGCCCTACACTGCTTTGCAACCCACGTCGAAGCCAGGTCGCCCCCGGTTTCGTTGTCATCTGCTATACA
>JACREC010000100.1 GCA_016218445.1 Nitrosomonadales bacterium
CAATTAGGCGGGTAGAAAAAGGGGTCTTTGGTTGTGGAAGCCCCAAGTGGCGGGGCGAATGCGGTCAGGTGTTCGAGCTATGGCTGGCGTGGCGGTTCGGACAAATCGGGCAACTGGCTTACCACGGTTCCAATTTGATATTGGCGCGCCCAAAGAAATAAATCTATGCCTTGGCGAGCAGTCATTTTATTACCTTGACCTTCCGCTTCACGGCACGAATTTGCCGTTCACGAAGGGCTGTTCTCGACACATAGCGGAAGTTCGCGATCTATTTAAATGCGTGTGCGACGTGGCATGGTCGTTTGAAAAGAAAAGGTGAACCCTGCCATCCGGTCAACATCCTGATGTGTAATTATTGAGCTTTTTGCCACTCGACCCACTGTTCTACTGAACAACGGCTTCAATACTTGTATGTACTTGTTCAGCGTTTCCATAAAACTGAATTTCATTTGATTCCCCCTTAAGGGCTATTTGCACGAAGGTTTTTGAGAGCTTCCTGCGCGGCTTCATTACCTTGCGCAGCCGCTTTCTGCCACCACTCCGCCGCCTTTGCGTCATCTTTGGTTACGCCGACTCCGTTGTAATACATCCGGCCGAGACCTAATTGATCTTTTGAACTGCCAGACTCAGCTTTCTGCTTCACCTCGGCAAACTTTTCCTCTGGACTTTGCACCCCCGATCCAAACTGGCCGCTCATATTTGTATTCTGTGCGGGGTGTGCATCAGTTTCAGTCTTGCTGACAGATGCCTTCTCACCGCAACCAGCGATTGTCGTTAGCATCATCATCAAAATAATTTTACGCATTGCAGCACTCCTATAAATAAATTGGCAGCTATAAATGGCGGCTGCTTCACCATGATTAACAAAACTGGATTCAAACTTCTTGTATCCGTAGCCTGAGGTAGAGCACCATCAATATCCTCCGCCACTCGTTCCATTTTTTGCACGCGGCAAGGCATGGCTTTTGCCGGGATATTCAGTTCGTCGATATATTCCACTCTAGCATATCCCAGCTGATGCTCATTTCGCGGCGCTCGACGACCAGATCAGATTTGGGTTTGGCGCAGCAGAACAAGACTATGCCCGCTCCCCTTTCCTCCGCACTCAATGCGAAATCCAGAGACTTGCCGTGATCTACCGCGCCTTGCAGCACGTTGCCTTTGCACATACCGCATGCCCCTTCGCGGCAACTATACGGCAGTTTGTGGCCATGCTTGAGCGCGGCATCGAGGATAGTTTCGCCGGCTTCGGCGATGAAGGTGTGATTGCCCGGCTGGAGTGTGATACTGGATCCCATGTAGTCTTCTAATCGTGCATTAAAATTTTGGTTTTAACGCATAATCGCACCATGAAACAGCCTACTCTAAAGCAGTCATTGAGGGCACGAGAACGCTACCTAAAAAAACCCCCTAAGCATAAGCCTAGGGGGGAACGTAGTTCTAACATGGAGTCAGAACGCCTGCTCAACAGGGGGTTATCACGGGAGGTGAGATAGTTAAGCAATTGTTGAACAATTTACTATGGTATATATTAATTGTCAACTGGCAGATACAACTTTGCAGTTTTTAAGTATGTTCATTAATTGCTAAAGGCGTTTGTTGACTGGCTACTACTGGCTGCGGATTCACCACTGTCTGCTTCTGGGCGCGAACCAGTTGTTGATCGTGCCGCATTACACCCCTGCTCAAGTACTGGGGCTTAAATCTTCGCTCCCTTGTATTCAGATGTAACACCCCTGGAAAAAACAGCTTGCATGGTCAACAATCAGGTGCCGGCGGGCGTTTCCAGGTTTAGTCCTTTATCGCTTCTACTGGAACGGATATTTTTACTTCATCGCTCACTGCCGGCACGAATTTGGTCATGCCGAATTCCGAGCGATTGAATGTGGCGGTGATGTCCGCGCCGCAGGTCGGTTTTTTGTTCATCGGGTGGGGTGCGCAGCGGAAGTTGTTCACGGTGAGCGCCAGCGGTTTGGTGACGCCGAGCAGAGTAAAGTTGCCTTCGGCGGCCACGACCTTGTCGCCATCGAACACCAGTTTGTCGGAGGTGAAGTGCATGGTGGGGAATAGCACGACATTGAAGAATTCGTCCGATTTCATGTGTGCATCCCATTTGTCAAACCCCATGTCGATCGAGGCTGTCTCAATGACCAGATCTACGCTGCCTTTTTTCGCGGCGGCGTCGAGGGTGATCCTGCCGCTGGATTTGTTGAAGCGGCCACGCTGGGTGGTAAAGCCGAGGTGGTTGACTTCAAATACAGGCCAGGTGTGGTTGGGGTCAATGGTGTAGTTATCCGCAGCGCAGGCGGGCGCGGCAAGCAGGCCGGTGAGGAGGATTATGAGAAATTTATTCATGGTATTTCCTTTCAGTGTGGTTATTTTTTTGCAATGGTAAAGTGAAAGCGGATTTGTACTTCGTCGGCGACCGTATCGGTGTCGCTCCAGACACCCGTGCCGATGCCGTAATCGAGGCGTTTGATCGGAAACATGCCCTCAATGATCAGCGTATCAGTATTTTGTTTGAGCGTGAAAGGGGCCTTGACGTCCAGCGTCTTGCCCTTGATGGACAGCTTGCCGAGCGCTTCATAACGCTCCTTGCCGGAAGGTTTGACACTGCCCGAGATGAAGCTGGCGACAGGATGGTTCTTGGTGTCGAACCATGCCTTGCCCGCGACTTCCTCATCCCCATCAGTGCTGCCGGTGTCTATGCTGGCAAGGTCGATGTCAATGCGCGCCGAGCCGGTTTCCGGACTGGCCGGGTCAACCGCGATGCGGGCAGTGAATTTCCTGAAGCTGCCTTCCATCGGCACGCCCATCTGTTTCGACACAAAAATAATGCTGCTTTGCTGCGGGCGCAGTACGGCAAATTCCGCGCCGGATGCCAGCGAGGCGGCGAGCAGCAGCGGAACAGCCAGCAAATGTTTCATGCGCCCCTCCCGAGAATCGGGATCATGCGCGCCAGTATCTCGTCGCGCTCGATGAAGTGATGTTTGAGCGCGGCGCCGATATGGGCAAGCACCAGTCCGAACATAGCGAAGTTGAGGCTTTCGTGCACCTCCTTGAGCAGGTCGCCCAGTTCCTTGTTCTTGGCGAGCAGGTCGGGCAGCGGCAGCACGCCGAACCACACGGTCTGGACGCCCTTGGCTGAGCTCATCAGCCAGCCGCTCAGCGGCACGGCAAAGATCAGTGTATACAGCAGGTAATGCACGGTGTTGGCGGCAAGCTTTTCCCAATTTGGCATGGCGGCGGGTAACGGCGGCGGGCGATGTGTGCTGCGCCACGATACGCGCAGCACGGCCAGCAGGAAGATGGTGACGCCGATCCACTTGTGGTAGCTGAATAGCCGGAGTTTGTACGGCGACAGCGTCAGGTCGTGCATGTACACGCCGAGCGGAAAGGTGGCGAAGATCAACGCCGCCACCGCCCAATGCAAGGTGATGGCGGTGCGGGTGTAGCGGTAGAGTGTATTCAAGGCGGTTACCTCGGCGCGATGTGGGCAAGTCTAGTGAGGTATTCGCCCCTGTGTCAATTTCCCTGCCCATGCTGGATAGCGGGCTATTGAAAAACTGCCGCGCTCCCCCCATGTTAGGCCCGCACGGCAACGGTGTTAAACTGCGCGCCGCATTTCTGCATAGCGTTCATAGGAGAAACCATAATGAAGCGGATATTCCTGTTCATCCTGACCAACCTGGCGGTGGTTTTCGTCATCAACATCACCCTGCGCCTGCTCGGCGTGGACCGGGTGCTCGACCAGAGCGGCGGCATCAACTTCAACGCGCTGCTGATCCTGTCGCTGGTGATCGGTTTCTCAGGCTCGATTGTTTCGCTGCTGATGTCCAAGTGGTCGGCCAAGCGGATGGTGGGCGCGCAGGTCATCGAAAATCCAACCGACCCGACCGAGCGCTGGCTGGTGGAAACCGTGCGCAGGCAGGCGGACGCGGCGGGCATCGGGATGCCGGAAGTGGCGATCTATGACGCGCCGGATGTGAATGCCTTCGCCACCGGCTGGAACCGCAATGCCGCGCTGGTGGCGGTGAGCACCGGCCTGCTGCACAACATGAGCCGCGACGAGGCGGAAGCCGTGCTGGGCCACGAGATCAGCCATGTTGCCAACGGCGACATGGTAACGCTGGCGCTGATCCAGGGCGTGGTGAATACCTTTGTGATTTTCTTCGCCAAATTGTTTGGCATTCTGGTGGACCGCGTGCTGCTCAAGAATGACGGGCGCAGTGGACGCGGCATGGGCGCTTTTGTCGCAGAAATAGCGGCGCAACTGGTGCTGGGCGTGCTGGCCAGCATGATCGTGATGTGGTTCTCGCGCCAGCGCGAATTCCGCGCCGATGCGGGCGGTGCCAGCCTGGCCGGACGCAACAAGATGATTGCCGCGCTGGAGAAGCTGAAAATAAACCATGAACAGACTGTTTTGCCGGAAATGATGGCCGCCTTCGGCATCTCCGGCGGCAAGGGGATGATGCGCCTGTTCATGACCCACCCGCCGCTGGAGGAACGTATCGAGGCTTTGCGCGCGGGAAGCTAAACGCAGCAACATCAAATAAAAAAAGCTTGCAGTAATGCAAGCCTTTTTGTTTTGGGAACCTCTAAAAATTTCGTCATGCCGGACTTGATCCGGCATCCAGCTATTTTATTTAACTGGATTCCGGCCTTTGCCGGAATGACGAAATCGGAATTTTTAGAGGTCCCATTTTTAGTGCCTTGTTGTAAAGTACTTTAGCGTATCCCCTTGCGCTGCGATAACCAGATGCGGTACACGCCGGTTTGTTGCGGCGCAGACGGTTCAGTGCCGACCGCAGCATCGGGCGCGACAACAGCTGCTGCTTCAGTTGCCGCAGGCTGCATACCTTCCTCATGGTCGTTGACTGAAGTTTTATCCGGCGCGCTGTCATTCTCGTCGTCATCGAATTTTTCGCGCGGCGGGTTGCCGTCATATATCAGGCTCTTGCGGCGCTGCAGGTAACCGTCGCGGACAAAGGAGTAGCGGTCGATCATGGCCTCCTCGAGAACTTTTTCCTTGTGCAGCAGGTCGGCGCGTTTGCTCAGCAACCTTGTCGCGTACAACTGGTTGCGGGTGTCCACATGACTGACCCTTCTCAGCACATCTGAGCGGGTGTCCGCATACAATCCAACGCCGTCGCGGACGGAGCTGGGACCGAACAGGGGGATCACGAGGTAGGGGCCGCTGCCGACTCCCCAGTAACCCAAGGTCTGACCGAAATCTTCGTGGCGTTTCTCCAGCCCCCCCATGGAAGCTACGTCAACCAAACCGCCGAGGCCTATCGTGGAATTCACGAAAATGCGTCCGCCGTCCGAAACAGCATTCACGATCTTGAGTTGCAGCAGGTCATTGATGGTAACGATGAAGTCATCCAGATTGGAAAAAAAATTGGACACCATGATCTTGCCAGGCACCGGCATGACCGCGTTGTAGCCTTTTGCCGCCGGCTTGATTATGGCCTTGTCAACTGTCTCGTTGAATTGGTACACGCCGCGATTGAACGGCTCGAAAGGATCTTTCGGATTGTGGTGGGTCGAGGCGCAGCCACCCAGCAGGAGGCTGGCAAGCAATAAGGGAAGGCGGTTTGCGGACATAAACATCAATGTTAAATTCGTTTTTTGTAATTATAGGCGGAAACCCTGCTCAGTATAAAGATTCGTATTTTGTTACCTATGCCGGGCGCATGGATGGTTCCAGATTGCCGATGCGGAATTGGAAATTGCCGGTCTTGCGGTCGGCAAAGTAGTATTGCAGGGTGAAATGCACCGGGCGGAAGGCGATTTCATCCCATGGAATATCCTGCTCTTCGAATAACCCAACTTCCAGACTTTCCATACCGGGCGAAAAATCCAGGTCGAGCAGCCTGGCGCGGAACAACAGATGCACCTGATTGATATAGGGCAGGTTGTACATCGAATACAGTTCGCCGATTGCGATGCGCGCGTTGGCCTCTTCCAGCGTTTCGCGTATGGCGGCTTCAGTGGTGGTCTCGCCGTTTTCCATGAAGCCCGCAGGCAGCGTCCACAGCCCGTGGCGCGGCTCGATGGCGCGGCGACACAGCAGGATGCGGCCATCTTCCCATTCCGGAATGGCGCCGACTACCAGTTTGGGATTTTGGTAGTGGATGGTGGCGCAGGCGGTGCAGACATGACGCGGGCGGCTGTCGTCTGGCGGCAGGCGAAGCTCAACGGGCGCGCCGCATTCGCTGCAATACTTCATTTTAGGAACCTCTGAACAAGTCCCACATGGCCGCGACAACGGTTTTGCGGGATGGGATGCAAGGAAGGCGACGACGCGAATGGTTGATGCCCTTCGCTCGCTGCCCTGACACGGTGGGGCGTAGCCCTCTGATGCGGGAAGGGC